>JAXDOR010000082.1:0-22475 GCA_034668825.1 Alphaproteobacteria bacterium | reverse complement strand
CCGTAGATACGCGTCAGCATCGGATTGTTGCTGTCGCCGCGCCAATAGGCGCCCGCGACCTTCATCAGCTTGAACGCGTTGCCGATCTTGCCGGTCGACGTCATGTGCGGTCCGCGACACAGATCGAACCAGTCGCCCTGCTTGTAGATCTTCAAATCTTGGTCAGGCGGAATCGCGTCGACCAGTTCGACCTTGAACATCTCGCCTTTGTTCGTGAACACGCGCTTGGCCTCGTCGCGCGACCACACCTCCTTGGTGAAAGGTTTGTCGCGCGCGATGATCTCGCGCATCTTCTTTTCGATCGCGGCAAAATCCTCCGGCGTGAACGGCTCGTTGCGGAAGAAATCGTAATAGAAGCCGTTCTCGATCACCGGGCCGATGGTGACCTGCGTGCCTGGCCACAAGGTCTGCACCGCTTCGGCCAGCACATGCGCGGCGTCGTGGCGGATCAGTTCCAGTGCGCGCGGATCCTCGCGGGTGAGGAATTCGATCTTGGCATCGCGCTCGATCTTGTCGGCGAGATCGGCGACCGTGCCGTCGAGCGCCATGGCGACCGTGCGCTTGGCGAGCGAGGGCGAAATGCCCTTGGCGATGTCGAGACCGGTAATGGCATCGGGGAATTCACGGCGCGCGCCGTCGGGAAAGGTCAACGTGACCATGATCACTCCTGTTGCTCACTCGCTGCCTACGAATGCAGGTAAGCGTCGGCACAGGAGATAACGTAGCGATGGAACCGGCGCAAGATTGTTACGACGCTAAGGACAGTCGGTCACCGCGGTCGTTAAATTCCCCGCCACCTCCCGTAGCGCCACGGCATCCACCAGCGCGCCCGCGCGGGCAGTCTTTCCGGCACGAAATCCAGGCCGGAAGTACCCCAAGGATGACAACGCAGGATTCGCGCGAGAGTCATCCACCCGCCAGCCCACAACCCGTGACGGTGCAGCGACTCATCGGCATATTCGGAACAAGTCGGTAGATGCCGGCAGTGAAAACCGACAAGAGGCGAGAGCGTATAGCGGTAAACCGCGATCAAGCCGCGCCCGCATTGCTGGGGAACTCGCTGCGCCGTCGTTAACAGGAACTTAATACCCCTCATGTGGACTGATCTCGATGAAATCCGACGCAAGACCGCGGTTCGAGGCCGGCAGTGTGGATATGCTGCGCAACAGCCGTGGTTATTGGGCAACACTCAACGGCCGTAAGGGAGCATAGCCTCTTTTAAAGTAGACCCGAATCTCGGTCGTGACTAAAAGTGAGTCGGGGGTAATACGTTGCGGCGCTTTTATACGATGTGAGGATAACCTCACGCGGGCGCTGTGACAGGGGGAAAGATGGTGCCACGCCTCTTTGGCGGTATGGCGTTTGCTTTCTGCGCCATGGCCGCCTCAGTCCAGACTTCGTCCGCAGCGGCGCTCGACGCTCGGATGATGCCGATGCGATTTGAATTGCATCAAGAGGGACCTCTCAGCACATGCGGCGACCACTGCCGCACCTGGATTTCCGCCGTCGGTTCGGTCACGCGAGAATCATCCAGCGATTTCGAAGCCTTCGTCCGCAAGCATCCGATTCAAGGCGGGACCATTGCCTTTAATTCCAGCGGCGGTTCGGTACTGGGTGCTCTAGCCTTGGGCCGGTCCATTCGCCGCCTTGGAATGGCGACGACCGTCGGCGACACCATCGCGCTTTCTACGGCCGGCACCGATGACGAGCGAGCCAAGCTTTCCCCGCGCGCCGACTGCGAGTCGATGTGCGCCTTCCTTTTGCTCGCAGGCACGCAGCGCGTCGTGCCGCCGGAAGCCCGGGTGCTCGTCCATGAGATTTGGTTGGGCGATCGCCGCGAGGACGCCGCAGCGGCGAGCTACACCGCCGAGGATTTGGCAATCGTCCAGCGTGATATCGGACAGTTGGCCCAATACACCGTCGAGATGGGCGGCTCCATCGAGTTGCTGGAAACGGCGCTGCGCATACCGCCGTGGGAACCGATGCGCAGGCTCTCGGATAAAGAGCTTCGCCGCATGGGATTGAACATGGTGGCTGACGCTCCCAGCCAGGAATCGCAGGCCGCGGCGGTCTTGCCCGCGGCGGCAACAAGGATTTCACGAGTGCCGGCTACGGCTGAGCGCGGCTGGAGCGCTACCGAGAAAGCCGGGTTCACAACGCTCATCAGGCGGCATCCATTGACGTTGGAAGGCGACGAGATCGGAAGCTTTGATCTCATCATTGCTTGCGCCAGCGCGCCCGACAGCTACGACGTGACTTATGTGGAGAGACGAAGCGGCGCTGTTGCGCGCCCGGGGCCCGAGCCGCTCAAACAAGTCGCCATATCCACAGGCCGTCGATCAGTGCCGCTTGAGATCATCATGTCGGAAGCACGGTCGAAGCGTCCGGAAATCGATTCTGTCGCCCGCGGCATCGTTCCGGCGGCTCTCGTCCGTTCGCTTGCGGGCGAAGGCAGCCATTCGCTGACAATTGCAACCACCAACATCAATAATGTCGAGACCACGATCCGCATGGGCAACACAGGGGTGGCGCAGAACTTTCCGCAATTCGCGGCGAGTTGCAGCGACCAACTGATGCGCCGGCCCGCCGCTCATGCCGAGTTGCTTGGTCCGAAAGCCGACGCCACCGGCAGCATCGCGCAGGCCCAATAAGCCTAAATTCTTCAGACCGACGCGTGGGCTTGGCCGGGGCGCACCGAAAGCTCCTCTTTGGCCGCCTCTTTGAATGCCTGGTTTGGCGGCAGCACGATGGCGACAGAGCGTACCCGTTGATGGGCGGAATCGACGCCCGGAGGCGCCACGCCCTTTTCCTCCAACGCCTGAATCGCGCGTAGCAGCCGATGGCGCGCCATGATGATCCCGTTGTCGGTGGAAACGAGATTCTCCTTCGACCGGTCGATAATCGGCCCCATGCTTTCCTGCACCGAGGAATCCTGCATGGCGAAGCCGGCGACGCCGCTATAGGTAATGCCGGCCTTTTGCGCCGCGCGGTCGATCAGATAATCGTTGTCTTTGTTGGCACGGGAGCGCCAGCCGCCGGGTTCATAGATGACGTGCCGTCCCCAGCCCTCCTGCATGGCCCGCACTTCGCTATCCATTAGCGGGCGGATCGGGTGGTAATCGAAATTCCAGGCCCAGCAATTCTCGTCGTCGATCGGGATCCAGAAATGTCCGCCCACCGGATGATCGCCGCGCGGCGGGATCATGGTGAAGGAGGGCATCACCCACGGTGTAATACGCCAATAATAGTTGCCGTTCTCAGCATTGCGGCGTGCGCCGATGTAAAGACCGCCGGGGCTTTCCACGACTTCGAAATGCGGCTTGGTGTCGCCGAGATTATATTCGTTACCCTTCGAACCTTTGAACAATGGATCGGCTTCCAGTTCGCCGCGGTGCAGCCACGACGTATGGCTGGAATCGATGCCGCCTTCCAAGGATTGCAGCCAATTGCTTTCCTGCAATCGCTTGGTGACATAGCGCTGATTGTCCGGAACCGAGGCGAATTCCCAAGCCGGCAACGCCGGCTGGCGCTCCGCCGGTCCCATATAGGTCCAGAGAATGCCGCCGCGCTCCACCAGCGGATAGGACTTCAGCTTGATCTTTTGACAGAAGCCGCTTTCCGCCGGCTCCGAGGGCACATCGATACATTGGCCGGTGTGATCGTATTTCCAGCCGTGATAGGGACAGCGCAGGCCGTTCTCTTCGTTGCGCCCGAACCACAGCGACACGCCGCGATGGGCGCAGAATTCATCGATCAGGCCGTAGCGGCCCTGGGTGTCGCGAAACGCCAAGAGCCGTTCGGATAGAAGCTTCACCCGCACCGGCGGACATTCGTTTTCTGGCAGCTCCGATGCGAGCAGCGCCGGTATCCAGTAGCTGCGAAACAACCGGCCGCCTGGCGTGTCCGGTCCGGTACGAGTCAGACGGTCGTTCTGTTCGGTTTTCAGCATGGAAACTCTCGCGTAAGTGGAGCGCGGCGAGCCGCGCGGGTGGCATCATATAATCGGGCGACGGCTCCTACCAGTCACCCGGCAGTTGCGGCGCGCCGCTTGCTCTCGATCTGATCGATTGCCGAAACCACCGCGTCGAAGGTCAACAACGTGGACGCATGGCGCGCTTTGTAATCGCGCACCGGCTCGAGCACCGCGACGTCGGCCCATTTGCCGGAAGGCGGCGCGCCATTTTCCTTCAGCATCCGCCGCACCGTCTCGCGCAAGTCGCGCAGCTCGGCGGCCTTGGCGCCGATGACGTTGCGCGCCATAATCGAAGAGGACGCTTGGCCCAGCGCGCAGGCTTTCACTTCATGGGCGAAGTCGGTGACGGTATCGTCCTGCATCTTCAGGTCGATGGTGACGGTCGAGCCGCAGAGCTTGGAATGGGCCGTGGCCGAGGCGTCTGCAGCCGCAAGCCGCCCCACCCGGGGGATATTCCCGGCCAGCTCCAAAATCCGGCTGTTATAAACCTCGTTCAGCATGTTAGCGGCGGCCCGGCCTTGCCTCGATTGCCTCGTGAACCCAAAGGATTATATAGGGACGACCCGGCGAGAGGATAAGGATTTCGCGCGGCCGCATGGCATGAGAGCCATGTTCTAGGAAATGCGGCGTCTGTGGCCCGACCAGGCCGTGCGCTGCCGGACGGAGAGACCATTATGGACGCTGTTATTAAGCCTTGGCCGAAGAATTCGCCCGCCAGCGAGACCCTCTCCGACCACGTCCGCGCCGCGCCGCAGCCGGTGGAGCCGCGCCCCTCCCGTGAAGACGCCGAGGCTGCCGTGCGCACGCTGATCGCTTTTGCCGGCGACGACCCGGCGCGCGAGGGCTTGGTCGAAACGCCAAAGCGCGTCATCAATTCCTTCGAGGAGATTTACGGCGGCTACCGCGAGTGTCCGGTGGAAGTGCTCGACCGGACTTTTGGCGAGATCTTCAAATACGACGACTTCGTGCTGATCCGCGACATCTCCTTCAATTCGCATTGCGAGCATCATATGATGCCGTTCTTCGGCAAGGCGCATGTGGCCTATATGCCGGTCGACCGGGTGGTGGGGTTGTCCAAGCTCGCTCGCTTGGTTGAGGTCTATGCGCGGCGCTTGCAGACGCAGGAGCACATGACCTCGCAGATCGCGACCGCGATTGACGAGATCCTAAAACCGCGCGGCGTGGCGGTGATGATCGAGGCCGAGCATATGTGCATGTCCGTGCGCGGCGTGGCGAAGCCTGGCGCATCGACGCTGACGACGCAATTCACCGGCTCGTTCCGCGAGAGCCCGGAGCAGCAGGTGCGTTTCATCACCATGGTGCGCGGGCCGGCGCGGTAATTTTGCTCGTCATGCGCGGGCTTGACCCGCGCATCCATCCGGCGTCTGAATTCAAACAATAGCGATGGATTGCCGGGCTTGACCCGGCAATCACGATGGGGCAAGCAGTGTCCGATAAAACCATTCCATTTTCCGCGCGCGGCTCGGCCGACGAGATCGAAGAGGGCTTGGCTTTTGCGCCAAAGTTCGACGCGGATGGCTTGATTGTGTGTGTCGCCACTGACGCCCGTTCGGGCGACGTGCTGATGGTCGCGCATATGAATACCGAAGCATTACAAAAAACCATCACGAGCGGCGAAGCCTGGTATTTCAGCCGCTCGCGGAAGACGCTTTGGCGCAAGGGCGAAAGCTCCGGGCATGTGCAGCGCGTGCTTGAGCTACGCGTCGATTGCGATCAGGACGCGGTGTGGATCAAGGTCGAGCAGGAGGGGCCCGGCGCCTGTCACACCGGACGGCGCTCATGCTTCTATCGGGCCGTGCCGATCGGCAAGAGCGGGGCGGTGACGCTCGAATTCCGTGATGCGGAAAAGGCGTTCGATCCGGAGAAGGTGTATGGCAAGAAGTGAGCCGTCATCTTGAGGTGGCCGCCGAAGGCGGCCCTCGAAGGATGCGGCGTCGCCTTTCGAGGCTCGCAACGATTCCGTTGCTCGCACCTCAGGGTGACGGTGTCCGCCTCCGCATGAAGGCCTGACGGCGGCACTCGGCAACCAGCGTGCCGTCCTGCTTAAACGCGCGGTGATGCAACTCGACGATGCCGGCATCAGGCCGTGATTTCGATTCGCGTTTGCCCAAAATCTCTGTCGTGCAATGCACGGTGTCGCCTTCGAACAGCGGGTGGGGAAACTTCACCTCGGTCATGCCGAGATTGGCAATGGTGGTGCCGACGGTGAGGTCGTTGACGGAAATGCCGATCATCAGGCCAAGCGTGAACAGCGAGTTCATCAAAGGCTGACCCCATTCGGTTTCGGTCTCACAGAAATGCCGGTCGATGTGCAGCGGCTGCGGATTAAGCGTCATGTTGGAGAACAGCATGTTGTCCATCTGCGTCACCGTGCGGGTAAGCCGATGCTCGAACAGCTCGCCGACGATAAAGTCCTCGAAGTAAAGGCCGCCGCGCTTGTGCCGGACGGCGGTATCGCTCGCCATGGAATATCTCCTGGAGACAGGCGGCGGTTTCCGCCTCGGCCTGTATTAACGCCTCATTTACCATAGTAATGGCAGATGGAAGCAGGCGAGACAGCCACGCACCGCGTGACTCACGCCTCCGCGGCGCTTACCCATGTCGGTTAGTCCGACCTCCAATATCAATCCAGCCGCGTCGAAAATTACCGGCGCCATCCAGCAGGCCGCGCGGGCCACGGGAGCGAATTTCAACTACCTTTTGGCGACAGCCAAGGTGGAATCTAATTTCAATCCGGGCGCCAAGGCTTCGACGTCCTCGGCGCGGGGATTGTTTCAATTCATCGAACAGACTTGGCTGTCGACGATGAAAGAGGCGGGCCCCAAGCTCGGCTATGGGCAATATGCCAACGCCATCACTAAAACGCCCTCCGGCCGGTTGGAGGTGTCAGATCCCGCTTTGCGCATGGAGATTTTAAATCTGCGCCATGACCCTGCGGCAAACGCGGCCATGGCTGGGGCATTCACCCGAAGCAACGCGGCGCTACTCGCCAGCCGGCTGAACCGGCAGCCGAGCGAGGGAGAGTTATACATCGCGCATTTTCTTGGTGCTTCCGGCGCGGCGAAGCTGATCGCGGGCGCGGCCAAATCGCAGACGAGCGCCGCCGACATGTTTCCTGCCGCGGCCAATGCCAATCGCTCGATCTTCTATGACAAGCAGGGAAATGCCCGCAGCGCCTCGGAGGTTTATGCGAACTTGACCGGCCGTTACGATGTTGCCCGTGCCCGGTCAGTTACCCCGATCGATGTTGCCGCGGCTTCGCCCGGCGCGCGGAAAGTCGCCGCCGCGGTTCCGGACACCGCCGGGATTGCCAATGCATTTGCGGCCAGTCAACGGCTTCCGGCGCGGGCTGCAAATGCCGAGCCGATCTTCCAGGCGTTATTTCATACGAGCGAGCGACGCCAAGCCGTTGCCCCGAAAGTGAGTCAGTTGTGGAGCGCTCCGGGCTCGGCCGACCCACGCGCCACCGTTCCCCGGGAAACGATCACCCCACGCGCAGGCGGTGCACTCGATCTGTTTCAGGATATGCCGGCCGATATACGCGGCTTGTTTGGCACCTAGGCGGGGTAATCCATTGTTGGCGTGTCTTCTCTAGCCATTAATAAATCATCAATATTCGTAAAGGCTTATGGTGAACGCTTTGTTAAGCGGCGCAGTCCAGAGTGATCTCTGCCGCGCTCCGCGGCCATTTTAAGCGTCTGTGACACCATGATTGTCCGCGAGTTTTTGCAGTGGCTGCGGACCGCATCCGCGGGCGAGCGTGCCGATGGCGCCACGGCGCTGGCACGGGCCTATTTGTTTTCTCCTCTGTCCATCGACGACCGCGCCGCCGCTGAAGGCGCGATGCTCCTTCTCCTCGATGATCCTTCGCCGCTGGTGCGCCGTGCTTTGGCGGAGGCCTTTGCATCCAGCCAAATGGCGCCCGCTGCCGTCGTTCATGCGCTCGCCGCCGACCAGGCGGAAGTGGCTACGATCGTGCTGGGGCGTTCGCCGCTGTTTATCGATACCGATTTGGTCGACTTTGCCGCCACCGGCTCCTCGCAAATCCAGACAGCCATCGCGCGACGGCCGATGCTGCCCCGCGCCGTCGCGGCGGCAATCGCCGAGGTCGGCTCAGCCGAGGCCTGCCTCGTGCTCATCGAAAATACCGAGGCCGATGTCGCGTCCTTTTCACTCGACCGTATCGTTCACCGGCATGGCCATCTGGCGGTCATCCGCGAAGCTCTGCTGGCTTGCAAAGATCTGCCGGCGCCGACCCGGCAGGCGCTTGTGGCCAAGCTTTCGCAGACGCTGGCGGATTTCGTCACCGCGCGCACATGGTTGGCTAAGGACCGCGCGTTACGTGTCACGCAGGAAGCCTGCGAAAGAGCGACAGTGACATTGGCGGCTGAGTCCGCTTACGTCGAAGTGCGGCCGCTGGTCCGCCACTTGCGCGAAACCGGTCAGCTTACCGCCGGGCTGGTGCTACGCGCCTTGCTCTGCGGCAATGCCATTCTGTTCGAAGAGGCGCTGGCTGAACTTTCCGGAATGCCGATCCACCGTGTTGCCGGCCTGGTTCACCACAAACGCAGCACGGGTTTTCGCGCCCTTTATGACAAAGCCGGGTTGCCGGCGTCGGCGTTTCCCGCTTTCCGCGAAGCCATCGAGACGATGCGTGAGGACGGTTTTGTTGGGGACGCCCGCGGCGCGACCCGGCTGCAGCGCCGCATGATCGAACGCGTGCTGACCCGCTGCGAACAGACCTCAGTGGAAGACATCGAACCGCTGCTGACGTTGCTGCGGCGCTTTGCCACCGAGGCGGCGCGGGAAGAGGCGAGGGCGTTCTGCGGCGAACTCGTGGCCGCCCCGGATTACGACTTCCCGGGCCAACGGTTAGTGGCGGCCTAGAAGGCCTCTCTACATCGAGATGCACACCTGATTGTTGCCCAGGATCACGTCGTCGTGGCCTGTTCCCGTTCCAGTGAGGGACATAACTGGGCAATTCAACGGAGATTGGGTGGTTATAGTTATGCCGCCGTTTGCCGGGCTGAAGTATTGGGTGGTGCCGGTCCCTGGTGTTGCGACGATCTGCAATTGGGGCAGGGCGGCAAATGGCGCGACCGAATTGCTTCCGATGTAATGGCATACGATTCCCGGCGGTGGCGTTGCCGGGAGCGAACTCGGCATCGGGGTGCAACTCCACACCGCCAGATCGGTATTGCCGTAACTCGTGATCACCGATCCCGCCGGCAGGTTTTCGGTGATCGTGAGATGACTCAGGTCTGCCGCGGAGAGGCTGTTGTTGCCGACATTCTGTACGGTGATGACGAAGCGCTTATCCGGCCCGCCATTTACGAGGCCCAAGCCGACCTTGCTGATGCTGAGATCGTAGTTGGGGTTGCTGGCAGGGCAGATATAGTTGTTCTTGAATCCAACGGCGTTGATGGCCGGAGCGGCCTGAATGGTGACCGGATTCGGGGATACCGCAACTCCCGGAGCCCAGTAGCAGCCATTTGCGTTGGCACCAGTCGGCACAGTTTCGGTCGCCGTACAAACCCAACCCACCGGAGCGGTGTTAGGCACGGACATGATATTTCCGCCATTGATGTGTGTGCTGGTGATTGTTCCCGTTAGCGTTACAGGCGTCGCGTTTGGATTGGCCGGATTGGTGCAATTCACCGTAAAATTGAACACCGCCCCATCCGGGTAGGTTATTACTGGTGGATGGTCATAGCTCTTGGAAATAATGAAATCGCAAACGACCGTGTTGGTTACCGTGACGGTGACTGTCTGATTGGCCACGATCGTCACGGGCTGCGGCGGAGAGATGACCGTGCTCCAGGAGGCGCTGGAACCGCCGCAGGCCGCGACGCTGGCGATCGGGAGAAGCGGCGGCTCGGTAACTGCACAATTGCTCGTCTCTGGAATATTGGCGACGGTCGCCGATCCGTTGCTCGGAACCGTGATCGGCGTGTTAGGCGCCGGGAAACCGTAAGGCGTACAATTCACCGTCATTCCAAAATTGGCAGGGGTCGGAACGCCGAGCATGTCGACGACGGTCTTGACGACTTGCAGATCGCCGACGCGCAAGCAGGGTTGCTCGACGCGGCTGCACGAGCCGATCACGCTGTTGGGCGGAATAAGGCTGTAGGGCGGAACAAGAGGCGGCGGGCCGAAGCAGCTACGGTCGTCGTTGGAGTACCAGTCGGCCTGCGCGTTCGGTCCGCTCCAGAACAAAATCAGTTCATTCTTGGCCTTCGGATACTGGCAGACCGGCTGAACCTTGAACTTCAACACGATTTCTCGATCGGTGAGCGTGTTTCCCAAGCCTTCAACACCGATGTGGAATGGCGATGGGAACGGCCCGAGGCCGGGCAGGGGCGGCAACGGTAGTGCCGGCGGTGGTGGCGGCCCGAGACGGCGACACTGGGGCGCAAGACCGGAGAAGCAATTCGCCGGGGTGACGAAGCTCGTGACAGCCGTATTCGGCGGATTTTGCGTGAAGAAATCCTGCAACTGCGGGCCGACCCAGTTCGGCCATTGATTACCGGGCGGGTTGAAAGGCGCGAGCGGAATAGCGTCGCCGAAATTATGCAGCACGATCGTGTATTCGGTCGGTGTCGGGTTGGTAATCCAGGTGGTGAGCGGCTTGACCGACTTGTTGACCTGGAGATTAAAGCAATGCGGCAGATCGGTTCGCACGCTTGCCCAATTTCGGCTTCCCATCGAAGTGGGCTGGGCGGTCACGAGTGCCGGGTTGTAGGTGCCCGTAGGCGGCCACGCGACCGTCGGGCCATAAGTCTGCGAGACATCCATCAGCGTGATGTTTTCGACCTGCGGCCGGCCGGTGCCTATGCAATAGGGATCACCCTTGGGCGGGCGCTGAAGCCTAATATTGATGGTGCAAGTGAGCGTCTTATTCGGCGGAAACACCACCGGCTGACCCGGAGTCTGCGGAGTCAACAGATCCAGCCCTTGGTGTGGCTGCTGCGTGTAGGTGATCGTGTTGGTGAGCGTTGGGCTCAATAAGGGTTGATTCTGAATGCCGCTGACCAGCGGGCAGCTGAAATTGTAGTCGACCTGCATCGAGGTTGCGTAGTTGGGCTGAACGATTCGCAAGCGATCGGCGAGCGTGCCGATGGAAACCGGATTGGTCGGGTCCTGGTTCTTGAATTTGACCGTGTACGTGAACCAATTGCCGAAAACGATCTTGTTCGGGCTGGTCACCGTCGTCTTGATCGCGCTGAGCTTGCACTCAGGCCTCTCCGCCATGAGCGCATCGGCGCCGTCTTCGGCATACCATGTCTGAGTTACCGGGCCGCCGCCGCCGGGAGGCGTCGCCGTCCCGGTCCATTGCGCGCGAAATACGTTTTTGATCGGATTCGTGCCGTTGAAGTAGTTGTCACAGCTCGTCGAGCTGTACTTCGCTACAAAGGGCAGGAAAGTATAACTTGCATTAGGCCCGAGACTAGTAATCTGGCCCTTCCAAATCTGACCGATGCTGAAGTATCCGGGTATTATCGTCGGGCTGAGGTTTACGCCACTGCCGGGCGGGAACCAGGAAACCGTGTTAGCGATATACGGAGGTGTACCCGGGAGGCTCATGCTCCAATCCGAGACGTCGATGCCAGTGAGTGTCTGATTAGTGATGTTGGTGATCGTGATCTGGTACGAGATCAAGTTCCCCCAAAGGAACCCGCCTAATGGTTGGGTCGACAACAGTTTCTTCTTGATCTTGAGCGGCGCCCAGGAGAGGGCTGAACCGCATAGCGGATCGACGGTTTGAATTCCGGTGTCGACTGTTATGTTAGTGACACCCGATTCATTGTTTGCCGGGTTGGTGTCCACAACCGGCGTCCCCGACGGAAGATTGAACTCGATCTTGGCTCGATTCCAAACGCCAGCAGGATTTAGATCTTTGACGCAGGTGATATTGGTGCTGCGCTCGATGCTCAGGGTGTAATCGATGGTCATCGTGCCGCCGACTGGAAGATAACCCGGCGTACCGGCGGCGTAACCCCAGGTGAAGTAGGTTGCGTAACTGCTGGTGAGCGGCGCTGAACCCGCCGTCACCGGTCCGTTCAGGCAGTCGACCGGAATCCCGTTGGCGGATGGTGGAGACTGCTGGCACGTTGGCGCACCGACGAGCGTGATCGATAGCGGTACGCCGTTTGAGGTGAGCGCAAGTTCGTCCTTCAGCTTTAAGATGCTGCCGAGAAACGCATCCTTGGGGCCATTGTTGGTGATGACGATTGTGCAGTGAACGGTCTGCGGGCCGCCGGTCACGTTCACGGACGTCGGCGTGCAGTTCTTGAGGGTTGAAATGTCGGTCTGCAGCAATGTCTGCTGAATCGTCGTGTTGAGCTGGTTCGATTGGTTCGTGCCCGATTGGGCTTGATTGTTCCAGGATTGGCCCGTGCTATCGAAATAGCCCGCTACGACACACTCGACCTTCTGGTTCGCGAGCATGGGAACCGACGCGCTCAGCGGCGTGGCGCTTGGAGGATTGGCGAGCACTGCCCCTACATTCGTGCCTGCATTGGCGCCATCGATGGCTGTGCAAGTGACGGTGACCGGGTTGAAGCCGGTCGGGTAGGGATCATTGAGATTCGCGTTTGTCGCCGCGCCGCCGGTGTTGTCGAGGATGATCTTGTAGTAGACGGTCGTGTTGATGCCAGCCCCCTGGGCGGTGCACGTGGCGCCAAGTGTGCTCGCCGGCGGGGGATCGCACAGGCTCTTGCCCAAAGGGACCGCTGCTGCGGGGTTGCTCGCGAGAAGCGCAAAGAGACTCGCCAATACGGATGCTAGCAACCTGGCTCCGCGCGCATTGCGCGGCACCTGTGATAAATAACGGATATTCATGACGAATCCCACACGAGCTTGCCCTCACAAAGACGATATGCTTCGAATTACGCATTGTCACGTGCATAGCGTTGCAATTTGCAATCAAGAGGAGAGATTCGGGGTGCCCACCGCTCGCATTCGCGCCTGACTACGACTTCGTGTCAGGCCAGAGGCTGGTGGCGGCGTAGAGCAGCGCGAATTGTTCTGGACTAGCTCTTCAGCCGGTATCCGGTTTTGAAGATCCACCATACCGTCACCATGCACAGCGTCAGGAACACGGCGGTCATGGCTACGCTGACACCCAAGCTCACGTCGGCGATGTCGTAGAAGCTCCAGCGAAAGCCGCTGACCAGATAAACCACGGGATTGAACAGCGTTATCGTCTGCCAGATCGGAGGCAGCACGCTGATAGAGTAAAAACTGCCGCCCAGGAACGTCAATGGCGTGACGATCAGCAACGGCACGATCTGCAGCTTTTCAAATCCGTCAGCCCAGATGCCGATAATGAAACCAAAGAGGCTGAAGGTCACCGCCGTGGCGACGAGGAAGCCGAGCATCCAGAACGGATGCGCGATCCGCAACGGAACGAAAAGCCCGGCAGTGGCAAGGATGATCAAGCCGAGGATAATCGACTTCGACGCGGCGGCACCCACGTAGCCAAGCGCAATCTCTAAATACGAAACCGGCGCCGACAAGAGTTCGTAGATGGTGCCGGTGAACTTCGGAAAATAAATACCGAAAGCCGCATTCATGATGCTTTGCGTGAGCAGCGAAAGCATGATCAGACCCGGCACGATAAAGGCGCCGTAGCTCACGCCCTCGATCTCGGTGATGCGCGAACCGATAGCCGCGCCGAAGACCACAAAATACAAGGATGTTGAGATCACCGGAGAGACGATGCTTTGAAACAGCGTGCGCCAGGCGCGTGCCATCTCGAACAGGTAAATCGCGCGTACGGCGTGAAGGTTCATGTTTTTTGCCTCACCAGATCGACAAAAATGTCCTCCAACGAACTTTGCGTAGTGTTGAGGTCCTTGAAGGCGATCCCTGCGTCGCTGAGCTCCTTCAGCAACGTGGTGATGCCGGTGCGCTCTCCCTGCGTGTCATAGGTGTAGATCAGTTCACTGCCCTCGGCGGCGAGCGTTAAGTTTCGCGTGGCGAGGCCGGAGGGGAGGGCATCGAGCTTCCTGTGCAGCTGGAGCTTCAACTGCTTCTTGCCGAGCTTGTGCATGAGCTCAGCTTTGTCCTCGACCAGAATGATTTCGCCGTGGTTGATCACGCCGATCCGGTCCGCCATATCCTCGGCTTCTTCGATATAGTGCGTGGTCAAGATGATGGTCACGCCGGAGGCGCGCAACGAGCGCACCATCTGCCACATGTCCTTGCGCAGCTCGACATCGACGCCGGCGCTCGGCTCATCCAGAAAAAGGATTTGCGGTTCGTGCGATAGCGCCTTGGCGATCAGCACCCGGCGCTTCATGCCGCCGGAGAGTGTCATGATCTTGCTGTTGCGCTTGTCCCAAAGCGAGAGCTCTTCAAGCACCTTGGTAATGTGAGCGGGATTGGGAGCTTTGCCGAACAGACCCCGGCTGAAAGAGACGGTGTTCCAGACCGTTTCGAAAGCGTCGGTGGTGAGTTCCTGCGGCACCAGACCGATCATCGAACGGGCGGCGCGGTAATCCTTGATAATGTCATGACCATCCACTGACACCGTGCCCTGCGATGGATTGATGATGCCGCAGATAACGCCGATCAGCGTCGTCTTGCCGGCGCCGTTGGGGCCAAGCAAGGCGAAAATCTCGCCACGGCGAATTTCCAGATTGACTCCTTTCAGAGCCTGGAATCCGGAAGCATAGGTCTTGGAAAGATTGGAGACGGCGATGATGGGCAGCATGACGCGAGGATGTAGCGGATGATGGATGAAGGCGCTAGAGCGCGATGGTTATGAACCCATCGCGTGCAGGTCGCCGTATATAAGCGATATCCTGCCGATTAGTAGCGGCCGTCGAGCCTCAGCTTGAAACGGTGCCATCCGGCTCCGAGCGCATCAATGTCGCGCTGGTAGTCCGCGCTGAGCTTGAGCCTCTCGGTGAAAATGAAGTCGGTCCCTAATCCCACGGTGACATGGTCGCGTTGCATAGGCGCGGTGGTCAGGTTGAACGTCGGCCCCGACAGCGAGTCCGCGTAATGCAGGGCTATGTCACTGCTGCCGTTGAAATCATGATTATACTCAAGGCGGAAACGCGGCGCGAATGTACCCCAACTGGTCGGGAATAGATATTTGCCACGAAGCCCGACGACGGAGGTGAGGAAGTTCGCGGATTGCGAGGAGTAGTTCAAGGCACCGCCGAAGCCGCCGGTCTCGGTGAAGGAGCCGAGCGTCAGCCACGTGGCGTTGATGCGCGCGTAGGGCGCCAGCATCAGTTTGCCTTGACGGAATTCGTAGCCGGCGGTGAGGGAGGTAAAGACCTGACTTCCCGTGCGGTTGCCGAACACAAAGGCGGCGTCATCGACGACAAATCGTTGCGAGTCGAATTTCAATGCTCCATAGCCCGCAACGCCGTCGATAAAGAAAGCGCTGCTGAACGGCTTGATGGTGCCATAGGCCGCGACGTTGTAAGCCTGGGCTCTGCTGCGCGTGCCGTTGGTTCCGATCTTGGTGGTGTCGTAGCCATAGCCGATTCCGATGCCGACGAAAGCGTGGGGCGCAAAGCGGTAGTCCAGACCGGCGCTGACGCCCGAAGTGTTGAAGCCGATCTCGGAGCGCTGAGTGGTGGCATCTGTGTTGCCGAAGCTCACATATCCGGCGCTCCAGAATGCGAAGTCGGCCCGTGGTCCGGTCTGTTTTGGTGCTTTGGAAGCCGCCGCACCGCGCTTACTCGGGGCATAAGCGAACGCATCGGATGGCTGGCCGGATTGATTGATGCCGGGTATGCAGGCGGGCGGGCAACACACTCGCCCCCCACATGGATCGCTGTAGGGCAGGCCGACATGGATGCTCTGCTGGTCGCCGTTGGTAGATTCGTCGTGCAGATGCTCCATGCGCTCGTTGAAGTTGGTCAGTTGCGCGTTGGCGAAGCGCTGCGCCTCGGCTATCTGCGCGTTGATGAGCCCGACGACGTCAGGGTCCTTTGTCGGATCGGGCCGCGGGCGCACTGAGGCTTGATCGCTGGCGGTGTTATTCGCCGCGTTGATATCTCCAGCGCCTGTAACCGTGGCGGTGTTGGTGATGATGCCGACGGCATCGGGCGCGACATTCACCGAAAGCGTGATGGGGGGATAGGCGGCGCCAACGGCCAGCGCGTCCGAGCGCGTACAGGTCGATGTTGGGCCGACGCTGCAAGCCCAGCCGCCGCCAGCGGCCGCCGTCGCGGTCAGAGCTGAGGGTAGAACGTCGGTTACCGTCACGACGCCGGCACTTGCGGCAAGACCGACGTTGCTCACCGTTAAAGTATAGGTGAACCCGATCTGCCCCTGCCGCGGATTGCCGGTATGCGTCTTGGTGATGGTGAAATCAGCCGCAGGAGCCGGCGTCACCGTCGTCGGATCGTTAGCCGTATTGTTAGCGCTGTTCGGATCGCCGCCTCCCGACACGGTCGCTGTGTTGGTGACGGATGCGGGCGCGGTCAAAGCCACGTTCACCGTCAGCGTGATCGCGGGATAAGATGCCCCCGGGCTAAGCGCGTCCGAGCGCGCGCAGGTGGAAGTAGCGCCGGTCGAGCAGCTCCAGCCGGTGCCGCTGATGGCCGTCGCTGTCATGCCGGTGGGCAACGTATCGCTGACGGTTACCGCGCTGCTCGTTGGCCCAGGTCCTATATTGTTGACGGTGATGGTGTAGGTGAAGCCGACCTGCCCCTGCTGTGCATTGCCGGTGTGTGTCTTGGTGATGGTGAGATCCGGCAGCTGGATCACGGTGGTGGCGTCGGTAGCGGTATTGTTGGCAGCATTCGTGTCGCCGCCGCCCGATACGGTCGCTGTATTGGTGACCGACGCCGGCGCATTCGAGGCGACGTTCACCGTCAGCGTAATCGCTGGATAAGACGCACCCGACGCCAGCACATCGGAGCGCGTGCAGGTGGAAGTGGTGCCGACCGAACAGGTCCAACCGGTGCCGCTAGCGGCAGTGGCGGTGAGACCGGTGGGAAGGGCGTCGCTCACCGTGACTGTGCCGCTGGTAGGCCCAAGGCCAACGTTGTTGACCGTGATGGTGTAGGTGAAACCTGTCTGTCCCTGCTGCGCGCTTCCAGTGTGCGTCTTGGTGATAGCAAGATCCGGCAGAGCCCCCGCTACGGTCGTAGCATCGTTAGCGGTATTGTTGGACGCGTTCGTATCTCCGCCGCCGGAGACGGTTGCTGTGTTGGTGACGGACGCGGAAGCGTTTGATGCGACGTTCACCGTCAGCGTGATCGCCGGATAGGATGCTCCGATGGCGAGCGCATCCGAGCGGGTGCAGGTGGAAGTAGCTCCAACCGTGCAGGTCCAGCCGGTGCCGCTAATGGCGGTCGCCGTTAGGCCGGCAGGAACCGTATCGTTCACCGTCACGGTGCCGGAGCTCGGCCCATTGCCAACATTGCTCACGGTGATGGTGTAGGTGAATCCGGTCTGTCCCTGCTGAGCGTTGCCGGTGTGGGTCTTGGTGATCGTAAGATCCGGCACCGGGCCTGCGGTTATTGTCGTCTGGTCATTGGCAGTGTTGTTGGCGTTGTTGGAATCTCCGCCCCCGGACACCGTTGCTGTGTTGGTCACCGACGTCGGCGCATTCGAGGCGACGTTCACCGTCAGCGTGATCGCAGGATAGGAAGCGCCAGCCGCAACAGCATCCGAGCGGGTGCAGGTGGACGTCGCGCCAACCGAGCAACTCCAGCCGGACCCGCTGATGGCGGTCGCCGTCAGGCCGGTCGGAACCGTGTCGCTCACCGTTACTGTTCCGGCGCTTGGCGCAGAACCAACGTTGCTCACGGTAATCGTATAGGTGAAGCCGGTCTGCCCTTGCTGCGCACTTCCTGTATGCGTTTTCGTAATTGCCAGGTCGGGCAATTGGGTAACGGTCGTCTGATCGGTGGCGGTGTTGTTGGCATTGTTGGGGTCGCCGCCGCCCGACACGGTCGCTGTGTTGGTTACGGATGCGGGCGCATTGGAGGCGACGTTCACGGTCAATGTGATCGCGGGATAGGAAGCCCCGGAAGCCAACGCGTCCGAACGGGTGCAGGTGGACGTAGCACCAGCCGAGCAGCTCCAGCCGGAGCCGCTGACCGCGGTCGCGGTGAGCCCTGTGGGCACCGCGTCGCTCACCGTTACGGTGCCGGAACTGGGTCCAGCGCCAACGTTGCTTACGGTAATGGTATAGGTGAAACCGGTCTGCCCTTGCTGCGCATTGCCTGTGTGCGTCTTGGTAATGGTCAGGTCCGGCAACTGGGTGACCGTAGTCGGATCCGAGGCGCCGTTGTTAGCATTGTTGGAATCGCCGCCGCCGGACACTGTTGCCGTATTGGTGACGGACGCAGGCGCATTCGAGGCGACGTTCACGGTCAACGTAATCGGCGGATAAGACGTTCCCGCCGCCAGAGCATCCGAACGGGTGCAGGTAGACGTCGCACCGGTTGAGCAACTCCATCCGGACCCGCTGGCTGCCGTCGCGGTCAGGCCGGTGGGAAGCGTATCGGTCACCGTTACCGTGCCGGAGCTTGGCCCAAAGCCAACGTTGCTCACGGTGATGGTGTAGGTGAAGCCGGTCTGCCCCTGCTGCGCATTGCCGGAGTGTGTCTTCGTAATGGTCAGATCGGCCAGCTGGGCGACCGTGGTCGAATCCGACGCGGTGTTGTTGGTATCGTTGGTATCTCCGCCACCTGTCACACTAGCTGTGTTGGTCACGGTCGGACTGGCATTGGAGGCGACGTTCACTGTCAGTATGATCGGTGGATATGAAGTCCCTGCCGCCAAGGGGTCCGAGCGGCTGCACGTCGGGGTGGCGCCGACCGAGCAGACCCATCCGTTGCCGCTGATAGCTGTCGCAGTGAGGCCGGGAGGAAGCGTGTCGCTCACCGTCACCGCGCCGGAGCTCGCGCTATTGCCGATATTGCCCACGGTGATGGTGTACTGGAACCCGGTCTGCCCCTGCTGCGCGTCGCCAGTGTGCGTCTTACTGATTGTTAGGTCGGGACCGGCGATCACCGTCGTGTCGGCGACTGCGTCGTTGTTCTCGGAATTCGGATCAGGCGTCTCGCTGGCGAATATCCTGGCCGTGTTGTGATAACCAAAGCCGTCGGGCGCGCTAGAGGGCACGTGCCCAACCAAGGTGATAGTGGCTTGACCGCCGGAGGGAAAACTTCCGATCGAGCAGGTCACCGTTCCGCCGTTACCTACGCCTGGGTTGGAGCAACTCCAGCCTGCAGGCGTCGACACGCTCACGAATGTCAGGTCCCCGGGTAGGGTATCGTTTACCTGCACCGCAACGGCGGCATCCGGGCCCGAGTTGGCGACTGTGAGCGTATAGGTGATGTTTGTGTTCGGTGCGACGATGGCTGGCGCGGACTTGCTTATGGAAAGATCGGCCGAGTTGGTGGTGCCGGTCACGGTCGTACCCGCGACCCCGTTGTCATTCTCAGAGGTCGAGTCGGGTGTGTTGCTCGAGATGGTTGCAATATTGGTAAAAACGGTGCCTGGCGCCGTAGCGGGAGGTATATGCACCACGAGCGTAAAAACCGCGGTGTCGCCCGGTGCGAATGGCGATCCGTCCGTGCAGGCGACCGTCCCTGTGGCTCCTACCGCCGGCGTCGAGCAAAGCCAGCCGGCGGGAGACGACACGCTTACAAAGGTTAGTCCCGAGGGGAGCGGATCCGTCACCGTGCCTACGTCTGCCGGGTCCGGGCCGCTGTTAAACGCGGTCAGTGTATAGGTGATGTCCGTATTGGCCGCGGCGCTTGCTGGAGCCGACTTGTTCAATGATAGGTCGGCTTCCTGGGCCCAGGCAGCCGGCGCGGCTCCGAACGTCAGCAGCGCGAAACAAGAAAGCGCGCAGGCCGTAACCGCTCTTCGCAGGCTGCTGGATAAAAACCGGGCCATTATCCGTGTCCGCTCGGCTAACGGAGTATGGTAATTGCGCTCAATGACGTCCCACCCCCAGGGCTCGACACGGGCCGATTCGTTTTTGTGTCGACTAATTACTTTGACCAGAAGGTGCTTGCGGTCAAGCAATCCCTCGGGATTTTTAGGTTGAACGAAAATACAGCGAAGAACTTGTAATATTTTTGCAACTGTAGACAAAAGTTCCGAGGCTAATTTACGTGTCATCGCGTCAGCAACACTTCAACCGACGCACGTGCAACGAGTGTTTGGTATTGTGAGACCGCATCCCGACAATTCTCAATGACAAACGATCCCAGGTTGCGTCCACAAGCACTACTTACAAACACTCACAGCGCATGCATTAATTTTTTTTAGCGGCATGGTCTGCAGGCGCATCGAGTGCTGAGTGGTGAGTGAAGAGCGTCAACAAGCAGGCACAGCGTGCAACGTGCGGATGAGACCGGCCTTCTTTAGTATGCCTCGCCGGGCACGAGCGGTGGAGCCAGAATACTGTGGAGATAGTCGGGACGGTGCCGGTTCTCTCGCGCGAGAAACTCGTCGGTTACCACCCGCAGGCGCTTGGTCAGCACCGCAGCGACTTCTACCGCATCCGATCGGGCATATTCGCGAACGATGGCGCGGATCGCGTCGACGTGCTTGTCGATCAGCGACAACGGAATTTTGGCCAGGTCCGGACTATGCTCAACCAAGCGGCAGAGACTATCGGCCGCTGCTGCTACGGCGGGAAAGCCGAGGGTCGCCGCCTCACCCTTGATGTCGTGCGCAGCGTGGAACAGTTCTTCGTGCGCTTCTTTGTTAAAGCCCTTGGCTTTAACTTGACCGCGAGCTTCATCAAGGCGTTCGCATTCGGAATTCATCCAGCCGGAAAATTCGGACGAAAGCTGCGATAGCGCGTGCTCGGCACGAGCGACCGGGTCTTCCGCCGGAATTGAGGGGTCCATCTTGGCGACTGCCTTGCGCAGCTTATTCGGCGGCATGATCATCTCGTAGTCCGCATAAGTGGTAACCGTCGGCTTTTCCGCTTTCTTCGAAGGCATGACGGCGATGACTCCTGGCTCAGCCGGGGACTTTTGCTTTGTCGAGCAACGATTGCTGACGGATCACATCGGCCTTGCCGCCCTTGCGCCGTTCCATGCCGATGTAATTCGGATTGACGATGCGCCGCCGGTCTGGACCGAAATAACTCTTCGTCTTGATGAAGGGACGCGGATTGGCGACCACGTTGAGAATGCGCTGGTAAAGCGCCTTGGCGGAAATCGGCTTCGCCAGGAATTCCGTTACTCCGGCATCGCGAGCGGCCACCACGCGCTTCTTCTCCGAATGACCGGTCAACATGATGATTGGCGCGTAAGGATTGGCGTTGGCGCCGGGTTGGCGGATCATTCGCGTGAGTTCGAGACCGTCGAAGATCGGCATCGCCCAGTCGGTGAGCACGATGTCCGGCATATAATGAGTAAAGGCCTCGAGGCCTGCTGCGCCATCCTCCGCCTCATAGACTTCGCGAGTGCCGAAGCCGTGCAACAGGGAGCGGAGGATCCGGCGCATATGCGCGTTGTCGTCGATGACGAGAAAACGCAAACGATTGAAATCGATGCGGATCATGCGGCGTCCAGATACGCGCGGGCACGCAACACCCACTCCTCGCACGGTAAAGTCGCGCCATTAACGAAGGGTTAAGCATGGCCAGCCGTGGCGCGGATTAATCAAAGTTAGAACGCCGGCCCGGGCTATTTAGTAGCCGAACTGCTCGCGCAGGATGCGTTCGTCGAGGCTATGGCCGGGATCGAACAGCATATGCATGGATATGCCGTGATCCATGCGGATATCAACCGAGCGCACGGAGCGCACCTCGTCGTGATCGGCGACGGCGGCCACCGGGCGCTTGTCGGCTTCGAGAACCTCAATGGTCACTTGCGCGGTGTCCGGCAACAGCGCTCCGCGCCAACGCCGTGGCCGGAATGGGCTGATCGGCGTGAGCGCCAAAAGCGGCGCGTTGATCGGAATGATCGGACCCTGCGCCGAGAGGTTGTAGGCGGTCGATCCGGCCGGGGTGGAAACCAGCACGCCGTCGGCGACCAATTCCTTCAACCGTTCCTTGCCATCGATCAAAATGCGCAGCTTGGCGGCCTGGTACGATTGACGGAACAGCGACACTTCGTTGATGGCATAATGCTTGTGCACTTTGCCCTTGGCGTCGCGCGCACGCATCAAGAGAGGATGAATGACTGCGATCTGCGCGGCGGCCAGCCGCTCGGCCAGGCGTTCCTCGGAAAAGTCATTCATCAGGAAGCCGACAGTCCCTCGATGCATCCCGTAGATCGGCTTGCCGGATTTCATGAAGCGATGCAGGGTTTGCAGCATCAACCCGTCCCCGCCCAAGGCGACGACGACGTCGGCGGAGGCGGGATCGACATTGCCGTAGCGGCGGGCAAGCGCCTCGCGCGCTTCAGCCGCTTCCGGACTGGAGCTGGCGACAAACGCAATCCGTTCGTAACTGGGGCTGGAGCCGGGCATGTGCGAGCCTTGCGAAGCGCGGTACGTTATCACGGCAGGTGTTAATGGTATCAGGTAG
>JAXDOR010000081.1:0-30094 GCA_034668825.1 Alphaproteobacteria bacterium | reverse complement strand
GACCAGGTCACCGCCTCCACCAGCCCGCGCACGGCGAGCGCGCGCTTGGCTTTGCGCGTACGCGCCTGCAGCGGGGTGAGCACCGGCTTGGCTTCTTCGTTGCCGGCCAGGGCGCGAATGTGAAAATCGCGGTGCCGTCGTGGCGTCCGGATGTCCACGGCGCGGCGGACATCGTCGAGGAGATTGTACGCATCATCGGCGTCGACAGCATTCCGTCGACGCCCTTCCCGCGCAGCGAGACTCAGCGCAAGCCGGTGCTCACCCCGCTGCAGGCGCGTACGCGCAAAGCCAAGCGCGCGCTCGCCGTGCGCGGGCTGGTGGAGGCGGTGACCTGGTCGTTTATCTCCAAGACGCAGGCGGAGCTTTTCGGCGGCGGCGGCGCTGAACTCATGCTGGCCAACCCGATTGCCGCCGACCTCTCGGACATGCGGCCGAGCCTGATCCCGGGGCTGATCGCGGCGTCACAAAGGAACGCCCATCGCGGCTATCCCGACACCGCCTTGTTCGAGGTCGGCCAGATTTTCAAAGGCGACCAGCCCGAGGACCAATTCATTGCCGCCACCGGCGTGCGCCAGGCACTCGCCAAGGCTTCCGGCAGCGGCAGGCACTGGTCGGCGCCCGCGGCCGCCGTCGATGCCTTCGACGCCAAGGCGGACGCGCTGGCGGTGCTCGCGGCGGCAGGCGTGACCGCTCAGGCGCTGCAGATCGCGCCGGGAGGCCCGGCTTGGTTCCATCCCGGACGTTCGGGCACGATCCAGATGGGCCCGCAGACGGTGCTTGGTCACTTCGGCGAACTGCATCCGAAAGTGCTGGAGGCGCTGGACGCCGAAGGGCCGCTGGTTGCCTTTGAGGTAATCCTGGAGCGCATCCCCGAGCCAAAGGCCAAACCTACGCGCGCCAAGCCCGTGCTTGAGCTGTCGCCATTCCAGCCGGTGGAACGCGACTTCGCTTTTGTTGTTGATCGCGCGGTGAAGGCCGCCGACATCGTGCGCGCCGCGCAGTCGGCGGACCGCAAGCTGATCACCAACATTACCGTATTCGATGTCTATGAAGGCAAGGGCATCGACCCCGGCAAGAAGTCCATCGCCATTGCCGTGACGATCCAGCCGCGCGAGAAGACCTTGACCGATCCGGAAATCGAGGCGCTCGGCGCCAAGATCGTTTCCGAGGTGACAAAGAAGACGGGCGGCACGTTGCGGGGGTGAATAACTAAGTCCGTCACCCTGAGGTGGCCGCCGAAGGCGACCCTCGAAGGGCGACGCCCCGCGCCGTCCATCCTTCGAGGCTCGCTTCGCTCGCACCTCAGGATGACGGCATTACCAAATCCGCATACGCAAATCCCTCCCGCTCGACGGTCTCGCCGACCGCGACGGAAATCGCTCGGTTGAACATCGGCCCGCCAACCACGCAGGAATGAAATTCACCGTTTTCGCCGCAGGGATCTGCAGTTGCCGGCAGCGCAGCGAGCAGGTCATAGTCGAAGCGGCGGCCGGCGAAGTCGCGCGGCAACTGCTTGAGATCGATACACACAAGATAAGTCTCGACACCGCCGTCGATCATCTCTCGCGCCAGCGCAGCCGTTGGACGTCCCCACAGCGGAAACAACGGCGTGATGCCGGTGCCATTAAGTTTTTGCTCGCGATAGGCGCGCACGTCCTGAAGAAATAGATCGCCGAAGATCACGTGACTGACGCCCGAAGCCTTCGCCGTGGCCAGCGCCGCCGCTATGCGCGTCTCGTAGATTTCATTGGGGCAGGGAAACGGAATCGGCACGACGATGGACGGCAGCCCCGCCGCGGCGAGTTGCTCATCGAGCAATTGCTGACGCACGCCATGCATGCTCACGCGGCCGAACGTTTCCGTCACGGTCGTGAGCGCGCCGACGACGTCATACTCGCCCGCGCGGCGGACCTCGTGCAGCGCCCAGGCGCTGTCCTTGCCGCTCGACCAAGCAATCAGAGCCTTATCCATTTGGTGCTTCCGCCATACTGGTTAACGCGCGTTAACCAATAAGATTGGAACGATAGCCCCCAAGGGCTGTTGACGAATGAAACCGTAACAGGACACCGACAATGCTGCTTCAGTTCATCACATTGGCGCCCTACCTGGCGATGGCGTCCTGCGCCATACTCGTCTTGACGATCGCCGGCATCTTACTCAGTCAGCCTGGTGAACTACCGCCGGCTCCGGGCTTTGGTCGCGCTAGTCGGCGGCGGCCTCGGAGTTCTTCGGTTCCGAACTCGGTGCATCCAACACCCGTGCGCCGCTTTTACTCCGGTGAACGAAGGGCCTTCACCGCTCGCATGTGATATCTCCCTGCGCTTTGCTCGCAGTGGCAAGTGGATTCATCTTTGGCGCGGGCGCGCGGGCTTCCGTTGCGGCTCAGGCGCTTCCTTCAGAAGTCCAGCCTTTTTCAAGGCCGCTTCCGCGGCGCGTTCACCGGATTCCCAAGCACCGTTGACCGTGCCCCACAAAGTTTCGTGCACCGCCTCGCCAGCGAACCAGAGGCGGTCGCGCAGCGGCTCCATCAGCACCCGGCGCGCGCTTTGCGCGCCCGGCGCCGCGGCGGACGAAGCGCCAAGCACCCAAGGCGCGCTGTCCCATCGCGTCGCCTGCGTCCGCTTGACCGCCTTCTTCATGTCCGTGCCATAGAGGCCGGTGAGCCAATCCAGCGCGAAGGCGACCATCGCCGTCTCGCCTTGCGCCGAGAGGTCGCGCCCGAAGCGGCCGGCGACGTTCACGTGGCATAAATTCGTGCCCGAGACATTCGCCAGGATGGCGGCGGTGCGCGCGTTATCCGATTTCTCGAAGACCAATTCGTCCTGATGCAATCCGAGCGGATTGCCGGGCAGTTCCAGTACCACGCGCTCGAAGGTGCCGAGCTTGAGCTTGGCGGCGGCGTCGAGTTGGCGCTTGGGAAGTTCGGGCGTGAACTTGATCGTGTTAGCGGCGAGCACGTTGGTCGAGACCGTGACGATAATGGCGCGCGCGCCGATGCGTCCCTTCGGTGTCTCCACCTCCAATCCCTTGCCCCATTCGATATGGGCCGCCGGTGTCGAGAGTTGGACCGGGATGCCCGCTGCAGCCTTGGCCAGCAATGCGCCGTAACCCTGCCGGCAGAAAGCGTCGGTGTCGCGCTCGGCGGCCTTGGCGAAATCCATGGCCGAAACCTCCGCCAAATCCTTGGTGCAGGCGTAGGGACCGAGCATGAATTCGACCGTAGCGCGCCATTCTCCCAAATCCTGCGGCAGAGCATTGGCGCAGGACCCATCGACCTTGCCGCGCGCCGCCTCCATGATCGCCCGAGTGGGGCGGACCCGAACGGCGAGGAAGTCTTCCATCTCGCCTTGTCGCGCGTTGCGCCTGCCGACGCGTACTTTCTGATCCGCAGGCGCCGTATAGATATCGAACCCGGATTTCGCCGCAAGCTTCACGATCGGGTTGGAATCGGGAAGGCGGATCGAATGAGCGCCGCGATCGTAGGGCACGCCGAAGGTTCGCATGTCCGTGACGCATCGGCCGCCGATGTGGTCATCCGCCTCGATCAGCGCGAAGCGGCGGCCGGCGGCGGCCACCCGGCGCGCCGCCGCGATGCCGGCCGCGCCCGCCCCAATAATTGCCACATCGACCTCGCCTGAGGCCGGAACCGCGCCGAGCACAGGCGCCGCCGCGAGCGCCGCGGCGGAAGCAAGAAATGACCGGCGGCTAAGTGACATCCTAAGTTCCAAAATGCTGGGGCGCCCAGAAAATACATAGCCACAACAGCCGCATGCGGGCAAACCGTATGGCTAACGAAACCTAGCCGCCGCCAGCATCTTGCCGGAACGAAATTGCAAGGAGTCGCTCCTAGAGTGGCGAGAATTGGAGACGCGCGCTCCTTACCGCGCGAGGACAGGAATGCGCCGCTATGGGCTGGATGCTCGAAGGCGTCGGGCAAGTCATCGCCCGCTACCTGGAAAAGCCTGAACCAGGCTACGAGCCGTTCACGCCGAGCGACCCGGAGGCGCTACGCACGTCGCTCAAGCCCGGCGACGTCCTCCTGATCGAGGGCAACAATCACATCGCCGGCGTCATCAAATATCTCACGCAATCGACCTGGTCGCATGCCGCGCTCTATGTCGGTCAGATCGGAGATCGCGAAACCGAGGATGGCGAGCCGCTGGTGCTGGTGGAGGCCAATATCGGCCAGGGCGTGGTCGCCGTGCCGCTGTCGAAATACTCCCGCTATCACACGCGCATTTGCCGCCCGACCGGGCTGACCGAGGACGACCGTGAGCGGGTCTGCGCTTACGCCACCGAGCGTATTGGCTTCGACTATGACCTAAAGAATATTGTCGACCTGCTGCGCTACCTATTGCCGCTGCCGGTGCCGAAGCGCTGGCGCCGGCGGATGATGGCGCTTGGCTCCGGCCATCCGACGCGCATCATCTGCTCGGCGCTGATCGCGCAAGCCTTCGAGCGTGTGCGTTATCCGATCCTGCCGAAGATCACGCCGCTGGAAAGCGAAACCGCCCGCCGCGAAATACTGGAGATCCGGCATTCCACGCTTTACGCGCCGCGCGACTTCGACATTTCGCCTTACTTTGAAGTGGTCAAGCCGACGCTGATCAAGGGCTTCGATTACCGGACAATGCATTGGGCCGACTTGCCACTTCCGGTCATCGAAGACGCGCCGGCGCTGGCGACGGAAACGCCGGAAACCTGCACGCCCGCGATGTACTGAGCTTTCGTCATGTCTGTTGTCTCTTCCCCTCTCCCCTTATGGGAGAGGAAAGACAGCGGCCCAAGTCCCTTGCCCCATGTTCCTTGCATCCCTACCTTCGCCGCTACTCGCGCGGAGGAATGGGAATGATCGACGCCGCCGTCAAAGCTTTATCGCAGATGTTCTCGCCGCCGTTCCGGCGGGTGCTGCTCAAATCGATTGGTTTGGCACTGATCCTCATCCTCCTCATCGGTATCGGGTTGCAGCGTGCCTTCGCCTGGATGGCCGCGAGCGGCACGGCCTGGGCGGAGGGCAATGTCGGCGCGGTGCCGCACGCCGCCTGGGATGTGCTGGTCTGGGTGATCTCAATCATGGCCAGTCTCGGTATCATCACCGGCGCGGTATTCCTGATGCCGGCCGTGACCGCCTTCGTCGGCAGCTTTTTTGTCGATGAGATCGCCGACCACGTCGAGCGGGTGCATTATCCGGCAGAGCCGCTGGGCCGCGCCTTGCCGTTCCTGCGCGCAATACTGGAAGGCTTGAAGACCGCGGTGTTGACCCTCCTCGTCTACATGTTCGCCTTGCCCTTTGTGCTCTTTGCAGGCATCGGGCTGCTGATCCTGTTCCTGGCGAATGCCTATCTGCTCAGTCGCGAATATTTTGAGCTGGCGGCGATGCGCTTCCATCCACCCGCGGAAGCCAAGGCGTTGCGGCGGGCGCATCGCGGGCAGGTATTCCTGGCCGGAATGTTGATCGCGCTTTTCGTCTCGATCCCGATCCTCAACTTCGCCACGCCGCTCTTCGCCATGGCTTTCATGGTGCATATGCACAAGCGGCTGGCGGGAAGACGGGTGGAGTTAGTTGAGGTGACGCGCTAATTGTTGTCGTCAGCTTTTTGAGACCGCAAGCGTCGTCTCGCCGAATCGGTCATCAAACGCATAGCCGGAACCGCGAACCGTGCGAATCGGATCGTTTTCGTCGCCGCGAATGAGCGCCTTGCGCAGACGGCCGACATGAACATCCACTGTCCGCTCGTCGATATAAATATCGTTCCCCCACACGCCATCGAGCAATTGCTGGCGCGAGAAGACGCGACCGACGCGTTCCATGAGGAATTCCAGCAGACGATACTCGGTGGGGCCGAGATCGACCGATCGGCCGGCACGTGAAACCCGCTTCTTTTGGCGGTCAAGTTCGATGTCGCCCAACGCAAGCACAGTAGCAATGCGCTCAGGATTGGTCCGGCGTAGTAGCGCGCGCACGCGAGCGATCAATTCGGGAACGGAGAAGGGTTTGACGATATAGTCATCGGCACCGGTCGCCAGCCCGCGCACGCGCTCGCTTTCCTCGCCCCGCGCCGTGAGCATGATGATCGGCAATGCCTTGGTTTCCGGCCGCGCCCGCAATCGGCGGCAGAGCTCGATGCCGGAAAGACCGGGCAGCATCCAATCCAGGACCACGAGGTCGGGCGTCCGCTCCTTGAGCCTGGTGTCGGCCTCGTCGCCGCGCGCGACTGTTTCCACCTCGTAGCCCTCGGATTCGAGGTTGTAACGCAGCAGCAGAGTCAGCGCCTCTTCGTCCTCGACGATCAGGATATGAGCGCTCATGCCGATGGCATCCTCTCAACCGCGACTACGCAGCCGACCATCTGGTCGTGTCGCCTTTCGGCCGCTGGTCGGCAATGGGCCGACCCTCGATCATGTAATAGACCGTCTCGGCAATGTTGGTGGCATGGTCGCCCATGCGCTCGATGTTTTTGGCGCAGAACATCAGATGGATGCAGAAGCTGATGTTACGGGGGTCTTCCATCATATAGGTGAGCAGCTCGCGGAACAGCGAGGTGCACATGGCGTCGATCTCGGCGTCTCCGCTCCAAACGGCGAGCGCCTTGCCGAGATCGCGCCCGGCGTAGCTGTCCAGCACTTGCTTGAGCTGGGCAAGAACCAGCGCCGACATGTGCTCGACGCCGCGGATCAGCTTCTGCGGGTGAAAATCGCTGCTGAGCTCGGCCACGCGCTTGGCGATGTTCTTGGCAAGATCGCCGATGCGCTCGAGATCGTTGGAGACGCGAAGCGCGCTCACGATCTCACGCAGATCGACGGCCATCGGCTGGCGCCGCGCAATCGTGAGGATGGCTTTTTCCTCGATCTCGCGTTGCAACGCATCGATGGTTTGATCCACCGCCACGACCCGCGCGGCGAGCGCGATATCGAGCCTGACCAAAGCATCGATGGAATCGGCGATTGCCTTCTCGCCCAGCCCGCCCATCTCCGCCACCTGCCTGTTAAGCTCCTGCAGATCGACGTCGAAAGCCTTCGCGGTGTGTTCAGACATCATCTTTCATTTCCTCGCGGGCGGCGTCTCAACCGAAGCGGCCGGTGATGTAGTCTTGCGTGCGCCGGTCACCCGGCGCGGTAAACATCTGCCTGGTGGAGCCGAACTCAACCAGTTCGCCCAGATACATAAAGGCGGTGAAATCCGACACACGCGCTGCCTGCTGCATGTTGTGGGTCACGATCACGATGGTGTAGTCCTCCTTGAGCTCGTCGATCAGTCCCTCGATCCGGGCGGTCGAAATCGGATCGAGTGCCGAGCATGGCTCGTCGAATAGAATAATTTCCGGCTTCACCGCCACCGTGCGCGCGATGCACAGCCGCTGCTGCTGGCCACCAGAAAGGCTCAAGCCGCTGGCGTCGAGCTTGTCTTTGACCTCGTCCCACAGCGCCGCGCGGCGCAGCGATTGCTCGACTCTCGCATCCAGCTCGGCACGCGGCAGCCGCTCGTAAAGCCTGATGCCGAAGGTGATGTTTTCGTAGATAGTCATCGGAAACGGGGTCGGCTTCTGGAACACCATGCCGATCCGCGCACGCAGCAAGTTGACGTCCTGCGCAGGGGATAGGATGTCGCCGCCGTCGAGCAACACTTCGCCCCCGGCGCGTTGATTGGGATAAAGGTCATACATCCGGTTGAGTACGCGCAGCAGGGTGGATTTTCCGCAGCCCGACGGACCAATGAACGCAGTCACCTTATTGGCGTACAGCGACAGGCTGATATCCTTCAGTGCTTTGTTGTCGCCGTAGTAGAAGCTCAGATCCCGAATAGAGATCTTTTCCGCTAAGCCAGCGGTAGCCGTCGCGGCATGCGTGACGTCGAGTGTTGGAGCGGTGACGGAGACGAGACTCATGACGACCTTTTCTTTCCGGCGAGCACGCGCGCGGTGATGCTCAGCGTCAGCACTGCAAGCGTAATGATCAGAGCGCCGGTCCACGCGAGCTTCTGCCAATCCTTGTAGGGACTGAGCGCGAACTGGAAGATGACGACCGGCAGGCTGGGCATCGGATAATTGAGATCGACACTCCAGAACTGATTGTTGAGCGAGGTGAACAATAGCGGCGCGGTTTCGCCGCTGATCCGCGCGATCGCGAGCAGCACGCCGGTCACCATGCCGGCGCTTGCCGCGCGATAAGCGATGCGGGTGATCATGAAGGCGCGCGGCAGCCCGATCGAGGCCGCCGCCTCGCGCAGCGAATCCGGCACCAGGGTCAGCATGTCCTCGGTCGTGCGCACCACGACCGGAATGACGATGACGGCCAGCGCGATGGCGCCCGCAATCCCGGAAAAATGCCCCATCGGCGCGACCATGACCTCGTAGATGAAAAGGCCGATGACGATCGAAGGCGCGCTGAGCAGGATGTCGTTGATGAAGCGCACGACATGGGTGAGCCTGTCATGACGGCCATATTCCGCCATATAGGTGCCGGCCAGAATGCCGACCGGCGTGCCGATCAGCACCGCCAGCCCGGTCATGATCAAGCTGCCCATGATCGGATTGAGCAGACCGCCGTCGGCGCCGGGCGGCGGCGTCATTTCCTTGAATACCTTCAGCGACAGGCCGCTCACGCCTTCATAAAATAGCGTGCCGAGGATCAGTACCAACCAGCCGAGGCCGAACAACGTCGCCGCGACCGACAAGCCCATGGCGATCACGTTGCGGCGCCGGCGTTTGCCGTAAAGAGCCATCGTCAGCTCCCCGCCCGGCGTTTGACCCGCGACAGCAGGTAGCGCGCTATGGCCAGCACGATGAAGGTGATGAGGAACAGGATCAGGCCCAATGCGATCAGCGACGACGTGTAGAGATCGCCGACCGCCTCGTTGAATTCATTGGCGATGGTTGCCGAGATCGTCGTGCCCGGAGCCAGGATCGAGGCGGAGATCCGGTGAGCGTTGCCAATGACAAAGGTCACCGCCATGGTTTCGCCGAGCGCGCGGCCCAATCCCAGCATCATGCCGCCGATGACGCCGACGCGAGCATAAGGCAGCACCACATAGCGCATCACTTCCCAGGTGGTGCAGCCAAGGCCATAAGCGGCTTCCTTGAGCACGATGGGAACCGCCTCGAAGACGTCGCGCGAAATCGATGTGATGAAGGGCAGCACCATGATGGCGAGGATCAGGCCCGCCGTCAGCATGCCGATGCCATAAGGCGGGCCGGCGAATAGCGACGACAGCACCGGAATTGGACCAAAGACATTGATCAAAAACGGTTGCAGCGTTTCCTGCAGAAAGGGCGCGAACACAAACAGACCCCAGATGCCGTAAATGATGCTGGGAATACCGGCGAGAAGCTCGATGGCGATGCCGATGGGACGCCGCAGCCACAGCGGGCAAATTTCAGTCAGAAACACCGCAATCAGCAATCCGACCGGAACCGCGATCACCATGGCGAGAATGGAGGTGACGAGCGTGCCGTAGATCGGGGCCAAGGCACCGAATTGTTCGGTAACCGGGTTCCACTTTTCCGTGACGAAAAAGCCCAGCCCAAAGGCGTGAAACGCCGGCAGCGAGCCAGAGACTAACGAGAAGATGACGCCGCCGAGAATGATAAGAACGGAAATGGCCGCCGCGCGGGTGACATGACGGAAGGCCGCGTCCCCGATCCGCATGCGGTCAAGGATCGCCGACCGTGAGGGCGCGGCTTCCGCGGTCATAGCACCTCGGTGAAACGCAACATCGACCACGGGTCGCCTCCTGGCGGGCGGCATCACGGCTCTCCTATCGGCTTTCGGAGAGCCCACTCAAGCGGCCTCGCGGCCGCGGCACAAGCATGTTTTTCATGCGCTAGGGACAAGGAAAAGGCGCCTCGCGGCGCCTTTTCCGTTACGCTACTCACATCAGTTCGACAGGTCGAAGAGCGACTTGCCGCTGCTATCCTTGATCTGGGTGGCCCAGACTTTCTCCACCGACGACACGACTGCCTTCGGCATGGGCACATAGTCGAGCTCGCCGGCCATCTTGTCGCCCTTGGCATAGGCCCAGGCGAAGAACTTGAGAGCCTCGGCGGCAGCGGCCTGATCCGACGGTTGCTTGTGGATCAGGATGAATGTCGCGGCCGTCATCGGCCAGGACGCAGCACCCGGCTGGTCGCTGAGGATGACGCCGTAGCCGGGAACCGAATTCCAGTCGGCATTAGAAGCCGCGGCTTGGAAGGCTTCGATCGTCGGGGCGACGGTCTTGCCTTCCTTGTTCATCATCTTCGTGTGGGTGAGGTTGTTCTGCTTGGCATAGGCATACTCGACATAGCCGACCGAACCTTTGGTCTGCGCCACGTTGTTGGCGACGCCCTCATTGCCTTTGGCGCCAATGCCGACCGGCCATTCGACGGCCGTGTTGGAGCCCACCTTGGACTTCCACTCGGGACTGACTTTCGCGAGATAGTCGGTGAAGTTGAAGGTGGTGCCTGACCCATCCGACCGATAGACGACTGCGATGGCTTGGCTGGGCAGCTTGGCGTTTGGGTTGATCTTCTTGATGGCCGGATCGTCCCAGGACTTCACTTCGCCCAGGAAGATTTTGGCCAGTGTCGGACCGTCAAGAACCAGCTCGCCGGCTTTGACGCCTTCGACATTCACCACGGGCACGATGCCGCCCATGACCATGGGAAATTGCACCAACCCATGCTTTTCCAGTTCGTCGCCCTTGAGCGGGGCGTCGGTGGCTCCAAAGGTGACGGTTTTCGCCTGGATCTGTTTGATGCCGCCGCCGGAGCCGATCGACTGGTAGTTCATGCCGATGCCGGTTTCTTTTTTGTAGGCATCCGCCCACTTGGCGTAGATCGGATAGGGGAAGGTGGCGCCGGCGCCCGAGATGTCGAGGGCGGCGGCGGGATACGTGATCGCGGCGACCATACTGGCGGCGACCAATGTTTTAAGCAGGTTCACAGGATCTCTCCTTGTTTGCGTCGAAAGGGGAAACCAACGCGGGAAACATCCGCGGTTTGCGTCTCCCGGACCCGACGATGGGCAACCGCGTTTTGTCTGACGGCACGATAAGAATGGACTGCGGACGGGTGCCTCTGGTGTTGACCGTCCGCGACAGCCGGACCCTTACGTGCTGCATGTCACGGTTCTATGAGCGATCCATGACGCCCGTGTGACAACCCAACCGATTGAGAATGTAAGACTATTCAGGAAGGAGGGAAATCTGACCTGGGGACAGGCAGGTGCACGGTGAAAGTTGCCCCCGCTCCCGGCACGCTGGCAATCGAGAGCCGGCCCCGATGCCGATTGAGAATATGCTTGGCCAGCGCCAAGCCCAATCCGGTGCCGCCCTGAGCGCGGCTGTCGGCGACGTCCACGCGATAAAATCGCTCGGTCAGGCGCGGCAGATGCTCGGGCGCAATGCCCGGCCCAAAGTCACGCACCGCGACGCGCGCTTCGGGCAAGCCGTCCGGCGTTTCGCCGCGGGTGAAGTTGATTTCGATGCGTTTGCCCGACGCGCCATATTTCAACGCGTTCTCGACAAGATTCTCGAAGACGCGGAGCAATTCATCACGGTCGCCCAATACGATGAGAGGTGCGTCCGGCGCATTGATAAGAACCTTCACGTGGCGGTCGCGCGCCAGCGTCTCCAGGCCATCGGCCACTTGGCCGACGATCGGCACGAGTTCAATCGGCGTCTGCGGACGCAGATGCGCGTTGAGCTCGATGCGTGACAGCGACAACAAATCGTCGATCAGGCGCGCCATGCGCGTCGCTTGCGCCTGCATAATGGGAAGGAAGCGCTGCCGCGCCGGTGCGTCATCGCGGGCCGGGCCTTGCAGCGTGTCGATGAAGCCCGACAGCGCGGCGAGTGGCGTACGCAACTCATGGCTTGCATTGGCGACGAAGTCGGCGCGCATTTCTTCGACCCGCCGGAGCGGCGTGAGATCATTGAACGTCACCAAGAGGAGATCGAAGCGGTCAGCGGACGCGCCTACGCCAGGCTGTACAGGCGTGACAAAAACTTCGAACCAGCGGTCAAGCGGAACGCGCTCCACATATTCCACGCGTTGCGCTTCACCGCTCGCCGCCGCCCGGCGGATGGCATCGATTAGCTCGGGCGTGCGTAATGCAATCAGAGCCGACTCGCCTAATCGCAAGGCTGGGGCGATATCACTCGCCGCGGTGTTGAATGCCAGCACGCGAGCGGTGCGATCGAGCGCGATTGCCGCAATGGGCAAAGCGCCAATCAAGGAATCGACGGACTGCGAGATTGCAGGAGCTGACCGGGGAACTTCGACGGCGGCCGAAGCAGGCGGCGCCGACCAAGCATGACGTAGGCGGCGTAGCCAAGCGAGACCCCGTCCAGCAACGCCAATCCGGCCGCCGGCGCTCATACCTTCTCCGGCGTTGGATTTCGCAAGCATGGTCCGTACATTTATTCCAACTCTTTAAGCGGCGGTCGTCTTTCCCGGCCACTTGCATAGGTCGGCGATGATGCATTTCTCACATAAAGGCCTTCGCGCGACGCAGACATAGCGCCCGTGCAGGATCAGCCAGTGGTGGGCGTGCAATTTATATTTATCCGGCACCACTTTGTTGAGCTTCTCCTCCACCTCGAACGGCGTCTTGCCGGTAGCCAGGCCGGTGCGGTTGCCGATGCGGAAGATGTGGGTGTCCACGGCAATTGCCGGCTCGCCGAAGGCGATGTTGAGCACGACATTCGCAGTCTTGCGGCCAACGCCGGGCAGCGCTTCCAACGCTTCACGATCGTGCGGGACCTTGCCGCCATGCTCCGCGATCAACATTTGCGAGAGCCCGATGACGTTCTTGGCCTTGGTGCGGTAGAGGCCGATGGTCTTGATCAAGTCGCGCACGCGCGCCTCGCCGAGCTTCGCCATTTTTTCCGGCGTGTCCGCCGCCTTGAACAACGCGGGCGTTGCCTTGTTGACGCCCGCATCGGTCGCTTGTGCTGACAGTACCACCGCAACCAGCAGCGTGAACGGGTTGATATGCTGTAGCTCGCCCTTCGGTTCCGGCACCGCCGCCCGGAAGCGGCGGAACGCCTCCTCGATCTCGGCATTGGTCCATTGCGGCAGCGCGCCGTATGCCGCCTTGACGTCCGCCTTGAATCGCTTTGGCGGACTCTTGATCTTCGCCGCGGTTCCTTTGCCGGCTTTCTTCAGGCTCTGCTGGGTCGTCCGTCGCGCCATCTTTCCGGTATAGTGACACGCATGAATGCGGACAACATGCACGCGCTCGAACCCACGATCTTCTCGGCTGTGATCACGCCGCACCGTTCGCTCGGCCAGGCCGGATTCATCATCTTGATGTGCCTGATGGGCGGCGTGAGTTTCGTCGCCGGAATGGTATTCCTGCTCGCCGGTGCTTGGCCGGTGTTCGGCTTTTTCGGTCTCGATGTGCTCCTGCTTTATCTCGCCTTCCGTATTAATTACCGCGCCGCCAACGCTTATGAGGAAGTGACGGTCACCGCGTCCGAACTCACGGTGCGCAAGGTGAGCGCTCGTGGTCGCGTGCGCGAATGGACGCTCAATCCGCTGTGGGCGCGGCTCCACCGCGACGAGCACAAGGAGTTTGGGATCGAGCGGCTGTTCCTGGTGTCGCGCGGACGGCGGCTGGCAATCGCGGGCTTTCTCGGGCCTAAGGAAAAGGAAAGTTTCGCACAGGCGCTGAGCCATGCGCTTGGCGAGGCAAGGCGCGGGCCGACGCGGACGTTGGCGAGCGACTGAATCTCGACTGTCATCCCGGCCGGAGCGAAGCGGAGAGCCGGGACCCATGCGTTTCGGCACTCAAGTTGGATTCCGGCTCAGCCCTTCGGGCTGTCCGGGATGACAACGACGCTGCAGGAATCGGGTGGTGGCGGGCGTTAGAGAGGTCTATCTACGACCTATGTTGCAAACATCGGCTATGAAGCTTGATTCTCCGGCGGCTTCCGCCCCTGCCACGGCAGATTACGATCTCGTACGCCGCGCGGTTGCTTTCATCTCCGAACACTGGCGCGCACAGCCGGAGATCGACGCCATCGCAACGGCTTGCGGCGTTACCGCCACCGAGCTGCATCATCTGTTCCCCCGGTGGGCCGGGCTGACGCCAAAAGCATTCTTGCAAGCCCTGACGCTCGACCATGCCCGCGCGCTGTTGCGGGATTCCGCCAGCGTACTCGACGCCTCCTATGAGGTCGGGCTTTCGGGTCCGGGGCGGCTACATGATCTCTTTGTCACCCACGAGGCGATGTCGCCGGGCGAATGGAAGGCCGGCGGCGAAGGACTCTCCATCGCCTATGGTTTCCACCCCTCGCCCTTCGGCATCGCCCTGGTGATGGCGACGCCGCGCGGGCTGGCGGGCCTTGCCTTCGCCGATCCCGGCGAGGAACAGGCGGCGCTGGCCGACATGCGCGCACGCTGGCCGAAGGCTCGATACGTGGAAGACGCGGAAATGACGGCGCCGCTGGCACAACGCATTTTTGATTCAAAGCTGTGGCGGCCGGAACAGCCGCTGCGCGTCGTCCTGATTGGCACCGATTTCGAGGTACGGGTGTGGGAGACCTTGATGCGCATCCCCTTGGGCCGCGCCACGACCTATTCAGACATCGCCACGAAAGTCTGCACGTCCAAGGCCGCGCGCGCTGTCGGCGCCGCTGTCGGCAAAAACCCGGTGTGCTTCGTCGTGCCGTGCCATCGCGTGATCGGAAAGTCCGGCGACATCACCGGCTATCACTGGGGCATCACCCGCAAGCGCGCCATGCTGGGATGGGAAGCGGGACGAGTGGGAGCGCCATAGTTGGAATCGTCATGCCCGCACTTGTTGCGGGCATCCACGTCTTACGTAACCTCAACCAAAGACGTCATGGCCGGGACGAGCCCGGCCATGACGACGAATGGGCACCAGCGTTCACACCTCACCCCGCCATATCCACCTTTGACGCCACCGTCGCATCGGCATTGAGGCGATAGAGGATCGGCACGCCGGTATTTAGCTCGCGCTCGATGATACCGTCCGGTCCCAGCTTTTCCAGCACCATGACCAATGCGCGGAGCGAATTGCCGTGGGCGGAGACGAGCACATGCTCGCCGCGCAACACCCGTGGCAAAATTTCCTGGACGTAATAGGGCAGCACGCGGGCCGCGGTGTCGCGCAGGCTCTCGCCGCCGGGCGGCGGCACGTCATAGGAGCGGCGCCAGAGATGCACCTGCTCGTCGCCCCATTTCTCGCGCGCGTCGTCCTTGTTAAGGCCCGATAGGTCGCCGTAGTCGCGCTCATTCAGCGCCGCGTCCTTGAACACCGGCACATTCGTTTGTCCCATCTCCTCCAGCATCAGATCGAGCGTGCGCTGCGCTCGCTTGAGCGCCGAAGTGAAGCCCACGTCGAAGCGGATGTTTTGACCGACGAGCTTGCGCCCGGCCGCCTTGGCTTCGGCAATGCCCTGATCGGTGAGGTCGACGTCTCGCCAGCCGGTGAACAGATTGGTCAGGTTCCACGCGCTCTGACCATGACGCACGAGTACAAGAAGGCGATCAGACATTCTTGGTGTCCTCTGAATTTTTCTTGGTCATGGGTTTCGCCGCCGAATAGCAGACGACTGCGACGAGGAAAAAGATTCCGCCGAGGATGAAAGATACCTTTTCGTCAGCCACGCCGCTCGACTGTGAAATCATCGGGCCGACAACGAAAGCCACAAACAGCGCAAAGATCGCCATGCCGGCGAGTGTCGCAACACCCCCGAAACCGAGCCTTGGCCTGTTTTCATTTGCCACCGGCGATTCCTCTCAAATGTTGCCGAGACCCAGCACGTCAGCCATCGAATAAAGGCCGGGCCTCTGTCCGCGCGCCCACAGCGCGGCCTTGAGCGCGCCGCGCGCAAAGATCATGCGATCCTCGGCCTTGTGCGTAAGTTCGATGCGCTCGGCAGGACCGGCAAAGATCACGCTATGCTCGCCGACCACGCTGCCGCCGCGCAATGCGGCAAAGCCGATGTCGCCCGGCTTGCGCACGCCAGTATGGCCGTCACGCCCCCGCGCCGATGACGTCACGAGATCAGTACCGCGTCCTTCCGCCGCCGCCTGTCCAAGCAGCAACGCAGTGCCGGACGGTGCATCGACTTTCTTGTTGTGATGCATTTCGAGGATCTCGATGTCGAATTCCTGGTCGAGTGTCTTCGCCACGCGCTTGACCAGCGCGGCGAGCAGATTGACGCCGAGGCTCATGTTGCCGGACTTGACGATGATGGCGCGCTTCGCCGCGTCCTTGATCTTCGCTTCGTCAGCGGCCGCAAGCCCCGTGGTACCAATGACATGGACCAGGCCGGCTTCGGCGGCCAACGCTGCCAAGGCGACGGTCGCTTGTGGCACGGTGAAGTCGATGATGCCATCCGCCTTGCCCATTAGCACTTTCGGATCGGCAGCCAGCTTGATGCCGTTAGCCTCAAGTCCGGCAAGCACGCCGGAATCCTGCCCGATCAGCGGCGAGCGGGCGTCTTCCAGCGCTCCGGTCAGAGTCAGGCCTTGGATCTCGGCAATCGCCTTGACCAGCGTGCGCCCCATGCGCCCACCGGCGCCGGCCACGATCAGCCGCATCTCGGACATCGATCAATCCCTCGATGAGGCGGGTATAACGGGGTGGCATTTGGAAGGGAAGGCGGCTCGCCTCCGACAAATGTCGTTACGGCTGCGGGCCGTCGTAGCCTTCTATGACGATGAGGTCGAATTCTGCCTTGCCTTTCCGCAGCACGGCGGCGGCTTGATATTCCGGCGAGCGGTAGCAGGCCAGCGCCGCCTCGTAGCTAGGGAATTCGATCACCATGCTGCGTGAGCGGCCCGACCCTTCCATCAACTCAAAGCCGCCGCCACGCACCAGGAAGCGGCCGCCGTGCTTGCCGATTGCCGCCATGTCCGCCGCCACATAGGCCTTGTATCCTTCCGGATCGGTGACGTCGGCGCGCACGATCCAATATCCCTTCTTCGCCATGCCTCTCCTCTAGCGTGGCCGCGCGCGGGCGATCTCGGCGACGATGGCGTCCGCCGCCGCCTTCGGATCGGCGGCTTCGAGGATCGGCCGGCCGACCACAAGATAGTCCGCTCCCGCCTCGATCGCCGCCGCCGGCGTCATGATCCGCTTCTGATCGCCGGTTGCGGCACCGGCCGGGCGGATGCCCGGCGTCACCAGCGCCATGCCGGCACCGATGACGGGCCGCAGCATCGCGGCTTCTTCGGCCGAGCAGACGATGCCATCGACGCCGATGTCGCGCGCCTGTTCCGCGCGCGCCGCGACGAGTTCGCTCACGGTCAGCTCATAGCCGGCCGCGGCCAGATCGGCGTCGTCGTAGGAGGTGAGCACGGTCACAGCGAGGATTTTCAATTTGGAACCAGCCTTGGCTTCGACCGCCGCTTTCATCGTCTGCGGATAGGCATGCACGGTGAGAAAACTCGCGCCTATCCGTGCCACGCTCTCGACGCCTTTGGCGACCGTGTTACCGATATCGTGCAGCTTCAAGTCGAGGAAGACGCGCTTGCCCGCGCGGGCTAGGGATTCGGCCAATGGCAAGCCTCCGGCGTAAGCAAGCTGATAACCGATCTTGCAGACGCCAACGGAATCGCCAACGCGATCAACCATCGCCTCCGCGGCGGCTACCGTCGGAACGTCTAGAGCAAGGATTAGCCGATCCCGCGGGTCCAATATCACCGCATCCCCTCCGTCAACTCACCTGCTGCGCCATGTCGACGAGTCGCCGCGCCAACGCCTTAAGTACACCGGCATCGCGCGGATCTTTGAGATTGTCCATGTCGTCGAAGGCGTGTTCCGCATTGGCGACGGCAATCTGCTCCGGGATGACCATAGCGCCGCAGCCAAGTTCAAGCACTTGCCGCAAGGTGAGCAAGCCCCGCACGCCGCCGAGGACATCGGTCGATGCCGCACCGATGGCGAAGGCGCGCCCGCGGAAAGCGGCATAAGGCTGATCGCCGCGTTCGCGCACGCGCGAAATCCAGTCGATGGTATTTTTCAGCAAAGGCGTGATGGAGGCGTTGTATTCGGGACTGGTGATGAAGATGCCGCGATGCGCCGCCATCATCTGCTTGAGCTTGATCGCATTGGGCGGCGGACCGGAGACGATGTCCTGGTCAGCATCATAGAGCGGCAGCGGGTAATCCAGCAGCGAAATGCGCGAGACCTCGGCATCCGCCAAAGTGAGTTCCTTCGCCGCCAGCGCCGCAAGCCGCGTGTTATACGACTGGGCACGAACAGAGCCGGACAAAACGAGGATTTTTGTCACGAACACCGGCGGCTCCGGAATAAGTGGCCACGAAGCTTATTATAAACCGTCATGCCCGGCCTTGTGCCGGGCATCCACGACTTTCTTGCGGAGAAACACACGATGTGGATGGCCGGGACAAGCCCGCCATGACGGTAGAGAGCGAAGGGAAATCAGCTCTTCCGATACACCCACACCCGCGCTGGCGGCAGGTTCATCCAGATGCGCTCGGAGGCCTCGGCGTTGACGCCGCTCAGCGCTTTCGGGATCGGCGGCACCATGGCGTAGGTGAACTGAACGAAGGGCGCGCTTGGCGCCATCAAGGCGAAGGCATCGAACATCAGCCGCAGGCGCGTCTTCAATGGCTTGGTGAAAAGCGGCAGGCCTGACACCACAGCGGCAGCCGGCTGACGCACCAGGCTCTCCAACAGCCGCCGCAGTCCGTAGGCATCGCCTTGGACGACAGTGGCCGTGGGATAGCGCGACCGCAGCAGACGGCAGAAGGTCGGGTTGAATTCGACCAATACCAGCCGCGCTGGATCGACTCCCTGGGCCACCAGGGCCTCGGTTACAGGGCCGGTGCCGGGTCCAAGCTCGATCACCGGACCCGCCGCCTGCGGATCGACATATCGGGCCATGGTGCGCGCCAGCACCCGGCCCGAAGGCGTCACCGCTCCGGTCGCCAGCGGTTTTTCCAGCCACGAACGGATGAAACGCACCTCGTCGAGGTGCTGGATCTTCTTTTCGAGGCGGAGGGCGGTTTGCAGGGGCATGATGAGGACAAAGGACTAAGGACAAAACGGTCGCGCAGCCTATGCCCACGGGTATAGCGGGCGGGAGCTATGGTCAAGCGTCAGGAGGAATTGGGAGTTCCGCCGAGGCCGTCGAAAAACTCCTTCACTTTGGTGAAAAAACCCGCGGATTCGGGATGAGTTTCCTCCGACGAAAGCTTCTGGAATTCACGCATCAACTCCCGCTGCCGCTTAGTGAGTTTCTGCGGAGTCTCGACCACGACTTGGACATAGAGGTCGCCAGTCTGCTTCGAGCGCAATACCGGCATCCCCTTGCCGGTAAGCCGGAACCGGCGTCCCGACTGAGTTCCTTCGGGAACTTTCACCCGCGTCTTGCCGCCCTCGATGGTCGGCACTTCGAATTCTCCGCCCAAGGAAGCGGTGACCATCGAGATCGGCGCCCGGCAATGCAGATCGGCGCCATCGCGTTGGAAGAAGGCGTGGGAGGCAAGCGACAGGAAGATGTAGAGATCGCCGGCCGGTCCGCCGCGGACGCCGGCTTCCCCTTCGCCGGCGAGGCGGATACGGGTGCCATCTTCCACGCCCGCCGGGATATTGACCGACAGCATGCGCTCGCGCGTCACCCGCCCGGAACCGGCGCAAGATGGACACGGATTGTCGATGACCTGACCGCGCCCGTGGCAGGCCGGACAGGTCCGCTCCAGGGTGAAGAAGCCTTGAGCGTGACGGATGTTGCCTTGCCCGCCACAGGTCGGACAGGGCTTAGGATTGGTGCCGGTTTTTGCTCCCGTGCCGGAGCAACCTTCGCAGGTTACCGAGGTAGGAATGCGGACTTGCGCGGCTTTGCCGGCATAGGCTTCTTCGAGGGTGATTTCCATATTGTAGCGTAGATCGCCGCCGCGCTCGCGGCCCGAGCCGCGGCCGCGACGGCCGCCGCCCATGCCGAACAGGTCTTCGAAGATGTCGGAGAAGGAGGACGCGAAGCCGGCGTCGAACCCTGCCCCACGGCCGTTACCCTGTTCGAAGGCGTGGCCGAACCGTTCGTAGGCCGCCCGCTTTTCCGGGTCTTTCAGGATCTCGTAAGCTTCGTTGAGTTCCTTGAATTTGTGTTCGCAATCGCTGTCGCCGGGATTGCGATCCGGATGATGCTGCATGGCGAGCTTGCGAAAGGCAGCCTTGAGGTCTGCGTCGCTTGCGCCGCGCGCAACGCCCAAGATTTCATAATAGTCGCGCTTGGACATGGCGCGTCAGTTCCCGGCGTTCGTCATGGCCGGGCTTGATCCGGCCATCCATCGCTTTTCCAAAAAGATGGACCCCCGGGTCAAGCCCGGGGGGGACGCATATTGTTGATTACGCGGCATGCTGTGAGGATCAAGCCGACTTCTTATTATTCTTATCGTCGTCGACTTCGGTGAACTCCGCGTCGACGACATCTTCTTTCTTACCTTCCGGCGCGCCATCGCTGCCCGGCGCGCCGGGTTGTCCCTCTGCCTGCTTATACATCGCTTCGCCAAGTTTCATCGAAGCCTGCGCCAGCGCGTTGGTCTTGGCGGTGATGGACGCCGCATCGTCGCCCTTCACAGCTTCCTTGAGGTCGGCCATGGCGGTCTCGATAGTGCGGCGTTCGTCTTCGCCTACCTTGGCACCATGCTCCGACACCGCCTTGTCGGTGGCGTGGATCAGGGCTTCCGCGTGGTTCTTCGCCTCGACAAGCGCCTTGCGCTGCTTGTCCTCGTCGGCGTGGGCCTCAGCATCCTTGACCATGCGTTCGATGTCGCCCTCGGAGAGGCCGCCCGACGCCTGGATGCGGATCTGCTGCTCCTTGCCGGTCCCCTTGTCCTTGGCCTGAACGTTGACGATGCCGTTGGCGTCGATGTCGAAGGTAACCTCGACCTGCGGCACGCCGCGCGGGGCGGGCGGGAGACCAACAAGATCGAACTGGCCGAGCATCTTGTTGTCGGCGGCCATCTCGCGCTCGCCTTGGAACACCCGGATAGTCACCGCGGTCTGGCCGTCTTCCGCGGTGGAAAAGACCTGGCTCTTCTTGGTCGGGATCGTGGTGTTGCGATCGATGAGGCGGGTGAACACGCCGCCCAGGGTCTCGATGCCAAGCGACAGGGGCGTCACGTCAAGCAACAATACGTCCTTGACGTCGCCTTGCAACACGCCGGCCTGGATGGCGGCGCCGATGGCGACGACCTCATCCGGGTTGACGCCCTTGTGCGGCTCCTTGCCGAACAATTGCTTGACGATCTCCTGCACCTTCGGCATGCGCGTCATGCCGCCGACCAGCACCACTTCGTTGATTTCCGCCGCAGTAAGCCCAGCGTCTTTCATCGCCTTGCGGCACGGCTCGACGGTCTTCTGAATGAGATCGTCGACCAGCGCCTCGAACTTGGCGCGCGTCAGCTTCATGGTCAGATGCTTCGGACCATTCGCGTCCGCGGTGATGAAGGGCAGATTGACTTCGGTCTGTGTGGTCGAGGACAGCTCGATCTTTGCTTTCTCGGCGGCTTCCTTCAGCCGCTGCAGCGCCAGCTTGTCGCGGCGCAGATCGATGCCCTGCTCCTTCTGGAATTCATCGGCGAGATAGCTGACGAGACGCATGTCGAAGTCTTCGCCGCCGAGGAAGGTGTCGCCGTTGGTGGACTTCACCTCGAAGACGCCGTCGCCGATTTCCAGGATCGACACGTCGAAGGTGCCGCCGCCCAAGTCATAGACCGCGATGGTACCGGCCTTAGCCTTGTCGAGGCCATAAGCGAGCGCCGCCGCGGTCGGCTCGTTGATGATGCGCAGCACTTCCAAACCGGCGATCTTGCCGGCGTCCTTGGTGGCCTGGCGCTGGGCGTCATTGAAATAGGCGGGGACGGTGATGACCGCCTGATCGACCTTCTGGCCGAGATGGGCTTCGGCGGTCTCCTTCATCTTCTGCAGGATGAAGGCCGAAATCTGCGAGGGGGAATAGGTCTTGCCGTCGGCCTCGACCCAGGCGTCGCCGTTGCCGGCTTTGACGATCTTGTAGGGGACGAGCTTCTTGTCCTTCTCCACCGTCGGGTCGTCGTAGCGCCGTCCGATGAGGCGCTTGACCGCAAAAATGGTCCGTTCGGGATTGGTGACTGCTTGGCGTTTCGCCGACTGGCCGACAAGCCGTTCACCATCCTCGGTGAAAGCAACAATGGAAGGCGTCGTGCGCGCGCCTTCCGCATTCTCAATGACTTTCGGCGTCTTGCCTTCCATGACGGCGACGCAGGAATTCGTCGTACCGAGATCAATACCGATGACCTTGCCCATGATTACTTCCTCTCTTTTACGGCAGGTCGGCTGGCCCTTTCGGCGCCCGGATGAACATCCCCGCGGTTCGACCGCGCAGCTCCCTGGTCCGACCCCCACACTCATTTCACCGCCTAACGCGGCGCCTTGGCTCATATAGGAGGGCCGTTTTGGGCCGCAAGGCAGACGATCAAGAATTCGCGAGGGAGGAGAGTGGCCGCATCAAACGAAGCGTTAACAACTTACTCCGTGGTCGCCTAAGCCGCGTCCGGCGGACCCTGCGGCGGCGTACTGGCCGCTGCCTTGGGAGCGCCTTTCGCCACAGCGACGAGTGCCGGGCGCAACATCCGCTCACCGATCATGTAGCCGGGCTGGATCACCTGGACGACCGTACCGGACGGCACCGATGCATCAGGCACCTCGTACATAGCCTGGTGAAGATTGGCGTCGAACTTTTCGCCTTGCGGCTCGAATTTCTTGACGCCGTTCTTCTCCAGTACCTTGAGCAACTCGCGCTCGGTGAGCTCGATGCCCTCTAGTAACGTCTTTGCGCCGGGATCGGAGGTGCCGCGCAACTCCTGCTGCGCGGCTTCCAGCGCACGCTGCATATTGTCGGCGATGCCGAGAACCTCGCGGGCGAATGCGGCGATGCCATAGAAACGCGCGTCGGCAACCTCGCGCTCGGTCCGCCGGCGCAGATTTTCCATCTCGGCCAGCGCGCGCAGGAGCTTGTCTTTGAGTTCCGCGGATTCCCGAACCGCGGCGACCAACGGATCGGTTGGCGCGGTCTCGTTGTCCGGTGCCGTTGGCGGCGTCTGCTCGGGCTCGGCTGCAGCCTCATTGGAGGCGCGCGCGGTCGTGTCCGTCATCATACTGTTCCCGTTAGCTTGCAGTGGCCCGGATATCAGGCTTCAGGGGATAAAAATCAAGCGGGGCTTACCCGCCAAGCAGCTTGCTCACCACCTTGGCGGTATAGTCCACCATCGGGATCACCCGCGCATAATTGAGCCGCGTCGGCCCGATGACGCCGATGACGCCGACGATACGGCCCGCGGCATCGTGATAGGGCGCAATAACGGTGGAGGAGCCGGACAGGGAGAACAGTTTGTTCTCCGATCCGATGAAGATGCGCACGCCCTCTGCCCGCTCGGCGCGGCCGAGCAGATCGGCGACGCCGCGCTTGGTTTCCAGATCGTCGAACAACATCCGCACCCGCTCAAGATCGTCGAGCGCCTTTAGATCGTCGAGCAGATTCGAGTGGCCGCGCACGATCAGTTGCCGGTCCTCATTCTCTCCCCCGGACCAGCTGGCAAGACCGGCGGCGATGATCTTGTGCGTGAGCTGATCGAGTTCGGCCTTGCTCGCTTCCAGGGCGCGTTCGAGATCCGCCTTGGCGTCCGCCAATGTCTTGCCGCGAATTTGGGCGTTGAGGAAATTGCTCGCCTCCGTCAGCGCAGAGGTCGGCAGCCCGGCGGGAACAGCGAGCACACGATTTTCCACCTGGCCGTCTTCGGCGACGAGCACGGCCAGCGCGCGCTCGGGCTCCAGCCGCACGAATTCGATATGCTTGAGCCGCACATTCACTTTCGCGGCGAGCACGACGCCCGCCGAGCGTGTCAGCCCGGAGAGCAGCGTTGAAGCCTCGGTCAGCACCGCCTCGACCGACTTCGCCGTCCCGGCGGCGGCGACCTGCGCCTCGATGGCGCGCCGCTCCTGCTCGGTGACGTCGCCGATTTGCATCAAGGCGTCGACGAAGAACCGCAGCCCCAGTTCGGTTGGCCGCCGCCCCGCCGAAGTATGCGGCGCATAGACCAGACCAAGCTGCTCCAGATCCGACATCACGTTGCGCACCGAGGCCGGCGACAGCGTCATCGGGATGATGCGCGAAATGTTGCGTGAGCCCACCGGCTCGCCGGTAGTGAGATAGCTTTCGACGATATGACGAAAAATCTCGCGCGAGCGCTCGTTGAGCTGCGCGAGGCTCACCTGGGTCGTGCCGATGGGAACGTCGTGAGACACCAAATTTCTCCCGGCCTGCCCTTAGAGTTGTCCATTCCGCGCGCCGGAACGCAAGTCAAATACGCCCTTGTCGGTTACCGCCCCGCCACCTAAAAGCTTGGCTCAAGGGCGCGCGGCGCCTTAACCTGGAGATAGACATGCGGCCTAGCCGCCGACAGCCTGACGAGCTGCGCGCCGTTTCACTTGAGCGCGGCGTCGTCAAATACGCGGAAGGCTCGTGTTTCGTGAAATTCGGCGACACTCATGTGCTGGTGACGGCCACGCTTGAAGACCGGCTGCCGCCGTGGATGAAGGGCCAAGGCCGCGGCTGGATCACCGCCGAATACGGCATGTTGCCGCGCGCCACGTCCGAGCGTACGCGGCGCGAAGCATCCGCAGGCAAGCAGAGTGGCCGCACGGTGGAAATCCAACGGCTGATTGGCCGCTCGCTGCGCACGGTGGTTAATCTCGAAGCCCTGGGCGAACGGCAGATCACCATCGACTGCGATGTCATCCAGGCCGACGGCGGCACCCGCACCGCCGCGATCACCGGCGGTTGGGTTGCCCTGCATGACTGCGTCGCCTGGATGAAGACACGCGAGATAACGCGCGGCGAACCGATGCGCGATCATCTGGCGGCGATCTCCTGCGGCGTCTGCAAAGGGCTGGCGGTGCTCGACCTCGACTATGCCGAGGACTCGGAGGCCGACACCGACGCCAATTTCGTCATGACCGGCACCGGCAATATCGTCGAGATCCAAGGCACTGCGGAAAAGGTCCCGTTTTCCGAGGAGCAGTTCCTGGCTTTGCTGGCGCTGGCACGCAAAGGCATCGACAAGTTGGTCAACTTGCAAAAAATGGCGGTGATGTGAGCCACAGCGCCGCCGCAGAGGCCCCGGCGCACCGCCCCATCACTGGCCGCCTAGTGATCGCTACGCATAACCCGGGCAAGTTGCGCGAATTGCGCGACCTACTCGCGCCCTACGGCATCGACGCGGTCTCCGCCGGCGAGCTTGGGCTTGCCGAGCCGGAGGAGACCGGCGCAAGCTTTCGCGAGAATGCGCGAATCAAGGCGGTCGCCGCCACCATAGCTTCGGGACTGCCGGCTTTTGCCGATGATTCCGGTCTTGCGGTCGATGCGCTCGACGGTGCACCGGGCATTCACTCCGCTCGCTGGGCGGGACCTGATAAGGATTTCGCGGGAGCGATGAAAAAGATCGAGACCATGCTGCGCGAACGCAATGCCGCTGACCGCCGGGCGCATTTCGTCTCCGCGCTTTGCGTTGCCTGGCCGGACGGGCACGTGGAGGAATTCGAGGGGCGCATCGACGGCACTGTTGTTTGGCCAGCGCGGGGAACGGCTGGTTTTGGTTATGATCCCATTTTCCTGCCCCACGGTCATGACCGGACATTCGGCGAAATGACCGCGGACGAGAAACACGGCCTGCCGCCGAAAGGAAAGGGCCTGTCGCATCGTGCCCGCGCCTTCCTCAAGCTCGCGGAGGCCTGCCTTGAGCGCCGATAGCAACAACCCAGCCTTCGGCGTCTATGTGCATTGGCCGTTCTGCCTGTCGAAATGCCCCTATTGCGACTTCAACAGCCATGTCCGCCACATGCCCATCGACGAGGCACGCTTCGTGCGCGCCTTCGCCTCCGAGATCGCGGTCACCGCCGCCCGCATTCCCGGCCGGCAAGTATCCTCAATTTTCTTCGGCGGCGGCACGCCATCGCTGATGCAGCCCGCCACGGTCCAGTGCGCGGCGATGGCGTCGAGGATCGCAGCGACCGTGGCGCCCGACGTGGAGGTGACGCTGGAAGCCAATCCGACCAGCGTCGAGGCGACGCGCTTTCGCGGCTATCGCGCAGCCGGCGTCAATCGCGTCTCGCTCGGGGTGCAGGCGCTCGACGATGCCGCGCTGAAGGAACTGGGACGGCTACATTCGGCGCAAGAGGCGCTCGACGCGGTGGCCATCGCACGCTCGATTTTCGAACGTTATTCCTTCGATCTGATCTATGCCCGGCCGCGGCAGACGCCGCAGGCCTGGACGGAGGAGCTCAAGCGCGCCATCGCCGAAGCCGCCGAGCATCTGTCGCTCTATCAACTGACCATCGAGCCGGAGACGCCGTTTTACGCTCTGCAAAAGGCCGGCAAGCTCGTCATCCCCGACGATGACTTAGGCCGGACGCTTTACGACCTCACGCAAGAGATTTGTGCCGCCGCCGGCCTGCCCGGCTATGAAGTATCCAACCATGCACGGCCAGGCAGCGAGTGTCGGCACAATCTCGTTTATTGGCGCGGGCATGAATATGCCGGTATCGGCCCCGGCGCTCACGGGCGCCTTAACCTCAATGGCGTCCGCCAAGCGACTGCCACGGAAAAACGGCCGGAGACCTGGTTGATGCGGGTGGAGTCGCTCGGCCATGGGTTGGTCACTGACGAGCCGCTAATGCGCGAGGAACAAGCCGACGAATTTTTGCTGATGGGCCTTCGGCTCGCCGAAGGCATCGATCCGCTGCGCTACGCGGCATTGGCCGGACGCGAGCTCGATCCGAAGCGGATCACGATTTTGCACGACGAAGGCGCGCTGGAAACCGTTGGCGGACGGCTGCGCGTCACCCAGGCCGGTTTCCCCGTACTCGACGCCGTTGTTGCCGATTTAGCCGCTTAAACCTGGGCTCCCCTCGCTTCCCATCCACTTGCATTCGCGGTTTAGTTGTAGGAGGATTTCTTCTACGGGGGGTAGCGTCATGCGTATGTTAGTGCTCATTGCACTTGCGTTGTCGTGTTCGGCCTGCGTGCAGCAGGAAACCGTGCGGTTCCAAGCCAAGGCCCAGCAGCAAGCATTCGTGCGCGATGGCCGTCCCGCGCTGGTGTCACAGAAAGCCAACTCCATTGTTTTGATCCGGCCAGCCGCGCGGCAAATCGCGGCCGGGGGCCGTCCGGTTTTCGTCGTCGGCATCCGCAATCTGACCAAGGCGCCGGTCGATTTCGTCGTCAGGAACGTTGCGGTGACCCAAGTAGCCGGCTCGCAAACCGTGGCGCTGAAAGTCTTTTCCTATGAGGAGCTGGTTGCGGAGGAACGGACCCGGCAGGTCGTGGAAGCCGTTCTCGTTGGTGCCGTTGCCGGCCTCAATAGTGCCTCGGCATCCCAGGCCGGTTACAGCAACCGCACCACGACCAGATACACCGCCACCGGCCCGCATACGTCCTACACAACGTCGTATAGTTCTCTCGCTGCGACGAACGCGCAGAACCGCGCGTTCCGCCAGAACGAGAAAATGACCGATGCGGTGATCGCCGAAGGCCAGGCCAATCTCGCGATCCTGGAGCGCGATGTCATGAAAGACAACACGCTGATGCCGGGAGAGTGGTACGGCGGGACGCTGCATGTGGCAGCGCCGACCCGGGACGCCGACGGCCCACGCACCTACACCATCGCCATGATGGTGGGCGCCGACCGTCACGATATCGACATTGTCCAGGAAGCCGCGCCTTAGCTGCCGACCGCGTGGATTAGGTGGCGCCGCCGAAGGAATGCGGCGCGGGAGCAAGCGGCTGGCCGCCCGAGGGCGTGAGCCGCATCACCGCCAAGCCCCGCTCATTGGTGCCGTCGGCGCGGAAGCGGAATACGCCGTCGATGCCGGAAAAGCCGGAACCGTTCAGCAGCACCTCGTCGGAGAAGCGCTGCGCCCCTTGCGTCTTCACCAAAGCGGCGATCAGCGCCACGGCATCATAAGACAGCGTCGCCGTGCGCACCGGGTCTTGTCCGAAGCGCTTGCGGTAACGGCCGGCAAAGTTGCGATAAGAAGTTGTCTCCGGCGCCGGATACCAGGCGCCTTGCAGCGATGGCGCCGCCGCCACTCCGGCATCCTCCCACAAGCCGCTGCCGAGAAGCTGCAGCCGTTTGACGTTGGCGCCGCTCGCAGTAAGAGCCTGAACGATATCGGCGGCGTCGGGGCCGTCTGGAATGAAAAGCGCATCGGCTTGGCTCGCGGCCTGCGCCACCGCCGCGATCGCCGTTTGCCGCGCCGCCTTGTCGAGCGGATAGCGCTCGAGCGCCACGATGCGTCCGTTGCGGGCGGCGACCGCTTGCTTGAATGCCGCCTCGACGACGCTGCCGTAAGCATTGTCCGGCACCAGCCCGATGAAGGATCGTTTGCCGTTGCTGGCGGCATAACCGACGATGCGCTCGACATCCGACTCCGGCAGGAAACTCAAAAGATAAACTCCGCGCGCGGCAACGCTGGTGTCGGTGGAAAAGGCGATGACCGGAACGCCGCGGCTGCGCGCAAGCTGCCCGACGATGCCCACCGACTGCGCGAACAGCGGGCCGAGTATGATCTCGGCGCCTTCGCCGATTGCCTGTTGCGCCGCCTGCTGCGCGCCGCCGGCGCTGCCGCCGTCATCCTTCACCAGAAGCTGGATATTGGGATTGTTGAATTCGGCGAGCGCCATCTCCGCCGCGTTCTTCATCGATTGCGCCGCCACGCCCGCGTTCGCGGCCGCCGACAGCGGCAGGATCAATGCGACTCTGACTTGCCCGGTGCCGATCTGATCGGCCGGTTGCGGCGGGCCGCCCGGCTGCACCGGAATCCCGAAGTCGCCGGTCGTCGACAGGCCGGAACAGGCCGCAAGCAGGCCTGCCAGCGCGCCTAACACGACTCCGATCCAGGGGCGTTTTGAGCGCGGCGGCGAACGTAAAACCGCCTGCGATATCCGGGACATGGCCGATCTCCTCGACGAGATACAGCGTCGGCACCAGGCCACGATGTCAATCCCCTCATATTATCGACGAATACTTAACCAACCGACAAAACGGATGAATCCGGCCAGACCATGACGGGCGAAGACGGCGCGGCTAAGGTGACGGCATGAAGGATAAACGAGCCTCCGCTAAACCGGCATTTGGCGCGGTGCAAAACGCGTCCCGGCGTTACCTGCTGGCCGGGCAAACGGTCGACGCCCCGGCGCTGGCCACGGGGCTTTATGTTGTTGCGACCCCGATCGGCAATCTCGGCGACATCACGCTGCGCGCGCTCCAAACACTTGCCGGCGCGGACGTCATCGCCTGCGAGGATACCCGCGTGACCCGCAAGCTGCTCGACCGCTATGACATCGCCACTCCGCTCACGCCCTATCACGATCACAATGCGAGCGAAGCGCGGCCGAAACTTCTGGCGCGGCTTGCCGCCGGCGCGGCAGTCGCGCTCGTTTCCGATGCCGGGACGCCGCTGGTATCCGATCCCGGCTTCAAGCTTGTGCGCGCCGCGCAAGAAGCCGGATTTCCGGTGACCGCATTACCCGGCGCTTCGGCGACGCTCACGGCGCTCACGGTGGCCGGGCTTCCCACCGACCGTTTCTTCTTTGAAGGATTCTTGCCGCCGAAGGAGACGGGACGGCGCGCCCGCATCGCCGAGCTTGCGCGCCTGCCGGCAACCCTGGTGCTGTTCGAGACCGGGCCTCGGCTTGCCGCCGCGCTCGCCGATCTAGCCGATGGGTTGGGCGCGCGCGAAGCCGCGGTCTGCCGTGAGCTGACCAAGCTGCATGAGGAAACCCGCCGTGGCGATCTCCAAACCCTGGCGCGCGATTACGCAGCGGAGGATCCGCCGCGCGGCGAGATCGTGATCGTGATCGGCCCTCCGGCTGAAGCCGCCCGGGCGAGCGCGGATGAAGTGGACGATCTTTTGCGCCAAGCGATGAGCCGCGTTTCGGTGAAAGATGCGGTGAGCGAGATCGCCACCGCGACCGGTCTCTCCCGCCGCGATATCTATCAGCGCGCGCTCGCGCTCACCAAGGATGGAGCCGATGGCGCGGCGCGCGAGAATGCGAAAACCCTTGGCGATGAGG
>JAXDOR010000080.1:0-17322 GCA_034668825.1 Alphaproteobacteria bacterium | reverse complement strand
GTCCGAGGTCAACTGGGGCATCCTGCCGGGCGCGCTGGTGGCCAAGGTGGTGGCCGACGCGGTGCTGTATCGGCATGCCCTCTACTATGCGTGTCTGGGCGAGGCGTTCGACGGCAAGGAAGCGGTGCGCATCGGGCTGTGCAATTTCGCTGTGCCGCAGGCCAAGCTGGAGCAGGAAGTGCAGAAACTGGCCGACAAGCTGAAGGCCAAAAGCCCGGCCGTGCTGCGCACCAGGTGAAACGCCTGGCCGATCGCGTGCGTCCCGGAGGCGCAAGCGCTCGCCACCGTCCAGGCCGGACCCTTGAGGCCGAGATCGATCGAGACCTGACTTCCGGCGGCATTGACCATCCAGCGCGGGATCGTCAGCGGATGCACGCGCGAGGAATTCTGCGCATAAAATTTGAAATAGGAATCATCGACGGAGTTCTGCCCGCCGGCCGCATTTCCTATAATCGCCGCGGTTTCGAGCGCGATCTCTTCTGAAATCTCCACGCCGGCATCGCGCACCGCTGCGCGCGCCGCATGAACCGCAAACTGGGAAAATCGGTCCAGCAAGCCCAGATATTTGGGTTCAAAATAGTTGGCCGGATCGAAATCATCGACCTGGGCGGCCACACGCGTGCTCAGCCGCTCGGTCGGGACGGTGTTGAGCGGACGGATGCCGGAGCGTGGCTCGACCAGCGCCGACCAGAATTGGTCCAGCGCATTGCCTACCGGCGACACCACGCCGATTCCGGTAATAACGACCCGATTCATGGAGCCGCCTAGGTCTCGATCAGATTCTGTACGGCACGCGCGACATCGCCGATAGTGCTGAAAATCCTCGACCGTTTTTCGGCGTCGGGGTCGATCGGAATGTCGATGTCGAACTTCTCTTCCAGATCAAAAACCATTTCGATGATTTGCAGCGATTCCGCGCCCAGATCGTCAAGCTTTGTCTCATCGGTCAATTGCTCGACGGGAATCTTCAGCGATTTCGAGATCACAAGCTTGACTTCGTGGGCTATATCCATCCGCGGCTCCCGTCGACCCCAAGATTGAAACAAATATAACAGCGATTGGCGTAGCAGCAGGCTTGATGTTGCGCCGAGTGAGCTTGACAGCGGGTTGTAGCAGTCCGGGCGGGCAGTGGCCTCTCCCATCGCATCGCTTTAGAAATCGAACCTTTCCAATGGGTTGTCGGAACCCGGTTGCGACCTCCACCATCGATCGACTTTCCATCCGGTCCCCTAACACCGGCCGGTGCGATGGACAATTCACCGACGTGAATTAGATTTGTCGGCAGCTTTCCCGGTCACCAGCAGATTGCCCGGTCACCAACCGAGTTCAGCGATGGCAGATTCCCGTCTGCATTTACGTCGTGCTGCGACGCAAATGGCCATTCGGCAGGCGATTACGGCGAGCGCATTGCTTCCGATCGGCCTGCAGCGTTCGATCGTAGGCTCGTTGGTTGGAGCGGCCGGCATCCTTCCGATGCTACGCCGGAGGGTTCGCGAGAATATGCGGCTGGCATTGGGCGCCAATCCCCCTCTGCAAGCTGAAGGCCTGTATTTTCGCCATCTCGGCTGGCAGCTGTCGAGTTCGCTGGCAACCTTCCATCGTGGAGTTGCGGCGACGCCGGTGCTGCAAGAGGTCAAGCTCGACCAATCGGTCCGTCTGCTCGACGATGCCGTTGCCGAAGGACGCGGGGTCGTCCTCACTTCGCCTCACTGGTCGGGCCACGAGCTCGTGGCGGCGATCATCAACCGCAGACATCCTATGGTTATGTTTGTGCGGCAGGCCCCGACATCCGAGCGAGCGCTTCGAAAGCTGAAATGGTACGACGCGCTGGGCGTGGAAACCCTGCTGCGGCCAAACCGTACCTCGACGATCGAAGACGCCGTAGCCTATTTGAAGGTTCTGAAAAAAGGCAAACTGCTCGCGATCACGCCCGATCTCTTGGCCGAACCTGGTCAGGGCGTCGAGACCTGCATCTTCGGACGCCGGGCGAGACTCCATGGCGGCGCCTTCGCGCTTGCAATTTTGGCGCGCGCGCCAATGATACGCGTGTTTGGTCGCTGGCAATCCGATTCAACCATCATGGTTATGTTCGACCGCGCGCCACTCGCTCTCGATAGCGCCGATCGTGAAGTCGCAATTCGTGCCGCGGTTCAGGACTGGTGCCGCTGGTTTGAGGAGAAGCTGCGAACTAACCCGGAGAACTGGCAGTTCTGGCTCGACAAACGCTGGTCGCGCTTCCTGCGCGCGACAGCCTCCGCATCCGCTGCCCAATGAATATCCTGATCACGCTCGGCGTCGCCTTCGCGGCACTCTGTCTGCTGTGGGCGGTACAGAGCATCGTGCTTACGCTCATCGGGGAGCCGCTGGCTTGGCCATTGCGATTCAAGACGCGCAGGCCGCTGATGAAGTATGCCAGCCGCGCGATGGTCCATCTATCGTGGCTCATCATCCTGATCGGGTCTCAGTTTGCGCTCGGCATTCCTCTCGCTGACGCGTTGCGCCAAGCTTTTCGGACGCCGATTCCCTGGCGCGACATCGCGGTCGCGTTCTCGCTCATGTTCTTCCCGGGCTGTCTGCTATACGCGAGCTACATCGCGCTCGGATGGGTGCGGATCGAGCCGCAGCACGATCAGGCCACCCGCCGGGCCAAGCTGTTTCGGCGTTTCTGGGGGCCGCTCCTTCTCGCAACGCTGGAAGAAGCGGTTTTCCGCGGCGTCTTCCTCGAGCAGCTTCTGCGTTCGTTTCCATCGTCACCGGCTTACACGGCGCTGGCTATCGTCGTGAGTTCGGCCGCGTTCGCGTCGGTGCATTTCTTCCGGCCCACCGAGGGCAAGCCGGTCTGGCAGATGGCATACGGCTATTTCATCGTCGGCTGCCTATTTGGGCTGGCCTACGTTGTCGGCGGGCGCGCCCTCTGGCTCCCCATCGTGGTGCACGCCACGGCGGTGTTCGTTGTCGAAGTGGCGCGGCTTTACCTGGTCTTCACGGCGCCGCGCTGGCTCATCGGCGTTTCCGAATCGCCGCAGAGCGGCCTCTGCGGCAGTCTGCTCATACTGGGCGTGGCGATCGGCTTGGTGACGCTGATCTGACCCATGGACGATGCTAAGCCGGCCTTGGTAAGCCCACCTACTCTCCGTTTACCGCTACACTGGTCGTAAATTTCAAAAAGTGCAGGGAGGAATGATGAGATTGCCGCGCTGGACTTCCGTTCTGATACTCACGCTGTGCGCGCTGTCACCCGCGCAAGCCGAAACCTGGCCGAGCAAGCCGATCCGCTGGATCGTACCCTATCCGCCCGGCGGCGGGACCGATTTGGTGTCGCGGGCGCTGACGGCGAAACTCTCGGAATATCTCGGCCAGCCGATCGTGATCGACAATAGGCCGGGCGCCAACACCATCATCGGCACCAGCGCGCTCGCGCAGTCGCCGCCCGACGGCTACACGGTCGCGCTGATCACCGATGCGCATGCCATCAATGTCGCGGCCGGCAAACAACTCCCCTACGATTCGGAACGCGATTTCGCACCGATTCTGCAATTGCTGCGCGTCGCTTTCGCACTGATCGCAAATTCGGAAAAAGTGCCGGAGCGCACGCTGCCGGATTTGGTGAAGCACGCCAAGGAGGATCCGGGCTGGCTTACCTTCGGCTCGCTCGGGCCCGGCAGCCCGCATGACATTTCGTTCGCCTGGTTCAAGACCATGGCCAAGATCAACGCGCTGGTGATTCCCTACCGCGGCATCGGCCCGGCGCTGCAGGACACCGTCGCCGGTCACGTCAAAAGCATGATGATCGGCGTCGCGGTCGGCGACGAGATGATCAAGGCCGGCAAGGTACATCCGATTGCCGTCACCAGCCCGCAGCGGCTGAAAAGCTCGCCCGACGTGCCGACGATCGCCGAGCAGGGCTATCCGGAATACGAGTTCGTCACCTGGTACGGCATGGCGGCGCCGCGCGGCACGCCGCCGGAAGTGCTCGCGCGGCTGAATGCCGAGCTCAATCGCGCGCTGCAGGATCCGGAGGTAAAGGCGAAGATAAGTGCAGCAGGCGGCGATATAGCAGGCGGCACACCGGAGCAGTTGGCGGAAATTCTGCGGCGCGACGTCATCAAATACCGCAAGATATTTGCCGAAACCGGAATCAAGATCGAGTAGGCTAGAGTGGATTCCGCTCCGAATTGCAGCAATGTTTGTTGTCATGGCCAGGCTTTCCCGGCCGTCTCGCTTAAGCAGGCACGGTATTGCCGGCCTAAGCGGGATCACCGGGACAAGTGTATGGCTCGGAGACATCACCGACGCGTGTTCGGGGAGATGACCGACCCTTGTTTATCCCACTGTTGAGTTTCGTCGTTCCATTCAGGCGCGATCACTCGCGGCCTTGATCGCTTGGATGCTGTTTCTTCGGGGAGATGATGGTGTCAAGGGCGGCCGAAGGGCCGCCGCCGTAGGCGGTCTGCGACCCTTGACACCATCATCTCCCCGAAAAGGATGCTTCCAAGCGATCAAGGTCGCTATCGGCCATCGTATAGATCTCTCATGAAATCTACGGCAGCCGAATTCAGCGTGATGATGTGTCGATCATGTCTCTGAACAGGTGTCGGTCATGTCGCCGGCCATACAACAAGCCCGGTGATGACGAATGAGGGTGCGCGATTCGAAGGGATCGAACATGGCTCTAGTAGTGCTTTGCGCGTCGGCGCCTGACGCGTGTCTATTCGTCGGCGCTGACACGCCGCCTGGCGCCCCAGCCGCCGAGGATTTCGTCCATCTCCGCCGCGACAAAAAAGCGCGCGCTGTCGCGGTCGTAGCGCTCGCTCAGCAGGGCGTCATAGTCCGTGAAAACGTGCCGCACATAGGCGACGAGCGAGAGCCAGGCCGCGGTTTCCGGCGACGCGGGCTTCAGCCCGGCGCTGTCCAGCGCATGATCCACCACCGCGGCGAATTCGTGCGGCGGTATTTTTGGCGCGAGCCGGCGCAGCGCGGCTTCGATCTCGCTGCGTTTAGCCATCGCGGCTCGCCTCCTCATCGGTTGTCGTCGGCTATCCGAAGCGTGGAAAACTAGCCTATATTGAGGACAATGAAACATTCGAGCGGCTTGGGCGCGGCCGCCCACAGCCAGAGGATCGCTATGCATCAAACAACACTTTGTCAGTTCGCGGGCGCAGCAACACTGGCGCTCTCTGCACTGATCGGCGCGACCGCGGCGCAGGCGCAAGCCTATCCGACGCGGCCCATCACGGTGATCATTCCGTTTGCCGGCGGCAGCGCCAGCGACGTCGTGAGCCGCATCATGTTCGACAAAATGTCGAGATCGCTGGGACAGCCGATCATCGTCGAGAACAAACCCGGCGCCGGCGGCAATTCCGGCACCCAGCTGGCGGCGCGCTCAACGCCGGACGGATATACCCTGGTCGGCGGCGGATCGGGACCGGTCGCCGCCAATTTGTCGCTGTACAAAAACCTCGGCTACGACCCGCTGAAGGAACTCGACATTATCTCGCCGTTCGCCAGCTTCACCATCGTCGTGACGGCCAGCAATTCCGTCGGCATCAAGTCGCTCAAGGAACTGATCGACCGCGCCAAAAAGGAGCCCGGCAAGCTCAATTACGGCTCGGTCGGCATCGGCAGCTCGCAGCATCTGGCGGGCGAATATTTCTCACAAGTGACCGGCACCCAACTCACCCACGTGCCCTACCGCAACATCGCGCAATATGGGCCCGATCTGATCGCCGGCATCGTGCAGCTCGGTTTTCAGTGGTACCCGAACGTGTCGGGTCCGATTGAGGCGAAAGGCGCGACCGCGCTCGCGGTTGCCGGCGACCAGCGGCTGGCAGCCTTGCCCGACACCCCGACCTCGGCGGAAGCCGGGGTGCCGGAATACAAGGTCGACGGCTGGTTTGCGCTCGCGGCACCGGCCGGCACGCCGAGGCCGATCTTGGAAAGGCTCAACAAAGAATTGGCCGAAGCGCTCAACGATCCGGCAGTGCGCACGAGCTTCGAGAAGGCGGGCGCCGTGCCGATCGCGCTCGGTCTCGAGCAGGCCAAGAAATTCCACGCCGATGAGATCGTGAACTATCGCGACATCATCACCAAGGCCGCCATCGCTAAGATCGATTGACGGTCGAGCGGTTTCGGCCAAGCTGTGGCGGTCGAGGAGCGCGTTTTTATAGCCGGCGCCGGTCCGGTCGGATTGGTGGCGGCCGCCAATCTGCTGCGTCACGGCGTGCCGGTGACGGTGTTCGAGGCCGGACCGGATCTCAGCGAGGAATCCCGCGCCTCCACCTTTCATCCGCCCACGCTCGATATGCTGGACCAGCTCGGCGCCGCCAAGCCGTTGATCGCGCAAGGCCTGATCGCGCCGAAATTCCAATACCGCACCAAACAGGACGGCCTGTTGGCGCAGTTCGACTTCGCCGCCATCGCCGACGTGACGCAGCATCCCTACCGGGTGCAGAGCGAGCAATCGAAACTGACGCGTATCCTCTACGAGCAACTTCGCGGCGATCCGAATTTCTCCATCGAATTCGACGCCAAGCTGGTCGACGTCACGCAGGATGGTGCCGCCGTGCAGGTCGCGCTGGAGCGCGGCGGCCGTCAGGAAAACCGCTCCGGCCGCTGGCTGATCGGCGCCGACGGCGCGCGCAGCGAGGTGCGGCGCGCGCTTGGCATCAGCTTCGAAGGCTTCACCTGGCCGGAACGCTTTCTGGTGGTGAGCACGCCGTTCGATTTCCGCGCGCTCATCCCCGATCTGGTCTCGGTCAATTACGTTGCCGACCCGCAGCGCTGGCATTTCTTTCTGGAAATTCCGGGTCTCTGGCGGGTGATGTTTCCGGTGGCCGAGCAGGAGAGCGACGAACAGGCGCTCAGTCCGGCATTCGGCCAGGCATTGCTTTCCGGCACCATCTCAGGCGTGACCCGTTTTGAGATCGCGCATACCACGCTCTACAACGTGCATCAGCGCGTCGCCGGCAGCTTTCGTCTCGGGCGCGCATTTCTGGCCGGCGACGCCGCCCATATCAACAATCCGCTCGGCGGCATGGGGATGAACGGCGGCATTCACGACGCGATGAATCTCACGCAGCTGCTGGCCGACGTCTGGCACGACCGCAAGCCGCAGAGCGAACTCGACCGCTACGACCGGCAGCGCCGCGGCGTCACCAAGGAATATATCGAAAGCCAGTCGATCCAGAACAAACGCAATCTGGAAGGCGCAGGAGAATTCAAGCACCAGCTGCGCCACATCGCGACCGATCCGGCACGTACCCGCGATTATCTGCTGCGGGTCGCCATGATCGACAGCTTGCGAAGAGCGAAAGAGCTGGGCTGAGTATCACCCATTTGAGAGGCGGATCACTTCGCCACACTCTCCGTTCGTCCCCGCGCAAGGCGGGACCCAAATCTTATTCTTCGCAACATTTATTTCCGCCGCCCTGGATTGCCGCTTTCGCGGCACCGAACGGCAAGAGTTGCAGCTAATCCATGCGGAGCGCTTGACGTACTGCGGAAAATCCCCGTCCAATACGTCGCTTCGTGAGCGGGCCAGGCGCGAGAACATCATCCATCAGCATGACAACAGAGGTGGCGATCCGTGTGCGCGAGGTTTCTCATTCGTTTGGAGAGCACGACGACGCGCGGCACGTTCAGGCATTGCTCGACACGTCGCTGGAAGTGAGGCGGGGAGAATTGCTGGCGCTGATCGGCCCGAGCGGCTGCGGCAAGAGCACGCTGCTCAGTATTTTGGGCGGCCTGGTGACGCCGACGGCGGGGCAGGTGGAAGTTGCCGGCCAGCCGGTGCGCGGACCGATGCCGCGCCGGATCGCGTTTGTGTTTCAGGAAAACGCCCTGCTGCCCTGGAACACCATTCTGGAAAACGTCATCGTCGGCATGATCTTTCAGGGCGTGCCGCGGGCGGAGCGCGAGGCGCGGGCGCGCGGAGCCCTGGAAGCGGTCGGACTGAAGGACTTTCTGCAGCATTATCCCGGGCAGCTGTCCGGCGGCATGCGGCAGCGCGCCGCGCTGGCGCGCGCCCTCAGCCTGCAGACCGATATTCTGCTGATGGACGAGCCGTTCGGCGCGCTTGACGAGCAGACCCGCATGATCCTGGGCGAGGATCTCTCCGTGCTGCTGGCGAGCGCGGGCAAGACCATCGTGTTCGTCACCCACAGCCTGGGCGAGGCGGTGTTTTTGGCCGACCGGGTGGCGGTGTTCTCGGCGCGTCCCGGCACCATCAAGACCGTGATCGATGTCGACGAGCCGCATCCGCGCAAGCCGGATTTCGTCACCTCGGCCAAGTTCGCGGCGCTGCGCAACGAGCTCTACGCCCTGCTGCATGACGAGATTCGCAAGGCCATGATGGAATCCGGCGTGGCGCGCGACACCGCGGCTATCAGCGGCGCTCGCGGCGCGGGAGGCGAGCCGTGAGAGAGCCACTCCCGCGCGGTCAGGGGCGGACTACCAGCCGGCTGGTCCAGCTCGGCTTTCTGGTTGCGCTGATGGCGCTGTGGTATCTCGCCACCACGCGCTGGCGCGTCAGTCCGCTGCTGCTGCCGAATCCGGTCAATGTGCTGCACGAGCTTTGGGACATTCTGCGAACCGGCGAGTTCATTCCGGATCTCCGCGTCACGCTGTTCGAGCTCGCCTGCGCCTTCGCGCTTTCGCTCGCCGGCGGCGTGACGCTCGGCTACTTTCTCAGCCGCTCGCGCTATTTGATCCGGGTATTCGAGCCGCTGTTCTCCGGCATTTACGCCGTCCCGATCATCCTGTTCTTGCCGCTTTATATTTTGTTCTTCGGGCTCGGGCCGGCCTCCAAGATCGCGCTCGGAGCCACTATCAGTTTTTTTCCGATCGTGCTCAGCACCGTCGCCGGCTTCGGCTATGTCGACCGCACGCTGATCGCCGCCGCGCGCTCGATGGGCGCCTCCGACCGGCAATTGTTTCGTTATGTGCTGCTGCCGGCCGCGCTGCCGGTAATCCTCACCGGCATGCGCATGGGTTTTACTGTCGCGCTGCTCTCCATCATCGGCAGCGAGACCATCGCCTCGCTCGCCGGGCTCGGCCACCGCATCGTGCATCTCGCCGAGAGCATGGAGATGGCGCGGATGTTCGCCTATATCGCGTTCGTGGTGGCGATCGCCGCCATCCTCAACAGCCTGGTCTCCGCCATCGAGGCGCGCGGGCGGCGGCGCTTCTGATGCCGGCCAACGCCATTATCCGGCAGTTCTGCCGCCATCCCGGCTGGACCCGCCTCCTCGTCGTCGCCGTGCTGGTGGTGCTGTGGGAACTCGCCGCCCGCTTCCTGGTCGATCCGATCTTTCTCAGTCCGCCGTCGCGCGTATTCACCTCGCTCGGCCGGGTATGGGACACCCGCGGGGTGCCGGCGGCGCTGCAGATCACCGCCTGGGAACTTGGCGTAGCCTTCCTGCTCGCGGTCGCGATCGGGCTTGTGGTCGGACTGATGCTCGGGCTGCAGCCGTTCGCGCGCCGCAGCTTCATGCCGATCGTGCTGCTGCTCTACGGCACGCCGCAAATCACGGTGCTGCCGCTGTTCATTTTGTATTTCGGCATCGGTCCGGCGTCCAAAATCGCCTTCGGCGTGACGCACGGGATTTTCCCGATCGTCGTCACCATCGTGGCGGGCGTGCAGAACATCAAGCCGATATTGCTGCTGAGCGCGCGCGCGATGGGCGCGAGCCGCTGGCAGCTTTTCCGCTGGGTCATTTTTCCGCATATGATCCCGAGCTTCTTCGCCGGCATGCGGCTCGGCATGACCGGCGTGCTGCTCGGCGTGTTGCTGGCCGAGCTCTACGTCTCCACCGCCGGCATCGGCTATTTCACTACCTTGTTCACGCAGAATTTCGATCCCACCAAGCTGCTCGGCCTCATTTCCATGCTGGCCGCGATGGCGATCGTGCTGAACGAGATCGTGCGCCGCGCCGAAATCCGGTTTTCCCGCTGGCATACCGGGGTATGACGAATCGAAAAGGCATTTCCCAAGCGCCATCTCTAAGCTAAACAGCTCCGAAGCCGCCTTGGTCTGGACATTCTTCGTTGTATATTCGCTGCCGCGGAGAATTTTCCGGTCTTTTGGACGAACGGCGCTGCTCTCGACGACAGGCAGCCGGCGCGGACGATGAGCGCTCTCTTGGCTCAACGCTGCGTCAAGCGTGACGGGGGCTGCGATCTGACCATGCATACCCGGCGGGATGAAGTCGCTCCGACGGTCGGCCGCCGCCGCTTCCTGGTCGAGACCGGCCGTTTAGCGCTGCTTGGCGCCCTCGGCAGCATGGCGGGTGGCGGATTGCGTCAGCCGCGCGACACCGATGTCGGCAACGGCGCGCCGACACGTGCAGCCAGGAGCCGGCCAAGCACCCTTCCCCGTTCCGGCCTGTCCTTCACCCGGCAAGGGTCAGGACCGCCTCTTCTCCTGCTGCATGGCGCCGGTTCGAGCGGGCGCGCCTGGTCCACGGTGACCCGCCGTTTGGCGCAACGCTACGACGTGCTGGCGCCCGATCTTCCGGGATTCGGTCAATCTCCGGCGCTCTGGGACACCGCGCCGGATGTGCCTGCTTTGGCGGATGCGGTGGCGGACTGGCTGAAAAAAATCCGCGTGGAACGGCCGCACATTGTCGGCAACTCCTTGGGAGGCGGAGTAGCGATCGAGCTGTGGATGCGGCGCGCGGCGCAATCCGTGACCGTGCTGTCGCCGATCGGGTTTTGGAGCAGCGCCGAATTCATCTACGCGCAGCAGGCCATTAAACACGCCTATGCCGTCGCCAATCAGCTCCGGCCGCTGATCCCGCTGATCATCAAGAGCACGGCCGCTTCGGCGCTTACCGGGCTGTTCTACGCCAAAACCTCTCAGCTGGAGACGGAATATCTGGTAGACGCCATCGAGGACATGCTCGACGCGGCGCCGACTTTATTCGAGACGGTGGACGCCACCAGGCGTTATCAAGTCGGCCGCTATCAAACCGACACTCCGTTGACCATCGCCTGGGGGGCGGAAGACCGCCTGTTGATTGGTCAGCAACACCAGCGCGCCCGCAACAGGATTTTCGGCGCGCGCCATATGCTGCTGCCCGGATGCGGTCATGTCTGCATGGCCGACGATCCCGCGCTCGTCATCAGAACCATTAACGAGACGGTAATCCGCAGCACCGCGACCGGCTGAGCAAGCGCATCCAGCGGCCTTACGGGAGACAGCGCATCTCGGCTAGAGTGTCGTCGGATGCGCGCCCACGAGGCACCCATGTCTCGCACCCCGAGTCTGCGGCCGCCGCCGCAGGCGGTCTTCGACCCTTGACGAGACTGTCTTCCCGAAAGAAACAACATCAAGCGATCAAGGCCCGCGAACCCATTCCTCTTCCGAAACGGAGTGCGCCAGCCCGCTTGCGCCGCCGCGCTTCTAGGTGTATAATCCTGGCATGCGGCTTCCCTTCTCGTCCCCCTCGATCCTGCGGCTCGGCGTCCGTCCGGAGGAACCGTTCGCGGTGGTGGGACCGCGGCGGCGCGGCTCGCGCCGTCCGCATGCCGACGCGACGGTGGCGGCGGTGCGCCGGCTGATCGAGCAGAGCGTGCTGACCTATTCCGAGATTGCGGCAAAGACCGGCGTTGCACCCGCCAGCATCTGCCGCTGGACGCGCGACGGCGGCTGGAAGCGCCCGGCCTTCGCGCCGCGCGCCACCGACACGGTGCCGAGCGCACGCGCCAGCGCCAAGCTGAAGTCGCGCAAGCTCGCCGCGCGGCTGTTCGCGCTGGCCGACCGCTATGTCCGCGAGCTGGAGGCAACGCCGGGCGTCGATCTCGACAAGCTCGGCGAGGCGCTGGAGCTGGTGAAGATGGCGCGGCTCGCCGCCATGGGCCGCAGACGCCGGCGGCGCGACACGGTGGTCGAGCAAGGCATGGCGATCCGCCAAAGCGCGCCGCCGCGCGAGGCGATGCGCCCGATCGCGCAATTATGCGCGGGTGACGTCGACCTGCACCGCGCGCCGAGGCCGGCGGTCGACGATTTCCTGGAAAACCGCGACCCGCCGCGCCAAGAACTTGCGCACGACGAGCATGGCCCGCGCCGCCGCGGCCGCCGCTCCATGCGTAACGAGCAGCATGCGTGGATGTTGCGGAAGGAGTGAGATTAGACGCCTTCTGCAGCAAAACTCTCCACCTCATGCTGAGGAGCCGCCACCGATGTCGGGTTTACCCGACATCGGTGATTGAAGCACGCAAGTCGGCCAGGGCCGACTTGCGTGGCGGCGTCTCGAAGCATGGGCCACCACGGCAGCGGCGCCCCAGCGCGGTCGCGGCCCATCCTTCGAGACGGCGCCATCGCGCGTCGAAGCCGCGCGTATGGCGCCTCCTCAGGATGAGGGCGAAGGAGAGGAAGCCAATTTTTTCAACCGCCCTCCCTCTCTTCGCGCGCGCCGACGTGTTCAGCGCGGCCCGTCTCTCTATTGATTGATTTCCGGCTCGACGAGGCTGGCGAGATTTCGTAACGAATCCTGCCAGCCGAGATAGCAAGCTTCCACCGGAATGACGTCGGGAATGCCTTCCTGCACGATGCTCACGTCGGTGCCGACGGAGACCGGCTTGAGCGTCACCGTCACCTGCATCTCGCCCGGCAAATTCGGATCGTCGAATGTGTCGGTGTAGCGCAAGCGCTCGCCGGGCACGAGCTCCAGATATTTTCCGCCGAAAGCATGGCTCATGCCCGTGGTGAAATTGCGGAATGACATCTTGAAGCTGCCACCGGCCTTGGCGTCGAGGTGATGCACGGTGCAGACGAAGCCGTTGGGCGGCAGCCACTTCGCCAAGGCGTCCGCCTCGATGAAGGCGCGATAGACCTTATCGGGCTTCGTTGCCAGGACGCGGTGCAGGCGAACGGTGCTGGGCATGGCTGTCTCTCCTGAGCGCGCGCTCCGACAAGGCAGCGGATCGCGACCTTGTATGGCGCTCGCCTTATCTAAACTGAATTAAAGCTGGAAAAGGAGGCCCTCGCCATTGCCACTAGGCAGGCGGTGGAGGATTTCCTGGACAACCGCGCGCAGCCACGCGAGGAGCCGCGGCGGCGTGGGCATCGATACATGTCACGGCTGGATCGGGAGTATGCGTGGTTGAGGGGAAAAGGAGCAGACGGCCGGTCGCGCTCAATTTCTTGACTGATGGCCTGTGTTCACCACCGGCAGCCAATTTTCACCGCCAGCCGCGATCAGATCGGTGATATTCTTCACCATATTGGCCTGAGGTTCAGCGGCTATAGCCATCGATGCGATTTCTTGATCACAGTCCCGACATCCCGGATGAACTGATCCGCGCCGTGCGCGATGGCGACGTCATGTTCCTTTGCGGCGCCGGCGTTTCTTTCGGGGCAGGGCTGCCTTCCTTCAAGCTTCTGACGGAACAGGTCTATGCCCGGCTTGGCGAAGACCTCAATTACGAGCACGCCGAGATCACCGCGTTCAATCAACGCGAATTCGACCGCGCATTGCGATCACTGGAAAAACGCACAAATTTACCGGGCATGGATTCCTCGGTTCGCGCGGCCGTCACGGCGCTATTACAACCCCCACCCGGAGCGGATTTGTCGCGCCACCTCTCTATCTTGCGACTGTCGCGCGACCGTCAGGGCAGAGCCAAGATCACGACGACGAACTTCGACACCCTGTTCGAACGGGCGGCAGAGCAGCACGGCATCCCATGGACGAGCCACGCAGGGAAAGCTCTGCCGCGGGCCGGAACACCGGCGGACCGTGGAATCCTCCACCTGCATGGCAGGCTTGGCGACGACACGTTATCCATTCTGCCGAGCGATCTCATTCTCACGAGCGCTGACTTCGGCGATGCGTATCTGCGCGACGGCTGGGCTTCGCGCTACGTCGAAGACCGTATGCGCCTCAACACGATGGTTCTCGTCGGTTACCGGGCAGAAGACGCAGCGATGCGCCTCTTGCTCGAAACCCTCGATGCGGACCGAGAGCGATTCACGGACTTGCGCGACATTTACGCGATGGAAGTCCAGCAGCCCGGTTCGGCATCCATCTGGAAGGCCAAAGGCATCAAGCCCATCGAGTTCTCCGACCACGATATGCTTTACGCCACGCTTGCCGAATGGGCCGAGTATGCGATGGATCCCAACGCTTACAGGCTCGCGAAGGCCCGCGCCATCTTGGGAAAGAAGGTCTGAAGATGGCGAGCAGTGCATCGAAAAAGGTCACGCCGAATGACGTTAGCGAATTGGAGCGCGAACAGTTGCGCTTCCTGCTCTCCGGCAACGACATGGCCCAGGTCCTTGTCGAGTTGAATCCCTCGCTTTCGTGGTTGCCGACTCTCTACGAAATGAACCTGCTGAAAGACGACGCGGCCCTCACCGTGTGGGTCGAGCAGAATTTCGACAGCACAGAAGCCGTACGAGAAGTGGTTGCCAACATTCGTTTCTTCCGAGAAGAAAGCGCGGACCTCTTAGAAATCCGATTGGATAAGAAGCGGAATGAACTGCCCGCGTTTCTCGTGAAATGCTGGCAACTGATCATCCGGCACATTCGCAACACGCGTCACGACTTCCCCTATCGTGAATGGTTCGAGATTCTTCCCCGTCTCAAGAAGGGCGAGCACTCCACTGAACTCCTTGAACGACTTGTCACAGCTGTAACTCCGCGCCTGCGGGTGGAGAAGCGCTTTGGGTGGCACGATGGGGAAATTGAGCGCGAAATCAAAGAGCCTAGCGACCTCCTGACCATCCGGTATGAGGGGGACGAGGGGGTAAACGAGCAGGAGTTTTTCTCGGCGTGGCCGGACAACGCGTCAGAGGCTACTGAGCAACGCCTGGTTCGCATGTTGACCCACGCGTTGGTCAACATTCTCTCGGATGCAGTCGATGTCGGGATCGAGCACGACCGAGGCCTGAGCCTTAGCGACGTGGATGTACCTTCCGTCGCCGCGCACGAGCAAAATGCCTTCAAACACGGTTTGCTGACCATCGTTCGCATTACCGTAGAGTTATGGGCTCGACTTGCAAAGAAAAATAGCCAACTCGCCGCAAGCATTTTCCGCGAGTGGAAAAGCACTCCGTTCCGGCTGGTGCGTCGAATGGCTCTGTTTGCTGCCGCCGATCCGCATATTCCGGAGAGCGAAGCCGCCAATCTTTTGCTCGTTCTGCCGCAAGGCGAGCTTTTCCTGACGCATTCCAGCGTGGAAGTGCACCGGCTCATTCGGCAGCGGTGGCGCGAATTTACGGACGATGAGCGCTCACGAATTGAAGCGCGTGTTATCGAGGGGCCGCCGAGTGATTGGTTCCGGGAAGGCGCCGACTTGGAACGCGCTATGGACCGCTATCGCCTCGAACTTCTCTCGGATTTCGAGCGTAGCGAAATTCCGCTGACAAAGTCCGCCACACAGCTCCTCGGAGACATCCGGCAGCGGCATCCGAAATGGCAATCCGTGGAGCCGGAAAGGAATGGCTTTTTGATGTGGCATAGCGGAGTTAGGCCCGTCGGCGGAGACACGAAGAAACTAGAGAACATTTCGGCCGAGCAGCTCGTCGCCGCTGCACTCAAGGCCAAGTCCGAAGAGGATTTCCTCGACGGGGATTCGTGGCAAGCCTTTTCGCAGAACGATCCCGCGAAAGCGTTCGAAGGTATCGAGCGCGCTCAACCCGAGAACAAGTGGATCCAGAATGTTTGGCGACCTTTCCTCTGGTCTGCCAACAAAATCGCAGACATTCCCACGCTGAATCGAATTGCCAAACGCCTCGCCGAATGGCCGAACGCTGCCCCTTTTGATGAAGTTTCCGTTGGAGCAGCTTGGTGGCTCGACGAAGTTTCTGACAAGCTAGACGATGAAGCCCTTTGGCCCGTGTGGGAATTAGTCTTTACGCGCGCACCGCGTCGTACAGAAGTGCTGAATGACGACCCCTTCGGAACGGCGCTCAACGATGCGGCCGGGCATTTGGCATCTATTCTCCTCAAAAAGATTCCAGAAGGCAGCAAGGAACTGTCCCCACACCTTCTTGCTCGCTACGACCGGCTTGTGGGTGAACACGGAAATTTCGGCCTTTTGGCACGTGTGCGCTTCGCCGCAGCCATCGCGTTTTTGTTTGAGCGCGCTCCCGACTGGAGCACCAAACACATCATTCCCAAATTCTATTGGAACTCCACCGAAGCAGGGGCGATGTGGTCCGCCCGCAAGTATTCCAATCATATTGGATCATCCAAGCTGTTCGAGCTGACCAAGCAACCGTTCCTTGAGATGTTCGCTCGAAATGATGTTGGCGAGGAAGACATCCGAGTTTTCTCGGATTGGCTTGGTCTCATTCTCATTGTGAACCGACTCGGCAAGGCTGATTATCCCCTCATTCCGAGTGAAGTGCGCACGGCTTTGAGGCAGGCAGGACACTCTAGCCTGTCATCTTTTGCGCACCGGTTAGCCATTGAAATGGAGAGCGTGAAGACAAGCGAGAAAGTCCAGATGTGGACCGATATAATCGGGCCCATATTCAAAAGCGCATGGCCTTTAGACCTCGAACTCCAATCCTCGAAAGAGACCTTCAAGTTGGTGCAGTTGCTTCGTGCAACTGGCGATGCTTTTCCCCAAGCCGTCGAGGTCATTCTTCCTTTCGTGCGAGCAGAAGACCCTCGGGGGCACACAAGCATCTATTCGCTCTCGGAAGCCGGACTGAGTTTCTATGCGTTGGCCCCCGAAAAAATGCTGGAATTGCTAAGTGCCATCGTGGGCGACGCACCTCCTCAGAGCATCTACAGTCTACGGACGGTGCTAGATAAGCTGTCGAAAGCCAATCCAAAATTGGTTCAAACAAAGCGCTTCCAAAAACTGGAATCGCAGGCGTCGGGTCACGGATAACCGCTCGCCCTATCTCCTTGTCCCCCCACGATTGCGTGGCGGAGCATCCAACGCTGCTAGTGGATGAGGACGCGCGCCTCGCCCCCTACTCCTCCTTAAACCCATACGCCTGCGCGTTCCCCGTCGCGCCGTAATATTTGAACGGCAGGAATTTGCCCGACATGGTGATCTTCACCCGGTCGCCTTTGGGGTTGGGCAGGCGCTCCATCTGCATGTCGAAGTCGATCGCCGACATGATGCCGTCGCCGAATTCCTCCTCGATCAGCGCCTTCCAGGCCGGGCCGTTGATCATCACCAATTCGTAGAAGCGATAGATCAGCGGGTCCGACGGCGGCATCGGCGTGCCGGCGCCGCGCATCGGCACCTCGTTGAGCAGCGCCTGCTCGGCCTTGGAGAGGCCGAACAATTTCGCCGCGGCGGCGGCCTGCGGCTTGGTCAGCTTCTGGTGGCCGAGCAGCGCGCCGGTGATCATGAACG
>JAXDOR010000079.1:0-21757 GCA_034668825.1 Alphaproteobacteria bacterium | reverse complement strand
GTGCGCCATCGGGGAACCATCGGCGGTTCGGTAGCCAACAACGATCCGACGGCCGATTATCCGGCGGCATGTCTCGGGCTCGGCGCCACCATCGTCACCTCCAAGCGGAAGATCAAAGCGGACGAATTCTTCCAGGGCATGTTCGAAACAGCGCTTGAGCCCGACGAGATCATCACCAAGGTGATGTTTCCGCTGGTCAAGAAGGCGGCCTACGAGAAGTTCCGCAATCAAGCCTCGCGCTATGCGCTGGTCGGCGTGTTCGTCTCCAAGCGAGGGCCAGAAATCCGTGTTGCCGTGACGGGTGCGGGCGCTAACGGTGTGTTCCGTGTCACCGCTTTTGAAGAGGCGTTGCAGAAGCGGTTTTCACCGAAATCGCTTGATGGGCTCACAGTTTCGGCGGACGGCCTTAACGGCGATATCCACGGCAGCGCGGAATACCGCGCGCATCTCATCGGCATTCTGGCGAAGCGAGCGGTTACGAAGGCCCGGACCTATTCGCCAGAGGATGTTAGCCCAACTCGCCCAGAAGATTTTGCAAATCCAGGCGCCGCGTAACCATCGCCAAGTCGCCATCAGGCGTGCGCGGCCATTTCTCCTTCGGACGATCCCAGTAGAGTTCGACGCCGTTGTCGTCGGGATCGCGCAGGTAAAGCGCTTCGCTGACACCGTGATCGCTGGCGCCGTCCAGCGGAATTCCCGCGGCGATCAGCCGGCGCAAGGCGTCGGCCAGCAACGCGCGGGTCGGATATAGGATTGCCAGATGAAAAAGGCCCGTCCTGCCCGGCGGCGGCGGCGGTGCGCCGAGGCTGTCCCAGGTATTCAAAGCAATATGGTGATGATAGCCGCCCGCGGACATGAAGGCAGCGCCGGGCATGCGCTGCGTCAGCTCGAAACCCAACACGCCGGTGTAGAAATCCAGCGCGCGATCGAGGTCGGCGACCTTGAGATGGACGTGTCCGATCTTGACGCCGGGATCGATGGACGGCGCCTGTGGAGCTTGTTTCTGACGTTCGTCCGGTCTCGTAATGGTTTCGGTCATGGTGGCCTCGCTCGTTCGCGCCTGCGTTACCTATATGTAGGAAGCGCGGGATGGCGGGCAACCACGGCATGGGCAGCGAGCCGGACAATAGGATAAGGTTCCAGCTCGCGATGTAGGAGCAGGATCGATGCTGGCGCGAGATGAGGACATCCTCAAAGCCGCTGAAGACTGGCGGAAAGCTGGGCGTGGAGTCGCAATTGCCACGGTAGTCGAGACCTGGGGCTCGGCGCCGCGGCCGATCGGCTCCAACCTTGTCATCGACGATCAAGGTAACTTCCTAGGCTCCGTTTCTGGCGGCTGCGTCGAAGGCGCAGTGGTCGCCGAGGCGATCGACGTGATCGAGAGCGGCAAGCCGAAGACGCTGGAGTTCGGCGTCGCCGACGAGACGGCTTGGAAGGTTGGCCTCTCCTGCGGCGGCACCATTCGCGTTTTCGTGGAGAAGGTGGAGTAGCCGTTTGCGTCTCGACATCCTCGCAACTCTCAACGCCGAACGTGCGGCTCGCCGCGCGGTGATCCTCGTCACCGATATGGCAAGTGGCGCGCAGCGCTTGGTGAAGGCCGCGGATATTTCCGGCGACGCTTTGAAAGACGTCCTCGAAAAGCATCTGCGCAGCGGAAAGAGCGGCATGGAGGAGACCGGCGAAGGCCGCGTATTCCTCACCGTGCATGTGCCGCCGCCGCGTCTGGTCGTCACCGGCGCCGTGCATATCAGCCAGGCGCTGGCGCCGATGGCGCGGCTGTTGGGCTATGACGTCACTATTGTTGACCCGCGCACCGCCTTTGCGACGGTCGAGCGCTTTCCCGAAGTGAAGGTGATTGCGGAATGGCCCGATGTGGCGCTGCCGCCGCTCGGCATCGACCGCTACACTGCTTTCGTAGCCCTGACCCACGATCCCAAGATCGACGATCCGGCGCTGTTGCACGCGTTGGCGCGCGATTGCTTCTATATCGGCGCGCTGGGCTCGAAGAAGACGCATGCGCGCCGCGTCGAGCGGCTGAAGCAACAGGGCATGACCGACGCGGACATCGCGCGCATTCATTCGCCCATCGGTCTGGCCATCGGCGCCGTTTCTCCTGCGGAGATCGCCGTCGCCATCATGGGTGAGATCACCGCCCGGCTGCGGTTGTCCGCCGAGGGCAAGCGATGAAATTCGGCGCGGTTCCGCCCTGTGAGGCGCTTGGCGCCACCGCGGTCCATAGCATCCGCCAAGATGCGTTGGTGCTGAAGAAAGGCACATTAATCGGCCCATCCGAAGTGACCGCTCTGGAAGCCGCCGGGGTTTCCGATCTCGTCGTGGCACGGCTTGAGCCGGGCGACGTGTCCGAGGACATCGCTGCCGCGGAAATCGCGACAGCGGTTGCCGGCCGGGGCGTGCACGTCGATCGCGCCTTTACCGGCCGCTGCAATTTGTTCGCAGAGGAAGCAGGCGTGCTCGTCGTCGATAAGGAAAGCATCGACAGGCTCAATCGCATTGATGAGGCCATCACCCTGGCGACACTGCCCGCTTACAAACCGGTAGTCGCCGGGGAGATGATCGCGACGGTCAAGATCATTCCCTTCGCGGTCGGCGCGGCGCAGCGGGATGCCGCAGTTGCCATCGCGGAGTCGGCCAAGCCGCTCATTCGCGTTGCCCCCTATGTCATTCGCAAGATCGGCGTCATCTCCACCCTGCTGCCCGGACTTGCGCCGAAGGTTGTCGACAAGACCGTGAAGGTGATGGCGGAACGTTTGGCGCCGACCGGAGCCGCAATTATCGCTGAGCGGCGGGTTGCGCATGATGACATTGCCGTGGCGCAGGCGCTTGATGCGCTGCTCAAGCAAGGTGCCGAGCTGGTCGTTATCTTCGGCGCTTCGGCCATCGCCGATCGGCGCGATGTCATCCCCGCGGCGATCGATGCCGTTGGTGGCACAATCGAGCATTTCGGTATGCCGGTGGATCCAGGCAATCTGCTCCTCGTCGGACAGGCTCGCGGCAGCGTGGTGTTGGGAGCGCCGGGTTGCGCGCGCAGTCCGAAGGAAAATGGGTTTGATTGGGTGCTGACGCGGTTGCTCGCCGGCCTTCCGGTCTCGCGGGAGGACATCACTGGCATGGGCGTCGGCGGCCTGCTGATGGAAATCATCACCCGCCCGCAGCCGCGCAAGGAACCGGTCACTACGGCGGGCCGACGGGTTGCCGCGATCATCCTCGCCGCCGGGCGCTCGACGCGGATGGGCGGGCCAAACAAGCTGCTGGCCGAGATCGATGGCAAGCCGCTGGTCCGCATCGCTGCCGAACAGGCGCTGGCCTCGCGCGCCAACCCGGTCATCGTCGTGACCGGCCACCAGCGCGAGCAGGTCGAGGCCGCGCTCGCCGGTCTCGATCTGCGTATCGTCCACAATCCGGATTTTGCACAAGGATTAGGAACTTCATTGCGCGCAGGGGTGAAGGCGGTGCCCGCGGATACCGACGGCGCCATCATCTGTCTGGCCGACATGCCGCAGGTGAGTTCCGATTTGATTGACCGGTTGATTGCCGCCTTCGATCCGGAGAAGGGCGCTCTGGTCGTGGTGCCGACGCTGGACGGCAAACGCGGCAATCCGGTTCTTTGGTCGTGGCGCTTCTTTCCCGACCTGATGACCATCGACGGCGATGTCGGCGCCCGGCATTTCATCGCCGGGTATGCGGAAGCGGTGACGGAAGTGCCAGTCACCGGCGACGCGGCGTTTCTCGATGTCGACACGGCGGAAACGTTGGCGGCGGTGAAGGCCGATATCGAGCAAAAGTAATCCGCTAAACGCTCCATTTCGTGCGGTGCCGAGGCGGCACTTGCCAGACGAGCTCACTTGGCCTAATTTAGCTGACTGACCAGTCAGTCATATAGACTTCGGTAAATGGTCTCCATGGCGAACGTCAAAAAAGCCACGAGAACGGGGCATGCGGCGAAATCGAGCGGCTTAATCGCCGTTGCAGGCAAACGTCCGCCAATCAGCCCGCGCGCACTGCAAAGCGTGAAGCGGAAAGAAGCTATTCTCGCCGCGGCGCTCGAAGAATTTTCGGCATCCGGTTTTGCGGCAACGCGGCTCGATGATGTCGCCAATCGAGCGGGCGTTGCCAAGGGCACAATCTATCTGCATTTCCGCGATAAGGAGATGCTGTTCCAAGAACTGATACGCGCGCAGCTGAGCCCGCTGGTCGCCGCGCTTGAAGGCGCGCCGCTCGCCGACTTGCCGATGCGTAGCGTCGCCGAGAACCTGATCGATCTGTTTGTGCGCGAGATTTTCGGTACCCGCCGCAAGGATGTGCTGCGGCTGATCATCGCCGAAGGCCCGCGTTTTCCGAAACTTGCGGAGTTCTATTACCGCGAGGTGGTGGAGCGGCTGCTCGGCGTGTTGCGCCGCCTCGCGCAACGCGCCGTTGATAAGGGCGAGTTGCCGAATGACTCGCTGGTGCGTTTTCCGCAACTGCTTGGAGCGCCGGGGATCGTTGCGATTGTTTGGAGCGGGCTGTTCGAGCGCTGGGCGCCGCTCGACGTGCGGGCCTTCATGCACGCTTATCTCGATCTGATATTCGGCAAGGGGAGGGGGGCATGAGCGCCAGGCGATGTGCATGGCTTGCCATGGTGGCCGTCGTGCTCGCGGCCTGCGGCCGAACGGACGATCCTGCCTATCAGGGATGGGTCGAGGCCGATCTCGTCTTCGTAAGTCCGGACGAGCCGGGACGGGTGGAAACTTTGTCAGTTCGCGAAGGCAACACGGTCACTGCAGGCGCGCCGCTGTTCACCGTCGATGACGATTTGCAGCAGGCCGACCTGAAGCAAAATCAGGCGGCCGTTACTAATGCCCGGCAAGCCTTCGACCGCGCGCAGGTGCTGCTGAAAACCAATGTCGGCACGCAAAAGGCATTTGAAGACACGGAGGCGACGTTGCGCACGGCGGAGGCGAGGCTCAATTCCTCGCAGACGCGGCTTGCGCGCCGAAAGGTCGCCAGTCCGGTCACGGGAACGGTGCAACAGGTTTATTTCCGACCGGGAGAGCTGGTTCCGGCTGGACGGCCCGTGGTGGCGCTGTTGCCGCCCGCCAATATGAAATTGCGCTTCTTTGTTCCCGAGGCAGTGCTGCCGAAGATCGCGCTCGATCAAGCCCTGCATATCGCTTGTGACGGCTGTCCTCCAGACCTAACGGCGCGCATCAGTTTCATCGCGCGTACCGCGGAATTCACCCCGCCCGTCATTTACAGCCTGGAGGAGCGGGCTAAGCTCGTGTTCCTGGTCGAGGCACGGCCGGACCGGCCTGAGGCTTTCCGTGTCGGCCAGCCGGTGAGCGTTGCCTTGCTGCCGCCGGAGCCGCGGCGATGACGGCTGCTGATATCGTGATCGACGTTGAAGGTCTGTCAAAATCCTTCGATGGCCGCGAGGTGGTGCACGATCTGTCGATGCAGGTGAAGCGCGGGACGATCTACGGCTTCTTGGGTCCCAACGGCTCCGGCAAAACCACGACCATCCGTATGCTTTGCGGGTTGCTGACGCCGGACACGGGCCACGGCACCTGTCTCGGCTACGACATCATCACCGAAACCGACAAGATCAAGGTCCACGTCGGTTACATGACGCAGCGCTTCAGCCTGTATCAGGATCTTTCGGTGCGGGAGAATCTGGAATTCGTCGGCCGCATTTACGGCATTCCTGATCCGCGCGCCGCCGCGCGTGCCGCTATCGAACGGCTCGGCTTGACCGGACGGGGCGAGCAGATCGCGGGCTCGCTCTCGGGCGGTTGGAAGCAAAGGCTGGCGCTCGGAGCCTGTACTTTGTCCAACCCGGAACTGCTTCTGCTCGATGAGCCGACGGCCGGCGTCGACCCGAAGGCGCGGCGGGAGTTCTGGAACGAGATCCATGCGCTCGCCGCCGATGGCCTCACCGTCCTGGTGTCGACGCATTACATGGACGAAGCCGAACGCTGCCATGAGATTGCGTATATCGCTTACGGCCACTTGCTGGTTCACGGCACCGTCGATGAGGTGATCGCGAAATCGGCGCTGGCGACCTACACGGTGAGCGGACCGGGCCTGCCGGGGCTTTCGGCCGAACTCAGCAACAAACCTGGCCTCTTGGTAGCACCCTTCGGCACCAGCCTTCATATTTCCAGCCGGGACAAAGAGACGCTCGAAGCGGCTATCAAGCCTCATCGTAATGACCCGACGCTGAGATGGATCGCCTCCGAGCCGTCGTTGGAAGACGTCTTCATCGAGCTGATGGGTCGCGCCAAGGACAACTTCCAATGAGCGTCCCGAATGGAACGCGGCGGGGCTTTTGGCGCCGCGTTGGCGCGATGATCATGAAGGAATTTTTACAGCTGCGGCGCGACCGGGTCACCCTGGCGACGATGGTGACGGTGCCGATGATGCAGCTTGTCCTATTCGGCTATGCCATCAACACGACGCCGCGCGACCTGCCGACCGCGGTACTGCTGCAAGAGAACAGCGATGTGGGCCGGTCGATCCTGGCGGCACTGGAGAACACCAGGTATTTCAAGGTCACGCATCAGCCTCGCGACGTCGCCGAACTTGATCATCTGCTTGCCTCGGGCCGCGTGCTATTTGCCATTGAAGTGCCGGCGGGTTTCGAGCGGGCAGTGCGGCGTGGCGATAGGCCGTCGCTGCTGGTCGCGGCTGACGCGACCGACCCGGTAGCTGCCGGCTCCGCGCTCGGCTCACTTGGCCAGGTGGTACAGACCGCGCTCCAGCATGACCGTCTGATACCCGCGAGCGCTGCGCCGGCATTCGAGATTCGCAGCCATGCCCGTTACAATCCCGCGGGCTCGACGCAGCTCAATATCGTGCCGGGACTGCTCGGCACCATCCTCACGCTGACCATGCTGATCTTCACGGCGCTTTCGGTGACGCGCGAGAGCGAGCGTGGCACCATGGAGAGCCTGCTGGCGATGCCGATCACGCCGCTCGAAATCATGCTCGGCAAGATCGCGCCCTATGTGCTGATCGGTTTCTTTCAAGCCGCGCTGATCCTCGGTGCCGGCGTTGTGCTGTTCGGCGTGCCGGTCGTGGGCGATCTCACGCTGCTCGCCGTGCTCACGACGCTGTTCATCGCAACGAACCTGTCGGTGGGCTATACCTTTTCCACCCTCGCGCAGAACCAGCTGCAAGCGGTGCAGATGGCGATGATGTTCTTCCTTCCGAACATGTTGCTGTCCGGTTTTTTGTTTCCTTTCGCGGGCATGCCGATGTGGGCGCAATGGGTCAGCGAGTTCCTGCCGCTCACCCACTATGTCCGAATTGTTCGCGCTATCATGCTCAAAGGTTCGACGCTCGGCGATCTGCAGATCGACTCACTGGCGCTCGCTGGACTGATGTTGGTCGCTATCATCATTGCCATCACCCGTTTTCGACGCACACTGGATTGAGCTTCTTACTGACGCACCGTCAGTCCGATCCGTGCATAGACGCCTGTGCGGTGATCGGAATCGCGGGACGAACCCAGCGATGCGGACCATTCGAAGCCGTCCGTTTTCAGTCCCGTCATGTGGAGGCCCAAACGGACCTGGCGATAATCTTCACACATGAACGCTAACGCTTCCGGACCGAGATAAAACTGATTGAAGACGTGCCAGCCATATGCAAGCCGGGCTGAATAGCTATCTCCGACGGAGGATATCGAGGCGTCTGCGGCAAGCATTGTAGCAGGGGTCGGCTGGTACCAAAGATCGAAACCGCCGCGGATTCCGAGCTTGGCTCCGCGCAACCGGCTGCCCGGATCGTTAGGGAACAGCCGGTAGTATTGGGCGTCGACGCCGGCAAAAGCAGTCACTGTGAAGCCGTAGCGTTTAAATCGCCAGCCGGGCGCTATGACGCTAGATAACTGGCGTCCTGTCACTTGGATGCCGCCGAGACCGCCCGAGCGGTAATGATAAATTCCCGCCGCCGAAAACAGCTTCAGGGTAAATCCCTCGTCATCAAGACTAGCCGGCGACCACAATAGGCCACCGTAAAAAGAATAGCCGTCTCGCCACAGGTCGCCGCCGGTAAAGTAGAGAATTGTGGACCCGTCGCGGTCGCCCGACAGGATATCGGCCACGGCCAAATCAGGCTGGCCGCACTGCGCCGCGATCAAGAGGATCGCCGCGATCCAACGCCTTACGCCACGCATTGAAGCCGCCGCCCCCAGCCCGGGCCGCTCCCGCACCCGGCACTAAAATACAATCTTAACGCGTCATTCCGGAATGTCCACTCGGGGCTGCAAATCGGAATAGGACGGCTGCGGCCAAACGCGTTATAGCCGGTGTTCCCCTCGCGGACCGCCGATATGGCAGCGACAGAAATGGCAAACCCGAGCGCCTCGACAATCACCTCTCCGGCGGAAGCCAGCCGTAGGCGATCCATCGGTTTTCTCAACTGGGGGCACTTTCTCGACCACTACGTCATCCTGATCTTCCCCACGGTGGTGATCGGTTTGGAAGCCGTGTATGGCCGCTCCTATGGCGATCTCCTCATGCTTTCGACGGCAGCCTTCACCGCCTTCGGCCTCTTCGCGCTGCCGTTCGGCTGGCTTGCCGATCACTGGAGCCGGCGCAACCTGATCGCGAGTTATTTTCTCGGCACCGGCATATCGACGGCGGCGGTCGGGCTGGCGCCCAACTTCACGATGCTGGCTGCCGCCTTGTTTGCGGTGGGCGTGTTTGCGGCGATCTATCACCCGGTCGGCATGCCGATGTTGATCGATCAGGCGGTCAACCGTGGACGTACCGTGTCGTTGCATGGCGTGTTCGGAAATATCGGCGTCTCCATCGCCGCCGGCGTCACCGCGGCGATCACGGCCGCGATCGACTGGCGCTGGGCGTTCTTTGTTCCGGCCGCTGTCTTTATCGTGACCGGCTTCGCCTATCTCATGTTCGTTCCCAACGAGGGACCCCGCCGCGCGCCAGTGGCGAGTTCACAGGATGTCACGCTCGACCGGCGCATGGTCATCCTGATCGTTGCGTTATTCATGTGCCTAGCACTGTCGTCCGGCCTCGTGTTCAATGCGCTGACCATCACTTTGCCGAAAATTGTTGATGCGCGCATCGGCCGCGAACTGCCGCTGGCGATCGTCGGCAGTCTGGCGACGGCGGTGTTCCTTTGCGGCGCAGTGGCGCAGCTATCGATCGGACGTTTGGTGGAGCGCGTTCCGCCGCACCATCTCATCGCCGGAGTCGGGGTTCTTCAGCTTATCGGAGTCGTCTGGGTCTATTACGCCGCAGGGTGGCAATTGCTGCTGGCGCTGGCCCTGTCGATTGCTGCGATTTACGCCCAAGTCACCGTCAACGACATCGTGCTGGCGCGTTATACGCCGCCGGCGTGGCGCGGACGCATCTATGCCATGCGTTTCTTTTTGATCTTCACCTCTGCTGGACCAACAGTTTGGGGCATCGGCTGGCTCTACGATCGCGGCGGCTTCGGCTTAGTGCTGTGGATCACCGCGATCGTCGCGGCAGTCTTTGCCGCCAACTCGCTGATCATCACGGCATTGGTCGCGGGTGTGGAAAGGCCGGCGTCCGCGCGCGATGCGGCGGGCGAAGTAGTCCCAAACCTTTAAAACAATGGCGGCACGAGGTGCTCGACACCGGCGCCGGTGCGTTCGCAGACAAGCTCGGCGACGCGGCGGCGATGGCAATGGGCGACATCCCGCTCATAGCAAAGCAGGCAGACGCGGCGGCCGCTGTTCACGATGGTGGCGAGTTCGTCTAGCTCCTCTCGCGCCTGCGCCGTTTTCAGATGCGCCTCGAAGATGCGGCGGAACTCCTTGAGCTTGCCGCTTCGCGCCGCCTCGCGGCCTTCCTTCGGCGTTCCCAAGCCGCGCAGGTGAAGATAGCCAACGCCGTGCTCGTCGAGACCGGCTGCCAATTGCCGTTTGGAGAACCCGGGCCGGCGTGAAGCCGCGACCGCGCGCACGTCGACGAGAAGCTCGATCTTTGCGGCGGCAAGCTCGCCAAGCACCGCATTGGATTTGGCCTGCTCATAGCCGATGGTGAAGAGAGGCGGCGGAGTTTTGGGTTTCTTCATGACTTCAGCCGTTCAAGCAAGGCCATGGCGGCAGCCGGCGCGCGCAGCTTCGCCTCATGGATGAAGTAGATAAAAACGTCGCGAGCTTGCGGCGTCGGCTGATGTGCGGGGTCAACGCGCGGCAGGTCGTCCGGTTCTCCGCCCCCCGACCATGTCCGCACGCGTTTTGCCCAGGCATCGAGCGCCTTGGGCGGATAGCCGGATTTGATTTCTTCCTCGCCCTTCTGCAGCCGGGCATAAATGAAATCCGCGGTCACATCGGCGATGGCCGGATACTGATGATGCTCGGCGAAAACCACGGCAACGCTAGACTGGCGCAGCAGCGTGGTGAAAGCGGGTACGCGAAAACTGTCGTGCCGCACCTCGACCACATGCCGCAGGGCACGACCGTTTAGCGCCTTCGGAAGCAATTCAAGGAAGCTACCGAAATCGGCGGCATCGAATTTCTTCGTCGGCGCGAATTGCCAGAGCAGCGGCCCGAGGCGATCTCCGAGTTCAAGAACGCCGGAATCGAAAAAGCGTTTGATCGAGTCGCGAGCCTCCGCCAGCACGCGCCTATTGGTCGCGAAGCGCGGCCCTTTGACGGAGAATACGAAGCCGTCGGGCACCTCATTCGCCCATTTGAGGAAAGTTTCAGGCTTCTGTGAGCCGTAGTAGGTGGAATTGATTTCGATCGACGTGAGTTGGCTCGCGGCATAGGCGAGTTCCTTAGCCTGCGGCAATCCCTTCGGATAAAAGACGCCACGCCACGGCGCGAAATTCCAGCCGCCGATGCCGGCGAAAATCTTTCCGACGTGAGCCATGGGGCGCTGCGCTAGAGCGCAGCCTTCAAAAGGTTTCGCTCCGGAGACAGCTTCCAAGATGGGAGCGCACGCGCGGGAAGATCCAGGACAAAATCGGTCGCGGAACTTGCCCAATCCGGCACTTTTTTCACGACTGATACGACGTCGTTCCATTTACCCTGGAAGAAACCATCGGATTTCGCCGGGGCGGGTGCGACAGTGGCAAAATTCGATAGCACGAGCGGTTGGCCGGGCGGCCGTTTTTCGATTCCGCGCTCAGGATCGCCGGACGGTTTCGCTGCAACGATAGCCAGCTGCTGTTCGGTCTTTTTGACAGGCGCGCCGCGCGTCGTTGGCGCGACTGCCGGCTTGGCGTTTCGTTGCGCCGGTGTATCGCGGTCGGACTCCGTTCCCGCGGGCTTGGCGACAGGACGCACCGCAACGGCGTTCATTGCCATCTGTTTGCGCAGCTCTTCTTCCTTGAGCGTATAACCGTGCATGATCTCACGGCTGTCGTGGACCATGCGCGCCATTTCAGTGCTGGCCGCGTTCGGCGGCGGCGGAGTGTTGTGCAGTTGGGAGAACAGGAGAGTAACGAGTCCGCTCGCCAGCGCCGCTGGCAGCAGATCGGTGAGAAGCTTCCGGCCCATCTTGGAGAGAAGCGTAAGCGCAGGTCGCATGAGTTTCCCCTTGTCGATCCCAGCGCGTAATCCAGCAGGCGTTCCGGGCTGAACAAGGGCTCAATTGTGGCTCGCTGGCCGTAATCCGGAAGAGCTAACGGATACGCACCACAAACAAAAGGCCCGGGGTCATGCCCCGGGCCTCTGTTGTTGTTCAGGCGCTTGGACTTCTTAGAAGTCCATCCCGCCGCCCATGCCGCCCATCCCGCCGCCGCCAGGCGCTGCCTGGCCTTTCTTCTGCGGCAGTTCGGCAACCATGGCCTCGGTGGTGATCAGGAGGCCCGCGATCGAGGCTGCGTTCTGCAACGCAGCGCGGACCACCTTGGTCGGGTCGATGATGCCCTTGGCGACGAGATTGACGTACTCGTCGTTTTGCGCGTCATAGCCATAAGCATACTGATCCTTTTCCAGGATCTTGCCGACCACGACGGAGCCATCGGCGCCGGCGTTGGTGGCAATCTGGCGCGCCGGATAGGACAGCGCCTTGCGCACGATCTCGACGCCGGTCTTCTGGTCGTCGTTCTGCGTGCGGATCTTCTTCAGCACTTCGCTGGCGCGCAGCAGCGCAACGCCGCCGCCCGGCAGAATGCCTTCTTCGACCGCGGCGCGGGTTGCATGCATCGCGTCATCGACGCGATCCTTGCGCTCCTTCACTTCGACCTCGGTCGCACCGCCGACGCGGATCACGGCGACGCCGCCGGAGAGCTTGGCAAGCCGCTCCTGCAGTTTCTCGCGATCATAATCGGAGGTGGTCTCTTCGATCTGCGCCTTGATCTGGGCAACGCGTGCCTCGATGTCGGCTTTCTTGCCGGCGCCGTTGACGATCGTGGTGTTCTCTTTCTCGATCATCACCTTCTTGGTGCGGCCAAGCATGGCCAGTGTCACCTTCTCGAGCTTGGTGCCGAGATCTTCGGAGATGACCTGGCCGCCGGTGAGGACCGCGATGTCTTGCAGCATCGCCTTGCGACGATCGCCGAAGCCCGGGGACTTCACCGCCGCGACCTTAAGGCCACCGCGCAGCTTGTTGACGACGAGGGTGGCAAGGGCTTCGCCTTCGACATCCTCGGCGATGATCACCAGCGGCTTACCGGATTGCACCACTGCTTCGAGCAGCGGCAGCAACTCTTGCAGACCGGAGAGCTTCTTTTCCGAGATCAGGATGTAGGGATCTTCCATCTCGACCCGCATCTTCTCGGCATTGGTGACGACGTAGGGAGAGATATAGCCGCGGTCGAACTGCATGCCTTCGACCACTTCAAGCTCGGTCTCGAGCGACTTGGCTTCTTCGACCGTGATCACGCCCTCGTTGCCGACTTTCTTCATGGCGTCGGCGAGGAAGCGGCCGATTTCGGTATCGCCGTTGGCGGAAATCGTTCCGACCTGGGCGATCTCGTCGTTCGACGTGACCTTCTTCGAGTTCTTCTGCAGATCGGCAACGACGGCTTCGACAGCGAGGTCGATGCCGCGCTTGAGATCCATCGGGTTCATGCCGGCGGCAACCGACTTGGAACCTTCCTTGACGATGGCCTGGGCCAGCACCGTGGCGGTGGTGGTGCCGTCACCGGCGAAATCCGAAGACTTCGAGGCGACTTCGCGCACCATCTGCGCGCCCATGTTCTCGAACTTGTCTTCGAGTTCGATTTCCTTGGCGACGGTGACGCCGTCCTTGGTGATGCGCGGTGCGCCGTAAGACTTATCGAGCACCACGTTGCGGCCCTTCGGCCCAAGCGTGACCTTCACCGCGTTGGCGAGAATGTCGACGCCGCGCAGCATCTTGTCGCGCGCATCGACGGAGAATTTTACTTCTTTAGCAGCCATATTGAATCACTCCATTGATTTTGATCCTCATCCGGAGCAGCGCTCTGAAGGCGCCTCTCTGTGGATGAGCCGATGATCCTGTGTCCTTCAAGACGGCCGCTCCGCGGCCTCCTCAGGACGAGGTTCGCGTCAGGCGGCTTTCTTCTTCGCGGGAGCCTCGGCGACCCCGGTCAACACGCCCATGATGTCGCTTTCCTTCATGATCAGGTATTCGGTGCCGTCAAGCTTGACCTCGGTGCCCGACCATTTGCCGAACAGAACGCGGTCCCCGACCTTCACATCGATCGGAATGAGCTTGCCGTTTTCGTCGCGGCCACCTGGGCCGACGGCGATGATTTTTCCCTGCTGCGGCTTTTCCTTCGCAGTGTCGGGAATGATGATACCGCCGGCGGTCTTTTCCTCGGCGGTGACGCGCTCGACGACGACACGGTCGTGAAGCGGACGAAATTTCATAGTGTCCTCCAATAGTTGTTGATCGGCTTCAGGTTGTTCAGGACCGCGGCCAGAAGCCCCCGCCGCGAGTCCTCCGCAGCACATAGGCCGCAGTTCTTCACCTACAAGGGTGACAGGCCGGATTACTAGCACTCGCTCCCGGGGAGTGCCAAGCTTTTTGTGCAAACTTAGAAAGCCGCCCGAGAGTTGGTTCCGCAGCGCGGCGAAAATGATGGGTGGCAGCCCTTTGGAACAAGTTCCACTGGGTTCCCGTTTTCAATCTGCTGAGCGGCCTGGGGCTGACTTGGTTGGCGGCAACTCACCGAGCGGCGGCCAAATCTGGGATTATCAACGGTTTATTAACCGTTCCGGCTTGCAATAGCCGGTACGGGAACTGGAAACTTGTGTCCGATTTGGATGGAGGAAGCCATGATCTCGGCGGATTTTGAAAAACAGGTTCAAGGTTACGGTTTGACGACGGCGCAGATCCTGTATCGCCGCCCGGATCATCGCTGGCTGCTGCAGACCTATGTCTGGCAAGCCTATGATCTTTTCCCCGAATTCCCCGAATTGCAGCGCTTTCTCACCTTCTGGGAGAAGTCCCTTGAAGGGCCCCTCCACTCCGTCACGGTGGCGCATTCGCGGCTCATCCAGCCTGCCGAGTTGAAGGCCATCGGCGGCGAATTCCGGCTGCACTGACGCCCTGCGGGATTCGATTTTCAAACAGCCACTCTAATCCGTCATCCTTCGAGGCTCGGGCTTCGCCCTCGCACCTCAGGATGACGCCGGGGCATAGCTCCGCCGGCCCTGTTGTTGGCGGCGCGGGCGCGCCGGTCTCCTCTTTTTGCTCCCCAAAACGAGGGGGAGCGGAGCGCCGAGAAGGCGCTTCAGTCGTGTGAGCCGCGCCCTTGCGGACACGGCGCGCCCTTTTGCGAAAGGGCGCCCGCCTCTCGGCGCTCCACTGCGGCGTCTTCCTTACTGCGCCGGTCCGCGCTCACTGGGGTACGGCCGTCTTAGGCCTGCCAGCTGCGTGCTCCCGCGCTCGGGTCATAGTGCCCGAGGGTCGGAGTCCGGCGCCGCCCGAGCGCGCGGGTTTGCGTTAAACCCACGCCCGCAGGCGCCGCACCCGGCTCCGCCAACTAGCGCCCCTAGAAGGCGCCCCTCGACGAGCCAGGCACGTGGAGGATAAGGCCGGATTCAGAGGCGGGGATAACTTATTTTTTCTTGGTTTTTCTCGCGCGTTTTCAGCGGGATGTAGGTGGACGGGCTAACTCAACACGCCGACGATCGCGCCCAAGAGACAGGTGGAAAGCGTGCCGGAGACAATCGATTTCCAGCCCAATGACAGGATGTCGTCGCGCCGTTGCGGACACATGGTGGTGAGGCCGCCGAGCATGATGCCAAGGCTGCCGAAATTGGCGAAGCCGCACAGCGCATAGAGCATGATCAGCCGCGAACGCGGTTCGAGCGCGTCGGCGGGCAAGGCCGCCAATTGGAAATAAGCGACGAACTCGTTGAGGATCGTTTTCATTCCCATCAACGCGCCCGCGGTCGTCGCCTCCGCCCAGGGAATGCCCATCAGCCAGCACACGGGCGCCATCGCCAATCCGAGCAGCCGCTGCAACGTGACCGGCGCGCCCGCCACATCCGGCAACAGCCCGATGATGCCGTTGGCGAGATGCACCAGCGCGATCAGCACGATCAGCATGGCGCAAATATTGAGCAGGAGTTCGAGGCCGACGGCGGCGCCTTTGACGATGGCGTCCATGGTGCTCGTTGCGACGGCGTCAGGCTGAACGAGCGACGCCGCCGTGCCGCGGTCGCGCAGGTCAGGCACCATCAACTCGCTGATCAAGATCGCCGCCGGAGCGCCAAGCACGGACGCGATCAGCAGATGCCCGGCGACGTCCGGGATGATCGGGCGCAGGATGGTCGCATAGACGACGAAGACGGTGCCGGCGATGCCGGCCATGCCGCCGGTCATGACGATGAACAATTCGCCGCGCGAGAGACTGGCGATATAAGGGCGGATGAACAGCGGCGCCTCGACCATGCCGAGGAAGATATTGGCGGCGGTGGACAGGCCAACTGCGCCGCCGACGCCAAGCGTCCGCTCCAGCACCCAGGAAAATCCGCGGACGACGGGCGGCAGGATGCGCCAATAAAATAGCAGCGTCGTAAGCACGCTGATCACCAGCACGATCGACAAGGCCTGGAAGGCGAGGATGAATTCGCCACCGGGAATTTTCAGCTCGAAGGGCAGGGGAGCGCCGCCGAGATAGCCGAAGACGAAGGACGTTCCGGCGCGCGTCGCATTGGCGACCGCATCCACACCGGCATTGACGACCGCGAAGGCGCTCTTGATTTGAGGCACCTTGAGGAAAAGGACGGCCAGGAGGAACGTGAGCAGGAGGCTTAAGCCCACGCGCCGCCAGGATACGGCTTGGCGATTTTCGCTGATGATCCAGGCGAAGGCGAGCAGCGCGAGGACGCCGAGAGCTGATTGAAGAGTTTGCATGCTCCCTTTCCGCCTCTTCCCTCGTTTTTATTCGTCATGGCCGGGCTTGTCCCGGCCATCCCGCTAAGGAGAGCACCGTGCTTCCCTAAGCGGGATGCGCGGGTCAAGCCCGCGCATGACGAAAGGGCGTTCCATTATCCCCGCCCGACGAAGGGCATCTTCGTCGCCATCACCGTCATGAACAGCACATTGGCATCAAGCGGCAGACTCGCCATGTAGACCACGGCGTCGCCGACGAGACGCACGTCCATTTGTTTCTCCGGCGCCAGCGTGCCGTTCGCCTGCACCAATCCGGTCTTGGCCTGTGCCGTGAGCGGCGTGTCGGCGTTGCCGATGTCGATCTGGCCGCAGGCGATGTCATAGGCGCGGCCGTCGAGCGACAGCGATTTGGTCATGCCCGTCACGGCATGTTTGGTCGCCGTATAGGCGATGGAGAAGGGCCGCGGCGCGTGCGCCGAGATCGAGCCGTTGTTGATGATGCGCCCGCCGCGCGGATTCTGGTGGCGCATCATCCGGAATGCCTCCTGAGCGCAGAGGAAGCTGCCGGTGAGATTGATGTCGACCGCCGCCTTCCACTTCTCGAACGGTAGTTCGTCGGGCGATACCGGCGGCGCGCCGACACCGGCATTGTTGAACAACAGGTCGAGCCGGCCGAACATCTCTTGTGTTCGCGCGAACAGCGCCTTCACGGACGCGGGGTCGCTGACGTCGGTTGGAACGACGAGCGTCCGTGAAGGCGCCTCGCCCGCCTCCGCCGCGGTTTCTCCCAGCGGCTCCTTGCGCCGCCCGGCGAGCACGACGGCATAACCGGAGCGCAGCAGCGCCAGCGACACTGCCTTGCCGATGCCGGTGCCCGCGCCGGTCACCAGGGCAATTTTGACGGAGGCGTCCATGGCCGAATCCCGCTACGTGAAACAGCGAGGAGAATAGAGCTAAATCCTTCCCGCTCGCCGCTGTTTGCGGGAGACGAGGGATCAATCCACAGGCTTTGGTATGATTTCAGATGGCGACGGCAAAGTCGTCCTCGGCAAGATCGTCCACAGCGTGATAGCTCGCCGGGGACGCCAAACGTACGCTAATCGCGGTGGGCGAAACCGCCTTGCCGAAGCGGTAGCCCTGCATGGTGTGCACGCCGGCCGCCCGCAGGAAGAGATGCTGCTCGGCGGTTTCCACGCCCTCAGCGGTGACCTTCATGCCAAGGCCGCGCCCGAGGCTTACCACGGCATGCACGATGGCGGCCGCGTCCGCAGCCTGTTCGATGCTTAGTACGAAACTGCGATCGATCTTCAACTTGTCGAAGGGGAAGCGGCGCAGATACAGCAAGCTTGAATAGCCGGTGCCGAAGTCGTCGAGCGCCAGCCGCACGCCCAGCGCCTTCAACTGCCGCATGGCGGTTTCGGCGGTTTCCAAGTTGCCGAGGAAGGTGCTCTCGGTCACCTCTAGTTCCAGGCGGGAAGCGTCGAATCCGGTCTCGGCAAGAACACGCTCGACCACTTCGACAAAGTCCGTGCGGCGGAACTGCAAGGGCGAGACATTGACGGCAACGATGATGCCCGGCCACGCCTTGCCGTCGATGCAGGCCCGGCGCAATACCCATTCACCCAAGGCGATGATCAGGCCGCTGTGCTCGGCCACCGGAATGAATTCGGATGGCGGAATTTCGCCGCGCGTCGGATGCGTCCAGCGCGCCAGGGCTTCGACGCCGACAACCACCTCGCCGCTGTTGTTGACGACGGGCTGATAGGCGACGCGCAGCTCGCCATTGTCGATGGCTTCGCGCAGATCGTTCTCCAGCAGCTTACGGCTCGATAAATCCTCATCCATGGCGGCGTCGTAGACGCAGGCGCGCTTGCGGCCTTCGTTCTTCGCCCGGTAAAGCGCCATGTCGGCGTAGCGCATGATGTCGGCTGCGCCATGGGTGCGGCGGTCGATGACCGCGATGCCGATGCTGGCGCCGATGACGATGTTCTGCCCGTTGATGGAGTAGGGGGCGCATAGGGCGGAGATGATCCGGGCAGCGATGGCTTGCAGCAAGGCGTTGTCAGGCCCCGAGGAGGTAATGACGGCGAATTCGTCGCCGCCAAGCCGGGCGACAAGATCATTGCCGCGCAGGATGCGATTCAGCCGGAGCGTCACGTTGCGGATCAGTTCGTCGCCGACCGGATGGCCAAGCGTATCGTTGACGTCCTTGAAGTGATCGAGATCGATGTAGAACACTGCCGCGGGAGGGCCGCCGCCGCGCACCTCGTTGATGACGCTTTCCAAGCGTTCGCCGAAGAAAATCCGGTTGGGCAGGCCGCATAGAGGATCGTGCATGGCCAGGTGCCGCAACCGGTCCTCGCCGGCTGCGATCGCCGCCGCGGTGCGGCGCATATAGCGCAGCACGAATCCCGCGAGCACGGCAAAACCGGCCAGCGCCACCGCGATGAAAGGAATGACGCTGTGAACGATTTCCGAACCCGGATGTTTCGGCGTCCAGGCGAAGCGGCTTATGGCTTCTCCACGGTCATCCGTCAGATCGAATTGATATTCACTGTTCAGCGTTTTCTCTTCATCAAACCGCTGCAGGTTTTTCAGCAGCAGATGCGAAGAAATTTCGGACAATAAAGATTCGTTGATGAATTTCACCGCCAGGACAAATGGGACGTCCGTGGCCGCCGGCTGTTCGGGAAGGGTGACCGCGACCGCGGCGATGAGAGCCGGCGCGCCCATAAAATTCCGCACCAGCGCCATGCGTTTTCCATGGCCGAGTTCCGTCGTGTTATCCGTGTCCAAGATGGTCAGGACGCCGCTCGGCGTCGGAGCTGCGCCACTGCGCAAGTAGGTGAGTAAAGGCGCAAGGTCGGATCGGATCGACTCGATCGCGCCGGGATCGACAGTCTGGCGATTGAACAACCCATAAACGAATTGGTCGCTGCCGTTGACCACGAAGACGTAGCCGTGATCGAAATAGGTGGTGAGCCACAGACCGATGCGGCGCTGAATCCAACCCAAGTTGTCCGTGCGGACGTTGCGTAGCGCATTCTCGGACGTGGTGACGCTCTCGACCTCGCGCAAAACCCGCTCGCCGTGGTCGGCGACGGCTCTGGTGAACAGTTGGCGTTCTTGATCGAGCGCCACTTCGTCGGCGCGCCGCGCCGATGTCAGTACCGCGACGACGACGCAGACGATGGCGACGGCGACAATGACGCTGATCGGCACGACCACGCGCAGATGGGCGCGGTCCCACAGGGTGTGCTTGCGTTTTACGCCGATTGGCGATTGACCCACGGCCAACACGTCTTGCCCTCAGATCTGGCCTCATGGACCGAGGCAAACCTAAGTCGGAAACGTTGCTAATCGCTTGCGGGAAGCCGCTGAATGGCGGTAAGCGCCGTTACCGCCTAGCGCCGTTAACTCAAGGTTAATGCATCGAATAAATATCAGGCAGGGGCCGCGTGCCGGTATGAAAGCATGGCAAAAGAGGTCCGGCTTTCATCTCGATTGTAAGTTTATACACACAAAAAATAATCTTATAAGTTGAATATAGCCCCTGTTTCAACTACGCTTTTGCCTTGGCTCTTATGGAAGGGCTTGCGCAGGAGGCGGGCATGCTAAGTTGGACGCGGGTCGGAATGATCGTGGGCTGGGCGGCGTTGAGCCTCTCCAGCCAGGTTGCGCAGGCGCAGAACAAACTGACGGCAGGTTCATCCTGGGTGAACGAACTCGGGTCGGTCCTGACAATTAATAACGTCGCGTCGAACGGTCTTATGACCGGAACCTATGTGACGAAGGTCGGATGCGATGCCGGGCTGCCGCAGCCGATGACCGGGTGGTATTATTCGGGCAATACCGGCGGGGCCATCACCTTTACCGTCAACTGGCAGTCCTGCAATTCGCTGACGTCCTGGACCGGTCAATACAATTACTCGAATAACAATTTCCAGACGCTTTGGTATTTGGCTGCCGCGGCGGCGCCGGCTTGGAATGGCATCAATGCCGGCACGGATACCTTCGTTCCGCAAAACGCCGTCATGACGAAATAGCGGATCATTCTCCGCGACCGCGTAGTGCTTCCCATAGGAAGCACTACGCGACTCGGACCGATCAATCTATCCGCGCGAAGTTGATCTCGGCTGCCGTTCGCCGGCGGCCCGCCGCGCCATGCCTTGACGCATGCTATGGCACGCAGTCAGATGATGCATCGCGTCCGGACACTCTCATCCTACCATCGTCAGCAGGCAGCGGCGGACCGGAGCGACCGGAACCTCGAGGGCTTTATGACCGTGGTGGCGCATACAAACGAACTCGTGACTGCCGCGCTCCTCGTTATCGGCGACGAGATCCTGTCGGGGCGTACCAAAGATAAGAATATCGGCTATGTCGCCGAATACCTCACGGCCATAGGCATCGATCTCAAGGAGGTGCGCGTCGTTGCCGACGGCGAAAGCTCAATCGTTGAAGCTTTGAATGCGTTACGTGGGCGCTATACCTATGTCTTCACCACCGGCGGGATCGGTCCGACCCACGACGACATTACCGCCGACAGCGTTGCCAAGGCCTTCGAGGTTCCGATTGAGTACCATCCCGGCGCGCTCGCGATGTTGCAGGAACGGTTTGCCAAGAGCGGGACCGAGATGAATGAAGCGCGGATGCGCATGGCGCGCATTCCTGTAGGCGCGGAGCTTGTGCTCAACACGATATCGACTGCTCCGGGATTTTGGATCGGTAATGTCATCGTCATGGCGGGTGTGCCCGCCATCATGCAGGCGATGCTCGATGACGTGGCGCCGAAACTGAAGACCGGCGCCAAAATGCTGTCGGAGACCGTCCGCGCCGACACCCGCGAGGGCGACATCGGCACGGAACTCGGCGAGATCGCCAAGACGCATCCGGATGTGTCGATCGGCAGCTATCCGTTCTTCGACGAGAAATTCGGGCCGAATACCAACATCGTCATCCGCGCGCGCGATCCGCAACGGCTTGCGGCGGCGAAGACTGCGATAGACACGATGCTCAAGCAAGTGAAGGCGCGGGGAGGCCGATGATGAGCGACACCGCGGAGTCGCAGAAGCCGTTTCCCGTCTCGTGGGACCAATTTCATCGCGATGCCCGGGCGCTGGCTTGGCGGCTTGCCGCCCAGGGGCCGTTTGAGGCCATCGTCTGCATCACGCGCGGCGGACTCGTGCCCGCCGCCATCGTCGCGCGGGAGCTTAATATCCGCGTGATCGAAACCATCTGCGTGTCGAGCTATGCCGGTCCCGGCCAGCAAGCAGAGTTGAAAGTGCTCAAGACCGTTGCGGAATCCGTGGGGAGAACCGGCGGCGGGGGAGGCAAGGGCGTGCTCATCGTCGACGATCTCGTCGATACCGGGCAAACCGCCAAAGTGGTCCGCCAGGTGCTGCCGAACGCGCATTTCGCCGCGGTCTATGCCAAGCCGATGGGCCGGCCGCTAGTGGATACGTTCATTACCGAAGTGT
>JAXDOR010000078.1:0-14185 GCA_034668825.1 Alphaproteobacteria bacterium | reverse complement strand
CGCTTGGCAAGCGGCGGGAAAGCGTTCCAACGGCGCGCGCAAGGCGTGGGAGCAAAAGCTCAAGACTGTCGATCCGGCGAAGCGCGCCGAACTCGAACGCCGCCTGCGCGGCGAACTGCCCAAGGATAAACTCGCCGCCGCCGTGCGCGCGGCGAAGGAACAGCTTGCCGCGGCGCCGAAGGACATCGCAACCCGCATCGCCTCGGAAAATGCCTTGGAGGCGCTCGTCCCGGTGTTGCCCGAGCTTGTCGGCGGCTCCGCCGACCTTACCGGCTCCAACAACACCCGCGCCAAGAGCATGAAGACGCTGTCCGCTGCCGACTACGGCGGGACCTTCATCCATTACGGCATTCGCGAACACGCCATGGCGTCCGCCATGAACGGCATGGTGTTGCATGGCGGGATCATCCCGTATTCGGGAACGTTCCTGATCTTTTCGGATTACTGCCGGCCGGCAATCCGCCTGGCCGCGCTCATGGGCGAGCGCGTCATCCATGTGATGACCCACGACTCCATCGGACTGGGCGAAGATGGGCCGACGCATCAGCCGGTCGAGCATCTCGCCTCGTTGCGCGCGATGCCGAACCTGCTGGTGTTCCGCCCCTGCGACACGGTCGAAACTTTGGAATGCTGGCAGCTTGCGCTGGAAGCACGCGAGAGCCCGAGCGTATTGGCGCTGACCCGGCAGAACCTGCCGCAGTTGCGTCTACAGTTCGACGAGGAGAACCGCTGCGCGCGCGGTGCTTATGAGATTGCGCCCACAGAGGGTAAGGCTGCCGTGTCGATCTTTGCTACCGGCTCGGAAGTTTCCGTCGCGATGGCGGCGCGCAAGCTCCTTGCCGAGCGGGATATTGCCGCCCGCGTCGTCTCTGTCCCCTGTTTCGAATTGTTTTTCGCCGCGCCGGACGATTATCGCGAATTCATTATCGGCACCGCGCCGGTGCGCATCGGCATCGAAGCCGCCGTGCGTCAAGGCTGGGACCAGATCATCGGCAGCGACGGCGTTTTTGTCGGGATGTCGACATTCGGAGCCAGCGCGCCGGCCAAGGACCTTTTTAAGCATTTTGGCATTACGCCCGAGGCCGTCGTGCAGGCAGCATTGAGCAGACTTGGGAAAAATTAGTTTGGTGCGGTAAAGACACCATATAAGCGTCTGACCGCCTGTTAGCGTAGGAGGAGATTAGGAATGACCGTTCGCGTCGCCATCAATGGCTTCGGCCGTATCGGCCGCAATATCCTGCGCGCCATCGTGGAGTCAGGCCGTAAGGACATCCAGGTCGTGGCGATCAACGATCTCGGCCCGGTCGAGACGAATGCGCACCTGTTGCGCTTCGACTCCGTGCATGGACGCTTCCCCGGCGAGGTAAAGGTCAAAGGCGACACCATCGATTGCGGCACCGGCCCGATCAAAGTCACTGCCGTCAAAGACCCGGCGCAACTGCCGTGGAAGGATCTCGGCATCGACATTGCGCTCGAATGCACCGGCATCTTTGTCAGCAAAGAGAAAGCCTCGGCGCATCTCACCGCCGGCGCCAAGCGCGTGATTATTTCCGCGCCTGCCGATGGCGTCGACATGACCGTCGTCTATGGCGTCAACCACGACAAGCTGACCAAGGAGCACGTGGTTATCTCCAATGCGTCCTGCACGACCAACTGCCTGGCGCCAATCGCCATGGTGCTCAACGATGCCGTCGGCATCGACAAGGGCTTCATGACCACCATTCATTCCTATACCGGCGATCAGCCCACACTCGACACCATGCACAAGGATCTCTATCGCGCGCGGGCGGCGGCGCTGAACATGATCCCGACCTCGACCGGAGCGGCCAAGGCGGTTGGCCTCGTGCTGCCGCAGCTCTCCGGCAAGCTCGACGGCGTCGCCATCCGTGTGCCGACGCCTAACGTGTCGGTCGTCGATTTCAAATTCGTCGCCAAGCGCGCGACCTCGAAGGATGAGATTAATGGCGCGGTGAAGCGCGCCAGCGAGCAGCAATTAAAGGGCATCCTCGGCTACACCGATCAGCCGAACGTCTCTATGGACTTCAACCACGATCCGCGCTCGTCCATCTTCCACATGGATCAGACCAAGGTGATGGATGGCACCTTCGTGCGGGTGATGTCTTGGTATGACAACGAATGGGGCTTCTCCAACCGCATGGCCGATACCGCCGTGGCGATGGGGAAGCTGATTTGACGCCGGTCCGGCCGCAGCGCACTAGATCACCGCATGTCGAGTTTTCGTACCCTTGATGATGTCGATGTGAACGGCAAGCGCGTGCTGTTGCGCGTCGACCTCAATATCCCGATGGAGAACGGCAAGGTCAGTGACGCCACCCGTCTTGAGCGGGTGGCTCCGACCATCATCGAGATCGCCGACAAGGGCGGCAAAGTAATCCTGCTGTCGCATTTCGGCCGGCCGAAGAAACCGGATCCCAAGGACTCGCTCAAGCCCGTTGCCGCCAAACTCGCCGAGATCATCAAACGGCGGGTCGCCTTCACCGAGGATTGCGTGGGCCAGCGCGCGAACGCCGTCGTCAGCGCCATGGAGCCGGGCGGTATCCTCTGTCTGGAGAACACGCGCTTCCACCCCGAGGAAGAGAAGAATGATCCCGGCTTCGCGGCGAGGATCGCTGAGCTCGGCGACATTTACGTCAACGATGCCTTTTCGGTGTCGCACCGGGCGCACGCATCAACCGAGGGCGTCGCGCACCAGCTTCCGGCCTATGCCGGACGCCAGATGCAAGCCGAGCTGAAAGCTCTGTCAAAGGCTTTGGAAGCGCCACAGCGTCCCGTAGCCGCCATCGTCGGCGGCGCCAAGGTTTCCACCAAGCTGGATTTGCTTGGGAACCTGCTCGCCAAGGTCGATGTACTGATCATCGGCGGCGGCATGGCCAATACCTTTCTTGCCGCTCAAGGCAAGCCGATAGGCAAATCCCTGTGCGAGCAGGACCTGATACCCGCGGCGCAGGAAATTCTCAGCAAAGCCGAGGCGGAAAAACGCGAGATCGTGCTGCCGGTCGACGCAGTCGTGGCGCAGAAATTCGCGGCGCACGCGCCGTCGCGCGTCGTAGACGTGGAAAATGTCGCCGCAGACGACATGATCCTCGACATCGGACCGCGCAGCGTCGAACAGGTGATTTCCGTCCTCGGCCGGGTTCGGACGCTGGTGTGGAACGGCCCGTTTGGCGCATTCGAGATGCAGCCGTTCGACGCGGGAACAATGGCGGTCGCCAAGGCGGCAGCGGAACTTACCAGCGTCGGAAAGCTGGTATCCGTTGCCGGCGGAGGAGATACCGTGGCCGCGCTGAACGCGGCGGGGGTGACACCACGCTTCACCTATGTCTCGACCGCGGGCGGCGCGTTCCTGGAGTGGATGGAAGGGAAGGCCTTGCCCGGAGTAGAGGCATTGAGGCAAAAAGAATAAAGGCAAAGGGAGCAGTTGAGATGAACTTGGCAGAGCTCAATAAGGTCGCCGAGGCGATGGTGGCGCCGGGCCGCGGCATTCTCGCGGCGGACGAGTCATCCGGCACCATCAAGCGGCGCTTCGATGCCATCGGCGTCGAATGCACCGAGGATAACCGCCGCGACTACCGCGAGCTGATGTTCCGCTCGACCGAGGCGATGTCGAAATATATCTCCGGCGTCATCCTCTACGACGAAACCATCCGGCAAAAGGCCAAGGATGGGACCCCGCTGGTCAAGGTGATCGAGAAGGCGGGTTCGCTGCCCGGCATTAAGGTGGACAAAGGCATCAAGCCCCTACCCTTCTGCACGGGCGAAGTCATCACCGAAGGTCTCGACGGCCTCGGCGAAAGGCTCGCCGAATATCGCAAGCTCGGCGCGAAATTCGCCAAATGGCGGGCGGTAGTCGATATCGGACCTGGCATCCCGACCTATAACTGCATCAAAGCCAATGCGCATGCGCTCGCGCGCTATGCCGCGCTGTGCCAGCAGGAAGACATCGTGCCGATTGTCGAGCCGGAAGTGCTGATGGACGGCGACCACGATATCGACCGCTGCTTCGAGGTAACCGAGCAGACGCTGAAGATCGTGTTCAACGAGCTGTTCGATGCCCATGTGCAGCTCGAAGGCATCGTGCTCAAGCCGAACATGATCGTGCCGGGCAAGAAGAGCGGCAAGAAAGCTTCCGTCCAGGAAGTCGCGGAGAAAACCGTCGCGGTGCTCAAGCTCTGCGTTCCGGCGGCAGTGCCCGGTATCGCCTTCCTGTCCGGCGGCCAGTCCGACGAACTGGCTACCGCACATCTCGATGCCATGAACAAGATCGGCGGACTGCCGTGGAAGCTTACTTTCTCCTATGGCCGCGCGCTGCAAGCGCCGGTGCAGAAGACCTGGGGGGGCAAGAGCGAGAACGTCGCCGCGGCGCAGCGCGCCTTCGCTCACCGCGCCGAGATGAACGGCCTTGCCGCCCTCGGCAAGTGGAAAGCGGAGATGGAAAAGAAGGCGGCTTGAGCGGCGCTGGCTGAGTTCACCTAGTCAAATTGCCGCCTGATTGAGGTAGCATGCGAAGGCATGGCCTCACCCCCGCCGACCGAAGCGACACGCATTGCCCCTCGCCTCTATCTCGTCACTCCGCAGGTGGAGGATGCGGCGGCATTCGGGCAAGCGCTTGAGCCTGTGCTCGCAGCGGCGGACATCGCCGCGGTGCTTCTGCATCTCACGCCCGGTGGCGAGTCGGAGTTGATCCGCCGCGTCAAGACGCTGGCGCCGCTTGTCCAAGGGGCGGGCGCCGCACTGATCCTCGATGATCATCCCGAAATTGTCGCTCGATCCGGCGCCGACGGCGCGCATCTGACGGGCATCGATGCGTTCAACGATGCGACGGAAACCCTCAAACCTGAGCGCATTGCCGGCGCGGGCGGCATGGATAGCCGGCACGATTCCATGCTCGCAGCGGAAGGCGGGGCCGACTATGTGATGTTCGGCGAGCCGGACGACACCGGAGGGCGGCCGAGCTTCGGCGCCATCGAGGATCGCGTGGCTTGGTGGCAGGAAGTGTTTCAACCTCCTTGCGTCGCTTTCGCGGCGCATCTCGATGAAGTTGCTCCGCTAGTGGCGGCGGGCGCTGATTTTATCGCTGTCGGCGATTGCATCTGGAGCGATGCGCGCGGCCCTGTCGTGGCGATCACCGACGCGGTCGAGCGGCTCACGCAACGGGAAAAAGTCTGATGAAGGCCCACCACGCAATCCTATGCGTGCTTGCAGCCATGCTGATGGCGGTGCCGGTTATGTCTGCCGCGCAGACCCAGCGGGCACCCACAAAGCCACCGGCGAAGCCTGCCGCCAAGAGTAGCTCACAGACTTCTACTCCGGCACCGGAACGCTCCCCATCGGAAGGCGAGTTGGACCTGGCTTACGCCGCCTATCAGCGCGGCCACTATCTCTCCGCTTTCAAGGAAGCCACCCGCCGCGTCGAAACCAAATCAGACCCGAAGGCGATGACGCTCCTGGGCGAACTCTATGCCAATGGCTACGGCGTGCCGCTCAACGATCAAAAGGCGGTGGAGTGGTACAAACTTGCGGCCGACCGCGGCGACCGCGAGGCGATGTTTGCGCTCGCCATCTTCCGCCTTCTCGGCCGCGGCGGCCCGCGCGACCGCGACGAGGCGACAAAGCTTCTAGCGTCCGCGGCGAAGCTCGGACATTCAGGTGCCGCTTACGATCTCGGGCTGCTTTATCTCGAAGGCCAGCAATTCCCGCAGGATTATTCTCGCGCCGCCGACATATTCCGTGCCGCGGCGCGGGCCGGCAATTCGGACGCACAATACGCTCTCGCCACGCTTTACAAGGAAGGGCGCGGCGTTGCCAAGGATCCTACCGAGGCGGCGCGGTTGCTGGGCGCAGCGGCGCTTGCCGGCAACTCAGATGCGGAAGTGGAATATGCCATCGCCTTGTTCAACGGCATCGGCGTCGCCAAGGACGAGGCCGCCGCCGCTGCCCTATTCCTCAAAGCCGCGCGCAAGGGCAGCCCGATCGCGCAGAACCGCCTTGCCAACATTCTTGCCCGAGGGCGCGGGCTTCCCGCCAACGCCGTGGAGGCGGCGAAGTGGCACCTCATCGCCAAAGCGGGCGGGGACGGCGATATGGGGATGGACGACTTCGTCGCCAAGCTGACGCCGGAGGACCGCGCTGCCGCGGAAAAGGCGGCTAGGCCTTGGCTCGAGGTGGTCGCCGCGTCACGCCCTTGACGTGACCCGCGCCGGCGGGCACGGACATCCTTCTTCCTCGAGAGGAATGAAGGACGAATGCTCCACTCCGCCCTCCTCAACGTCATGATCAAGGCCGCACGGCAGGCGGCGCGCACCCTCAAGCGCGACTTCGGCGAGGTCGAGCATCTCCAGGTCTCGCTCAAAGGGCCGGGCAATTTCGTCACGGCGGCGGATCGCAAGGCCGAAGAAATTTTGCGCCAGGAGCTTGCCAAGGCCAGACCGGATTACGGGTTTCTCGGCGAGGAAGGCGGACGTCACGACGGCATCGACAAGACCAACACCTGGATTGTCGATCCGCTCGACGGCACCACGAATTTTCTCCATGGCATCCCGCAATTCTCCATCTCCATCGGATTGGAACGGGAAGGCGTTATCGTGGCCGGTCTGGTCTACAATCCGGCGAACGACGAGTTATTCACCGCCGAGCGCGGCAAGGGCGCCTTTCTCAATGACAAGCGGCTGCGCGTGGCGGGCCGCAAACGTCTGGGCGATGCGCTCATTGCCTGCGGCCTTCCGCATATGGGCCGTGGCGATCTTGCTCTCGCCGGCAGGGAGATTGCGGCAGTGCAGGAACGGGTTGCGGGACTCCGCCGGTTTGGCTCCGCGGCGCTCGATCTAGGCTGGATCGCGGCCGGCCGCTTCGACGGTTATTGGGAGCGCGGGTTGTCGCCGTGGGATATGGCTGCGGGCATCCTGCTGGTGCGGGAAGCTGGTGGCTTTGTTACCGACCTGGACGGATCTGACGCCATGTTGGCAAAAGGCGACATCATCGCCGGCAACGAGACAATGCATCGTGAGCTGCTGAGCCTTCTGCAGAGCGCCGGGTAGCCGCGTTGTCCGCGCCTAATTCGTCAAGCCCGGCCATGACAATAGGGCCGATTGCGACTTCATTCGGTCCTCATGGCTTCTTTCGCCGCGCCTATGCCATATTGAGACTTAAAACTCGCTTGAATGACCAGCATGGCCAAGGATCTCGATCTCCTGAAGCTTTCCTCACCTCGCATCTTCCTGGTGCGGATGCTGGTCTTCCTGATTCTGTGCGCTTTCGTCGTCGTCGTTCTTTACAAACAAATCTGGCTGGCATTTCTCGCCAATCCGGGACTTAACGCGCTGATCGCTGGCGTGTTGCTGATCGGCATCCTGCTGGCTTTCCGCCAAGTGCTCCGGCTTTATCCGGAGGTTGCATGGGTGAATAGCTTTCGCATCGCCGATCCCGGGCTGGCGGTAGACCGCCCGCCGGTGTTGCTGGCGCCGATGGCGACGATCCTCGGCGACCGTGTCGGGCGCATGGCGATGTCCTCGCAATTGATGCGCGGCATCCTCGATTCCATCGCGACCAGGCTCGACGAGGCCCGCGACATTTCGCGCTACATGACGGGTTTGCTGGTCTTCCTCGGCCTCTTGGGCACGTTCTGGGGATTGATCGAGACCGTTGGATCGGTCGGCCATGTGATCGACAACCTCAAGATCGGGGGCGACGCGGGCGCAGTCTTCAACTCCTTGAAAGAAGGCTTGGCAGCGCCACTGAGCGGCATGGGCATTTCCTTTTCGTCTTCGTTGTTCGGTCTCGCCGGCTCTCTCATCCTCGGCTTTCTCGACCTGCAATCGAGCCAGGCGCAGAATCGTTTCTACATCGACCTGGAGGACTGGCTGTCGACGGCGGTCCGCGATCTCGTGACCGAGCCGGCCAGTGGCGCCATTGAGCGATTGCGTGAGGCCGGGGGCGAGAGCGGCTCCGGTAAAGCCGCAACCGCGGCCATGGCCAATCTCGCCGAGGCTGTCCAGGGCCTCGTCCACCATATGCGCACAGAACAGCAAATGATCCGCGATTGGGTGGATTCCCAAGCGGAGCAGCACCGCGACATTCGCCGGCTGCTGGAACTGCTGGTACGCGAGAACGTCAACAAATAGGACCGCATGGCACTTGCCCGCAGGAGCCGCAGCGAAACCGGCATGAATTACTGGCCGGGCTTCGTCGACGCGCTGTCGACGTTGATCCTCAGCATCATTTTCCTGCTCTCGGTTTTCGTCATCGTGCAGTTCTATCTCGCACAGGAGATGACCGGGAAGGACACCGCGCTGCAGCGCCTGACCGCGCAGATCGCTCAGCTCACCGAACTTCTGTCGCTTGAAAAAACCGGAAAGCTCAATCTCGAGGAGGAGATCGCGCAACTGCACGCCGGTCTCGCTTCCGCCGAGAGCGACCGCGATCGCCTCAAGGGCCTTGCCGAGAATGCGAACGGCGCTGCGGCGGCTCAGGGCAAGGCCGCCCAGCTATCGAGCGAGCTTGATGCGGAAAAGCAGCTGTCGGCGCGGGCGCTGGCACAGGTCGAGGCGCTCAACCAGCAGATCGCTGCATTGCGCCGCCAGCTTAGCGCCATCGAAGCGGCGCTCGATGTGTCGGAGAAGCGCGAGAAGGATTCGCAGACGCGGCTGGCGGAGCTTGGGCAGCGCCTCAACGTGGCACTGGCCCAACGGGTGCAGGAACTCTCACGCTATCGCTCGGATTTTTTTGGGCGGCTGCGCGCGATCCTCGGCAACAGACCCGACGTGCGAATCGTCGGCGACCGCTTCGTGTTTCAATCCGAGGTGTTTTATGACGTCGGCCAAGCAATCCTCAAACCCGAGGGGATGACCGAACTCGACACGGTTGCCGGCGCCTTGCTCGAACTAGAAAAGCAAATTCCCACGGATATCGCCTGGGTTATGCGGGTGGACGGGCATACCGACATACGCCCGATTTCCAGCGCGCAATTTAAATCCAACTGGGACCTTTCCGCCGCGCGCGCGATTTCGGTGGTGCAGTATCTGATCAGCAAGGGCGTCTCGCCGCAGCACCTGGTCGCGGCCGGTTTCGGCGAGTTCCAGCCGCTCGATACCGCCAACACCGACGCCGCTTTTAGCCGCAACCGCCGCATCGAACTGAAGTTGACGGAGCGGTGAGAGAACTCTCACCGACGCTACGCCCCTATGCCGTCACCGATGAGGATGCGGCGATCGATCTGTGGCTGCGGACATGGCAGCAGACCTATCCCGATATCGATTTCGTCGCGCGCGTTCCCTGGTGGCGCGAGCGCTGGCGCAACGAGCTTGTGCCGCGAGCCGACATCGTGATTGCCGAAAAGCACGCGACTATGGCCGGCTTTGTGACCGTCGAGTGCGAAACGCTTTATCTGGACCAGATCGTGGTGGCGCCTGAAGCCTGGGGTTCGGGAACCGGCGGCATGCTCATCGCCGAAGCCAAGCGACTTTCGCCGAAAGGTCTCGACCTTCACGTCAACCAGGACCACCAGCGCGCCGTTCGTTTTTACCAGAAGCAAGGATTCGTTATCGCCGGCCCGCACGCCAACGCGATCTCCGGGCGGCCTACTTATCTGATGAGCTGGCGGCCGTAACGTTTCGCGTCATGCCCGCGCTCGTCGCGGGCATCCACGTCTTGCTTTCAGCAATCCAAAGACGTGGATGGCCGGGACAAGCCCGGCCATGACGAGTAAATAAGGCTCACGCCCCCTCGAACTGCAGCTTGGCCAGCCGGGAATAAAGCCCGCCGGCGGCGGCGAGCACTTCATGGGTGCCCTCTTCGACAATGCCGCCATGGTCCATCACGAGGATGCGATCACATTTGAGCACGGTCGCCAGCCGGTGCGCGATCACCAGCGTCGTGCGCTCGGCCATCAGCCGCGCCAGCGCGGCCTGGACCAGGGTTTCGCTCTCGGCATCGAGCGCAGAGGTCGCTTCATCGAGCAACAGCAAAGGCGCGTCGCGCAGAATCGCGCGGGCAATGGCGATACGCTGTCGCTGCCCTCCTGACAGAGTAATGCCGCGTTCGCCAACTTCGGTCTCGAAGCCCTGCGGCAAGCGCTGGATGAATTCGGACGCCAGCGCCAGCTCCGCCGCACGCGCGACCTCCTCGTCTGTCGCTTCGGGCCGCCCGAAGCGGATATTGTCCCGCACAGAGCTGGCAAAGATCGCGGTCTCCTGCGGCACCAGCGCAATCCGCCGGCGCAGTTCGACTGGATCGGCATCAGCGAGCCGCACGCCATCGAAAGTGACCGCGCCCGAAATCGGATCGTAAAAGCGCAACAGCAAATGAAAGATCGTGCTCTTGCCGGCGCCTGAAGGTCCGACGATGGCCACCTTCTCGCCCCGCTGCACGCGGAACGATACGCCTTCCAGAACCGGAGCGTCCGACCGTGTCGGATAGACAAAATGCACATCCTCGAACCCGACCTCACCGCGTGCGGGTGCGGGCAGCGGGATCGGATGCGCCGGCGCCACGACGGCAGGCTTGATCGCCAATATTTCGAACAGCCTTTCGGCTGCGCCCGCCGCCTGAGAGATCTCGCCCCAAACCTGGGAGAGTTCGCCGAGCGCGCTCGCCGCGAGCACGGCGTAGAGCACAAATTGAAACAGCCGCCCGGCGCTGATGGCCCCGGTCATCACGTCCTGGGCACCGACCCAGAGCACGACGACGACGCTGGCGAAGACGATGAAGATGGCAAAGGCCGTGAGAAATGCGCGCGCACGCGTCGAATCGCGGGCGGTGGAATAGGCCAGTTCCACGGCGGCAGCAAAGCGCGACCGCGCCAGCCTTTCGTTGGTGAAGGCCTGCAACGTGCGTACCGCGCCGAGCAGCTCGCCGGCATAAGCGGCGGCGTTCGCCAGCGTGTCCTGTGCCAGGCGTGAGCGGCGGCGCACCGAACGGCCGAAAGCCACCAGGGGCAACACGATCAACGGAATGGCGCCGAGCACGAAGCCAGACAGCCGCGGGCTCGTCACCACCATCATCGTGCTGGCGCCGAGAAAGAGGACAAGATTGCGCAACGCGATCGATACCGAAGCGCCGACCGCGGACTTGATTTGCGTCGTGTCGGCGGTGAGCCGCGAGATCATCTCGCCGGTCTTCGCCTGATCAAAAAACGCCGACGATAGCCCCGTTAGATGCGCGAAGACGTCGCTGCGCAAGTCGGCAACGATGCGCTCGCCGAGCGTGGTGACGAGATAGAAACGCGATGCGCTGGCGCCGGCGAGCACCAGGACCACCGCGATCATCACGGTGAAATAATTGTCGATCAGCGAGATGTTCTCGGCGGAGAAGCCGAAATCGATCATCCGCCGCACGGCGAGCGGCACCGCCAGGGTCGCCAGCGCGGCGACAACGAGCGCGGCTAACGCGGCTAGCGCTTGGCCGCGGTAGCGCCGCACATAGGGTAAAAGCAGTCCAAGCGGCTTGAGCCGGCGGGCCGCGGGCTTGGAACCCTCCGGATCATGCTTGTTTCCGTCCCGGACACCATTCATTACGTCACAAAAGCCCTTGCGCCAGCGCTACCAAATTCCGGCGCGACAATGCCCCGGCAGCGCACGAGTGGCAATTGCGACATCGCTCCTGGATTAGGCCTTGGCACCTCGGATACGGACGGAACTACGGGACTTCCGTGGCGGCTTGTCTCACCGGCGGGCCTAGTCTATAGAGCCGACAACATTCCATCCATATCGATGCCAAAAGCGCGGCTTTCGCGTGGGAACCACGAGCCATGAAGTCCGAAACGCATCCCGACTATCACACCGTCAAAATCATCATGACCGACGGCACTGAATTCACCACGCGCACCACCTGGGGCAAGGAGGGCGATACGATGCATCTCGATATCGACCCCAAGTCGCACCCCGCTTGGACCGGCGGAGGACAACATCTGCTTGACCGCGGCGGCCGGGTGTCGCGCTTCCAGAAGAAGTTCGCCGGGTTGGGCATCAAGACGTAATTCGCGCTGTTGCCACGCTAAATCGAAACCCCCGCTCATGCGGGGGTTTTTCGTTGGGTAGCAGATCCATATGATTTATCTCGTCATGCCCGGCCTCGTCCGGGCATCCACGTCTTTCTTCGTTTAATAAGCAAGACGTGGACGGGCGGGACAAGCCCGGCCATGACGATCAGAGCTATCCGAAGTTACACCCCGTCCTGCTCGAAGGCTGCCTTAAGCAGACCAAGCTGGCGTTCGACCGGATTGCCGTTCACCGCGCGATCGGGCACCAGCGGAGCGTGAATGGTGGCGTCGAGGCGGCGAACCTTGACCTCAAGCAGCGTCGAGCGCTCGATCAAATCCTGCAGTTTTTGCGGAAGCATTTTGGCGCTCTGCTCATCGCTGGGCCTGCCCGCCGAAAGCTTGACCTTGGCCTTTTCCTTATTGGCCTGGAGGAGCGACATTTCGCCTTCCTTCACCGCGCGATGCAGCAACAGCCAGGAGGCGAGCTGCATCAGCCGTGTGGTCAGCCTCATACTCTCGGTGGCATAGGCCAACGCCGCCATGCGCTCTAGCTTCTTTGATTCCTGCCGGCCGGGGCCGTCCAAATAGGTCGCCGTCTCCTCGACCAGCGCCATGCCGTCGCGGAACAAACTGGCAAAGACCTCGGAATTGGCAAGCCTCTCGCCGAAGGACACAGGTCCCGCATCATTGGCGGACTTGTCGAACATTTTTTACGCCTCACCCACACATACGCCCACGCGGAGGCAGCATGGCGCGGCGTGGCCAACCTGTCCAGCACCCGGCCGGTAAAGCTGAAGACATAGTTGCCGAGGCGGCGGGGCGATGCCCGACTGGTCCGAAATGGCACAGGACATAAAAAAGAGCCGCCATACGGCGGCTCAAAAGTTGATAACAGGGAGGCGTCAAACAGAGTGGACAGGAGCCACTCGCATCCAAGAAGTTGGACAAGCGAGTAATGAACGAGAAAGCTTAACAATAGGTTAAGCGGCCGCGGCCAATTGCAACTTTGTAGATCACGGGGCGATCCCCTGCGTCTAAAGCACTTGGGCCGAATTCACTTCTTGAAAAACTGATCGGCCATATTGCGCGAGGCTGCGGCCTTCTGCATGGCCGCCTCCAGCCGGGCGATTTCCTGTTTAAGCAGGGTGATCCGGTCGGCAAGATCCTCGGCCGAAATCAGATAGAGGTCCTGCCCGATTTCATGGGCAATTTTCTTCTTCGGCAGTTCTTCGTCGTCCCGCGCCATCGCCCTGCTCCCGTTGCCTTCCGAAAATAGCGGCGCGAGCGGCGGTTGTCACATGCGGCAAGGCCTACTAAAGAACCCTTTGGGCAGGGCTTCGACAGTTTCGTTAAGGTGAGACAGAGCATGACCACGCTGCCTCCACGGATGACCGCCATCGGCATCAGCGCCCCAGGCGGAGCCGAGGTCCTTGTCCCCGAGGAGCGGCCCGTCCCCTCGCCCGGTGCCGGTGAAATCCTAGTGAAGGTCGCGGCCGCCGGCGTGAATCGCCCGGACGTGATGCAGCGGCAAGGCCTCTATCCGCCGCCAAAAGGAGCGCCCGACATTCCGGGGCTCGAAATATCCGGCGAGGTCGTGGCGCTGGGGCTCGATGCTAGCCGATGGAAAGTCGGCGACAGGGTGATGGCGCTGGTGATCGGCGGCGGCTACGCCGAATATTGCCTGGCACATGAGGGACATGCGCTGCCGGTGCCGGAAAAACTGTCCATGGTGGAAGCCGGGGCGATTCCGGAAACCTTCTTCACCGTCTGGCATAATGTCTTCGAACGCGGCGGGCTCAAAAGCGGCGAGACGCTGCTGGTTCATGGCGGCACCTCCGGCATCGGCACCACGGCGATCCAGCTCGCCAAGGCCTTCGGCGGCAAGGTCATCACCACCGCCGGATCGCCGGAGAAATGCGAAGCCGCCCGCAAGCTCGGCGCCGACGTCGCCATTAACTATAAAACCGAGGACTTCGTCGCCGCGACCAAGGCGGCCACGAACGACAAGGGCGCCGACGGTATACTCGACATGGTGGGTGGGGATTACATCGAGCGCAATTACGAAGCCGCCGCGGTCGAAGGCCGGATTGTGCAAATCGCGTTTCAAGGCAGCCCAAAGACGACGGTGGACTTTCGTCGCATTATGCTGAAACGGCTCACCCATACCGGTTCCGTGCTGCGTTCGCGGCCGGT
>JAXDOR010000077.1:0-51976 GCA_034668825.1 Alphaproteobacteria bacterium | reverse complement strand
GTGCCGAATTCAAAATCGATCTGATGGCCCGAGTCGCGCGTGAAATCGGCGCCGGCGGCGACCAGCACTTCCCGCACCGCTAAGGCACTGAGCATTTTCAGCATTATCTTCCGCCTTCTCTCTTCGTGCCGGAGCGAATCGGCCGGAGCCCTCGAAAGCGCGTTAAAAGCGGGCGTCAGGAGGTCGCCCCATACCACGCAGCGGCATTTTTCCAGCCGGTTACCCCAGGCAGTGTCCGCTCGAAGTCTTTTCCTTGGGATGGGCATATTTTTATTTTTTGCCAAGGTTCCGGCGATTATGACAATCCGCCCACAGGCGTGTGACAGCGACCCCTTCCGAATCCCCTCTAAATTTCCGACACTTGCCGCAGCGCACCTCGATTCTTTCCCCAATCTCCCCACATTTAGCGTTTGATTCAGTTTCTCGTACTAGTTCTTGACGGGCGCGGGGGAGTCGGCCTAGCTTTCTGTCGTTCGGCGTTGGGTTGTTTTTAGTCCCTCCGGATGCCTCCAGACAGGAAGTGCGACACGCCCCGCCGGGTCAAAATCGGTCCGCGGCGCATCGCGGACCTGCGTCCGGCGGGCGACAAAATACGAAGAAAGGTCCGGGCTAACAGTACCGGATCGCTGAGGGGACGTTAGATTAGAGCCGGGCAAACCCGGAACGGCAGCGAGCACAATAAAAGGGGCAAGAAACGATGCAAATCGACCGGCGCTACACCAAAGCAGGCCAATCTCCCTACGCGGAGATCGAATTCCGCTTGACCGTGAGCGAGATCCGCAACCCGGACGGCTCCGTGGTCTTCCGCGCCGACGACGTGGAGGTGCCGGTCTTCTGGTCGCAGGTGGCGTCCGATGTCCTGGCGCAGAAGTATTTCCGCAAAGCCGGCGTCCCCGCCCGGCTGAAGAAGGTCGAGGAAGAGACCGTCCCCTCCTTCCTCTGGCGCTCGGTGCCCGACGCGGAAGCGCTGGCGGAACTGCCGGAAGCCGAGCGCATGATCGGCGAGACTTCAGCCAAGCAAGTCTTCGATCGCCTCGCCGGCACCTGGGCCTATTGGGGCTGGAAGGGCGGCTATTTCGACAGCGACAAGGATGCGCAAGCTTTCTACGACGAATTGCGCGCCATGCTGGCGCTGCAGATCGCGGCGCCGAACTCGCCGCAATGGTTCAACACCGGCCTGCATTGGGCCTATGGCATCGATGGCCCGAGCCAGGGCCACTATTACGTCGATTTCCAGACCGGAAAGCTGACGAAATCCAAAACGGCTTACGAGCATCCGCAGCCGCATGCCTGCTTCATCCAGTCGGTGAGCGACGATCTCGTCAACGAAGGCGGCATCATGGATTTATGGGTGCGCGAGGCGCGCCTGTTCAAATACGGCTCCGGCACCGGCTCCAATTTCTCCCGCCTGCGCGGCGACGGCGAAAAGCTATCCGGCGGCGGACGCTCGTCCGGCCTGATGAGCTTCTTGAAGATCGGCGACCGCGCCGCGGGCGCGATCAAGTCGGGCGGCACCACGCGCCGCGCCGCGAAGATGGTGATCGTCGACACCGACCATCCCGACATCGAGCAGTTCATCGATTGGAAGGTGAACGAGGAGCAGAAAGTCGCAGCGCTGGTCACCGGCTCCAAGATCAATCAGCGTCACCTCAAGACCATCATGAAGGCCTGCGTGAATTGCGAAGGCTCGGGCGACGATTGCTTCGACCCGGAGAAGAATCCCGTGCTGCGGCGGGAGATCAAGGCGGCGCGGCGCAACAACGTCTCCGACAACGTCATCAAGCGGGTGATCCAGTTCGCCAAGCAGGGCTACAAGGACATCGATTTCCCGGTCTACGACACCGACTGGGATTCCGAGGCCTATCTGACCGTCTCCGGCCAGAACTCCAATAACTCCGTGCGCGTCACCGACGAATTCCTCAAGGCGGTGGAATCTGACGGCAGCTGGGATCTCATCAACCGCACCCGCGGCGGCAAAGTCGCCAAGACCGTGAAGGCGCGCGAGTTGTGGGAAAAGATCGGTCACGCCGCCTGGGCCTGCGCCGATCCCGGATTGCAATTCCACACTAGCGTCAACGACTGGCACACTTGCGTCGCCTCCGGGCCGATCCGCGCCTCAAATCCGTGCTCGGAATACATGTTCCTCGACGACACCGCCTGCAATCTGGCGTCGATGAACCTGCTCACCTTCCGCGATCCGGCGACGGAGAAGTTCAACATCGAGAATTACGAACACGCGGTCCGGCTATGGACCGTGGTGCTGGAAGTCTCCGTGCTGATGGCGCAGTTCCCCTCGAAGGAAATCGCGCAGCTTTCCTACGAATTCCGCACGCTCGGTCTCGGTTACGCCAATCTCGGCGGCTTGCTGATGTCGTCGGGCATTTCCTACGACTCCAATGCGGGCCGCGCCATTGCCGGCGCGCTGACTTCGATCATGACCGGCGTGTCCTATGCGACCTCGGCGGAAATGGCGCAAAAGCTCGGCCCCTTCCCCGGCTCCAAGAAAAACCGCGAGCACATGCTGCGCGTGATCCGCAATCATCGCCGCGCGGCGCATGGCGAACGCACCGGCTATGAGAAAGTCGCGACGCCGCCGGTCCCGCTCGACCACAAATCCTGCCCCGAGCAGAAGATGATCGAACATGCGCGCCGCGCCTGGGATCGCGCGCTGAAGCTCGGCGAGGAACACGGCTACCGCAACGCCCAGACCTCGGTGATCGCGCCCACCGGCACCATCGGCTTGGTGATGGATTGCGACACCACCGGCATTGAGCCCGACTTCGCTCTGGTGAAATTCAAGAAGCTGGCCGGCGGCGGCTATTTCAAGATCATCAACCGCGCCGTGCCGGAAGCCTTGCGCACGCTCGGCTATACGGTCGCCGAAATCGCCGAGATCGAAGCCTACGCGGTCGGTCACGGCAGCCTCGGCCAGTCGCCCGGCATCAACCACTCGACGCTGCGCACCAAAGGCTTCACCGACGAGGCCATCGCCATCGTCGAGAAGGCTTTGCCCACCGCTTTCGACATCAAGTTCGCCTTCAACAAATGGACGCTCGGCGAAGAGCTGCTGCGCGACCAGCTCAAAGTGCCCGCCGAGGTGATCGCCTCGCCCTCCTTCGACGTGCTGGCGCATATGGGCTTCACCAAACGCGAGATCGAAGCCGCCAACATCCACGTCTGCGGCGCCATGACCGTGGAAGGCGCGCCGCATCTCAAGGCCGAGCATTATCCGGTGTTCGACTGCGCCAATCCCTGCGGCCGCACCGGCAAGCGCTATCTCTCGGTGGAGAGCCACATCAAGATGATGGCGGCGGCGCAGCCCTTCATTTCCGGCGCCATTTCCAAGACCATCAACATGCCGAATGAGGCCACCGTCGAGGATTGCAAGTCGGCTTACCTGCTGTCCTGGAAGCTCGGGCTGAAAGCCAACGCGCTCTACCGCGACGGCTCGAAACTCTCGCAGCCGCTCAGCTCGCAGCTCATCGCCGACGAGGAAGAGGAAGAGGACATCGAGGCTTTCATCGAGCGTCCGGCCGCCGCGCGCGCCGCCCTGCTCGCCGAGAAGATGGTGGAGAAAGTCGTCGAGCGCATCGTCGTCATGCGCGACCGCGAGAAGCTGCCCGACCGCCGCAAAGGCTACACGCAGAAAGCCGTGGTCGGCGGTCACAAGCTCTATCTGCGCACCGGCGAATACGAGGACGGGCGCATCGGCGAGATCTTCGTCGACATGCACAAGGAAGGCGCGGCGCTGCGCTCGCTGTTGAACAACTTCGCCATCGCGGTGTCGCTCGGCCTGCAATACGGCGTGCCGCTGGAGGAATATGTCGACGCCTTCACCTTCACCCGCTTCGAGCCGCAGGGTCCGGTGCAGGGCAACGACTCGATCAAATACGCCACCTCGATCCTCGATTACGTGTTCCGCGAGCTGGCGATCTCTTACTTGGGCCGTTTCGACCTCGCCCATGTCGACCCGACCGAGTCGGGCTTCGACGCGCTCGGCAAGGGCGTCGAGGAAGGCAAGGAAGGACCGAAGTCGGAGGCGCGCTACGTCTCCAAGGGCCTGACGCGCTCGCGCACCGATCGCCTCGGCGTCATTGCCGGCGGCGGCTCTTCGTCGCCCTCGCTTGTGGGGGAGAGCCAGGGTGGATTGTCGAACGTCACCGCGCTGCACGGCAGCGCCGCCACCGCGCTGAAAGCCGAACCGGCGGCGAAGCTCTCGCCCACGGAGAAGCTCGAACAGCTTCCCTGGTCGCAGCCGGAAGCGCGCCCGACCGGCAAAGCCGCCGCCGCCGAACGCCGCGCCGAAGCCAAGGCCAAAGGCTACGAAGGCGAGATGTGCGGCGAATGCGGCAACTTTACGCTGGTGCGCAACGGCACGTGCCTGAAGTGCGATACGTGTGGCGGAACCACGGGGTGTAGCTGATCCATTCTCGTCATGCCCTGGCTTGACCCGGGCATTCACGACTTCAAAGAGCGGCCGAAAGGCCGCTTTTTTTTGAAAACCACAAGTCTACGCATACCGTCTCAGATAGCGACCCAATAGCTCTAAGCTGCGTTCTGTCTAATGACAGAGCGCAAGGTGTATCCTCGCTGGCGTCGTAGGTTGTATAACCTCGTGGCTTCCTCCGAAAATTGGATCACACTATGCGTAGCAAAAAGTCCCAAACATTTAGTTTTGAAACTAATCGCGATTATCAGGGCGTCTATTTTCTCAAGATCGATGCGGCAGGTCATTCGTCAATCGTCGCTCGCAATACCACAGATATCGTAGAACGTTTCTTCGACGCGTTTGAGTCATCGGTTCGTGCCGAGGTCGATGAGGCACGCAAACTCAATGGATGTATGTACTCTCAATTTTGGGGCTGGGCCGGAGACGGCGGACTGTGTGTTATATATGACGCACAGGAGGAAAGTCGGGCACTTAAAACGGCGATTGAATCCGCATGCAACATCCTAACGCGAAAACTAGCGCCGCTGCGAGAAACTCTCAAAAAACTCAATGCGAACGGGGATTTCAAGATACGTGCCGCTGTTCACAAAGGAACGATGCGTTATACCGATTTTGATCGACAAGGCTCGATCCACTCCAAGGATTTAAACTTTGTAGCTCACTTGGAAGTAGCCACGCCCTACGACACGGTGACTATTTCAAGGGACATTTTTGAACAGTGCCCCATCGAAATCCAGAGACGATTTTACGAGCTCCCCTTCGAATTCGAAAGTCGAAAGACATTTGCGTTTTCGGAGCGACCCGCTCGGGACGTCACAATGGATTGGGTTACCAAAATTCCCATTTCAGATTCGAAGGCTATAAGCTTTTTATCCAGGCGTTATAGCGAGAGTGAAAAATCTCAAATTATTTCTGGTGCCAATTTCGAAGTCGTCGATTTGGGCACAGCGCTATCGACGTGTTCCCACTATTTGGTATCGGGGAAACGTCCTAGTTACTATCGAAACGCGGTGATAAGTGTTTTGGAAAGAGGGATTCGGTATGTTTGTCTAGTCCTCAATCCCGATTCAGATGTCGCGAAGCAATACGCAGAACAAAGAAATGAGGCCGATCTGCTCACAAAGACTGTCGGATCAATTGAAAATCTGTCTCATTTTTCTGCACGCGTCGACAATCCACTTTTTGAGGTGTGGCTTTATTCCGCTCTTCCACACTTCGCTGCGATCGCCATAGATAGAAAGCAAAATGGTCTTTTGATCTATGCACCGTATCTGCCTAATCTTGGGCCTAAAGATATAGCTCGCGCAGACACGCCTCATATGCTTTTGCGCAATTCGGCCATTGAGCCTTTTTCTGCGCAAGCTGACTCATACATCGACTATTTGCTGGCCGATAAGGCGACAGTACGCGCAATATAAAAAGCAAATGACCACAGCCCTTAGTGATCCCATTGATCTGAAGACCGGATTCGGGTCCTTTAAAGCTTATCATCTCAGTTCAAATAGCCGTGTCGGACCCGGAGAGCAGGGCAGAGATGGCATGGTGGTCTCTTCGATCAAAGGCAAAGATATCGCTGCCTCCATTCTTGTTCGCATGCAAAGTTCTTGTTTATTTAGCGAAGCTTTTCAGTCGCAAGACTGTGATTGTGCTCTGCAGCTAATAAGCTCTCTCGGCCTTATTTCTCGGGAGGAAGGAATAATTATCTACTACTATGATGAAGGCCGTGGGATGGGATTGGAGTTGAAATTCAAAGCAATTCGTCTGCAGCAATTGCGCGGAATCGACAGCATAACCGCTTGCAGAGAGCTCAACATCAGCGTTGATTCACGATCATATACTGGTGCCGCAGATGTTATTCGGTTTCTCGCTGGCAATAGGCCCATCGTGTTACTATCCAACAATCCTGAGAAAGAGAAATCGCTTTGCGGCCAAGGCCTAAAGATCGTTGCAAGACAGCCTTGCTATGCGGTTTCGACGATCCTGATATTGCAAAGTATTTGGATGAGAAGCGACGAATCTTCGGTCATGACATTCCGGGGCTACAAGAGGACTGATGTACGTGTCGAGTCTTGTGGAAATGCGCGGTGGCGCGTCAGCGTCGCCCGTCCTCACTGTCACCCCTGCTTCGCCTTCAACCGCGCGCACAATAGGCCTCGCTGGGGATGAATTCCGCCATTTGCGCGGCTTCAAACTACGCAGCCAAAACGGTAGTGATGATTGGCTGGAACGTCAGTCCCGAACGGGGAGTTGTTTCCCTCAACGGATACAGGAAGGGCGCGCTGCCATGAGCGAACTGACCATCTGGACCTACGACTGGGTTCCTGAAGGCCCGCGTGGTTTCGTGCGCGATCTAAGGCTGAGATGGGCGTGTGAGGAAGCTGGTCTCAGCTACGCAGTCCGTACGATCCCATTCGATGGCCGCGAGACCAATCATCTGGCGCATCAGCCATTTGGCCAGGTCCCGTTCTTGAAGGACGGAGACCTGGAGATGTTCGAAAGCGGTGCTGGACTGCTGCATCTGGCCTGGAAAAGCGACAAGCTGATGCCGCGCGATCCGGTTGGAGAAGCGGAAACATTGCAATGGACGATCGCCGCGCTCAACTCGATTGAGATGGTCACCGTGCCGTGGTGGTTTCTGAAGATCACCGGCGGCGAGAACGATAATCTTACCGGCTGGATGGGCAGTCGCCTCGGCCATATGGAAAGAGTGCTGAGCGAGCAAGAATGGCTCGCCGCGGGGCGCTTCACCGTCGCAGACCTGTTGATGGCGGATGTGCTGCGCGTTTCAGAGATTCGCGCTTTCGGCGACCGGCCGGCGACCGAGGCCTATGTAACGCGCGTGACCGATCGTACCTCATTCAAGAAAGCCCGAGCCGACCAGATCGGTCATTTCGAGGTGGCCGACCAGAAGAGAGCATAAGAAAATCAAACTGACGCGCGGCTTTGCTCCTTCGTTCGCGACACGCGGACTCTCGCCATCCGCCGCCGATTCCCGCCTCGAAACATAGTTCTTGACTTTATTCCTATAGGAATATATGCACGTCTCGCCTTGCTCGTCGGGGGCGCCATCTAGAGGCGTCTTGGTGGCGGAGCGACTTGAGTGGGCCGGAACCGAGTAAACCCGGCGCCGGCTGGTGCGGCGCCCGCGGGCGTGGTTCGCAGCCACGCACTCGGGAGGCCTCGGGTAACCGTCCGGGCCCACTACGGGGCTCTGCCTTCGATGGCTGGACGGGGCCGGACGAACGCGGCGAAAGCCGCGGGATAAGGTGGGCGAAGAGTCCGCCGTTCGCGCCCCAGAAGCACGGTCCCGAAGCCCGAAATCGCCGCGGTGGAGCGCCGAGAGGCGTGTGCCCTTCGCCAAGGGCACGCCGCGCCTCGCCAGGCGTGGATTGTTTGGTGCGCCGCTCGGCGCCCCGCTCCCCCGGTTTTTTCGGGGGCAGGAAGGAAGAGACGGCGCCGCCCGCGCCGCAAAGAATTGGGCCGGCGGAGCGTTGGCTGCTCCGCCCTCATCCTGAGGAGGCGGCGAAGCCGCCGTCTCGAAGGACGAGGGCGGCCTGCATGGTTCGAGACGCGTCCTGCGGACGCTCCTCACCATGAGGCCGGAAGAAGTTCATCGCTGTTTGAAATCCTGATCGGAGCCATGAAAATCAAACCACCGCTTCCCTCACCCCTGCTTCTCCTTCAACGCGCGCACGATGGGCCACCACAGCTTCTCCTCGCCGCGGATGAATTCGTCGGTCTGCGCCGGCGTGAGGTCGCGGCTATAGGTGCCGAGCTGCTGCATGCGCGCGATCACGTCGGGCATCGCGGTCACCTTGCGCACATCGGCATTGACCTTCTGGATGATGGCGTCGGGCGTGCCCGTCGGCGCCATCAAGATGATCCAGCCGCTCGAGACCACGCCGGGCACCGTCTCCGCAAGCGTCGGCAACTCCGGCATGTTGGGCAGGCGCTTCGCCGCGGCAATTCCGAGCAGGCGCACGTCGCCGCTCTGGATGCCGGGGTCGAGCCCTGCCAGCGCCTCGAACATGATCGGGATGCGGCCTGCGATCACGTCGTTGAGCGTGACCGCGGCGCCCGAGGCATGCACGAATTCAATCTTCGCCTTGGAGCGTTCGCGGAACAGCTCGCCGGTCAGATGCGCCTGGCCGCCGCGATTGGTGGCACCGAAGAACATGCCGTCGGGCGTCTTGTTGGCGAGCGCGATCAGCTCGGCAACGGTTTTGGCCGGACTGTCCTTGTGCACCCCGAGCCCGATCGGCTGTTCGCCGAAAAAGCCCATGGAGACGAAATCCTTCTGCAGATTCACCTGCATCTTGCCTTCCTGCTCCACCGGCAACACGTTGAAGCTCGATGCCTGCGTGGCGTAGAGCGTGTAGCCGTCCTTATCGACGCCGGCGGCCGCCTGCGCCGCGAGCAAGCCGCCCGCGCCGGGCCGGTTGAGCACGACCACCTGCTGCTTCCACAATTGCGTCAGGCGGTCGGCAATGATGCGCGTGATCACGTCCGGGCTGTTGCCGGGGGCGGCGGGCGAGATCAGCGTCACCGGCTTGCTTGGCCATTCCTGCGCAACCGCCGGCGCGCTCGCCAGCATCGCCAAAGCTGCAACCGTGAGCATCGATCCGCGCATACGCATAGCTTTCTCCCTGTGACGGTGATTGTTTGGAAGCGTCGCGGCTTCGGGCCTATGCTAGCACAAGGACGCTGCGGCTCGCACCACCGCTTGATGGGCCGGGAACGATCCGGTCACCGCTGCATTAAGGTATGCCGTCACAAACCCACGCCCCGGAGGGCCGTCTCTGCGATGAACATCTTCAATTCTTGGCTGCAATCGATGCGGTTCGGCGCCGACGTGCAAAGCGTGATGACGACGCGGATGCTGATGCTCGCCGGTGGCAGCCCGAAAACCGCCGCCGAGACGCAGCGCATGATCTCCGAGAAGATGCTGGCCTTCGGCGAATCGCAGATGGCTTTTGCCGCGGCGCTGGCCTTGGGCCAGGGTTTCCACAAAGCCACGCGCCGGGCGCATACCCCCTATCGCCGCGCCGTGCGCGCCAACCGCCGGCGTCTCGGCTGCTGAGCCCCCTACTCCTCCTTCTCCGTCGTGAAATACAACGGATAGCCCTTGCTCTTGCCCAGCTCCGTCGCCTCCTTTGCCTTGGTCTCGGCGACGTCCTTGGTATAGACGGCGATCACGCAGGCGCCCTTGCGATGCGCGGTCATCATCACGTTATAGGCCTCGTCCTCACTCATGCGGAACACCGCCTTGAGCACCATCACCACGAATTCGCGCGGCGTGAAGTCGTCGTTGAGCAGGATGACTTTCCACAGCGGCGGCCGCTGGGTTTTCGGCCGCGTTTTGGCGCGCGGCTTCACCAGGGTTCGGCTCATTCGGACCCTCCAATGCTAGACAACCCATGATTCAACCCATTCGCCGGGCAGGCAAGCGCTGCGTGGATAAGGTGGCTCACTTTCCCGCGCTCAGCTATGCTGGAGCAGATTCGCGGTATTGCGGTGTAGCTACGCGGCGGACCATTTTTGACCGCGCTGGCTGAGGGGGAAACGATGGCAAAATCCGCCAAAGAGGAAGCGCAGGCGCGCGCCGAAGCAAGCTTCAAGCGCAAGGAATTACAGGCCCGTGACGGCAAGCTGGCGCTGACCGAATACGAGACTTCGGTGCGGGCGACGCGGGAGAAAACCGCGCGCCTGAAGGGGCTGCGCGAGGCCAAGGAAGCCGCCGACCGCGAGGCGGCGGCGAAGAACCCGGTCGTAAAGGGAAAAAAGAAGTAACTTCAGCCCGTGCGATCCGCACATTGGCCAGGGACGCCGTCATGCCCTTTAACCGCAACCTGCTCTATCTCATCATGGGCGGCCTTGTCGTCGCCACCGCCGTGCTGAGCTATCAGCTCTATCAGGACCGCAAGGAGCCGAAGGGCGTGCAGCTCAACATCGGCCCGGCCGGTGTCTCCATCGAAAAAAAGTAAGGCTATCTCCCCGCCGCGGCGATCACCTGCGGCAGCAAGCCGGCGGCAATCGCGGCGTGGCCCCGTGCGTTGTAGTGCTGGCCGTCAGGATCGCGCGCGCTTTTGGGCGCGTAAGCGCTGATCCGATCCAACAGGATCACCTTGATGCCGCGGGCTTGGAGTTTGCTGGTGATCTGCGCCGTATTGGCGCCGGCATCGTCCTTGCCTTGACGCGCATCGTTGCCGCCGGTCTGCAGAATGACCACGTGGGTTCCGTCCGGCACCGCTGAATTCAGCCGCCGCAGCATCCCGCCGGTGGTGTCGCCGGCGATGCCGGCATTGGCGACGTGCGCATCGTAGCCTTTCGCCCGCAATAGGGCTTCGAGCTTTGCGGGATAAGCCTGATTGCGGTCAACGCCGCCCGGATGCGCGCCTTGGCCCCGGCCCGCCGTGTTGCTGGCCCCGAGTGCCACAACGTTGAGCGTCGCGGCCCTGGCGCTCCATGCGCCTCCGAGCAGTGTGAGAACGATGAAACCAACCGCGAATAGGCGCATCAATATCTCCGGCCGCATCTAGAGCCGGAGGCGGCCGCGCATCAACATCATTCGTTGCCGGAAGACGCTATTGCAGGCCGAAATAACGCGGCCGATCCAGAGGCGCAGCCGACGCGCGGCGATACTCGCCATAGGTGATGCTGCCGCTCTCGTAGCCGCCGCTGGCACGCCGATACACCGAAACAACCCGGCCGTCGGGCAGGATTCGGTCATAGACCCGCACCAACCGCTCGACCAGGAGGTCGTCCGGATAGCGAGGCTTCTTCGCCGCCACAGCCGTCTTCTTCTTTGCGGCAGTACGGAACGGCGTATTGGCCGGCGCTGCGGTAGCGACAGGTTCGGCCGCCGCCAACGCCTCGGTTGCGGCGGCTGGAGCAGTGATCGCAGGGATATTTGCCGCGGGCTCAACGGCGGACGCAACAACAGGCGAAGGCGAGGAAGGCGATGTCTCCTGCGGCGCCTCAAGCAACGCGGCCTTAGCCGCCCTCGCCGCCACACAGTCTTTACGCGCGGTGCTTTGGCCACAAGCCGCAGCGGTTTTCGCGGGCTTGGCTTTCTCCGGTGTTGGTGTCGGAGTTGCGTCGACCGCAACGGGCTTTTGCGGTTGCGCGCCTTCCGTTGCGCTGGCAACAACGACGGGAGAGGCGGCAGATTCCGAAGAATTCGAAGTATCCGGCGGCGTCAGTGCGATGGCGCAGGCCAAGCCCGCCACCAGAACACCGGCGATCTTCAATGCCAGACCGCTCCGGCGCGGCTTTATATGCACGTAGTGCGGCTCTGCGACGGGACGCTCAAAAGCAGGAAATATATGGCGCAACGCAAACACGTGGCTTCCCCTAGACGCCTTTTCTCAAGGCTTTGCTTTAGCGGTCCGTGCGAGGCGGTCGGCCTATTCAACGCCGGGATCGGATCGTAGTTCCGTGTCACAATTAGGGCGCTGTCACTGCAAGCCGCTTGCGGCGGGCATTCGCAAAGCATTGACGATTTGATTCAGCACAAAGAGTGAGCGCGGGTCGGCGAGCCCCGGCCGCATTTCTTCGATGGCATTCTGCAGAAACGGCACCAGCCGCTCGGGATCGATAATTCCCTCCTGCGTGAGAAATTTAAGCGTCAACACATGACAAGCGAGAAAGCCCGCGATCGCGGCGGTCATGGCTTCGGTATCGAGCGTGGGCTTTTTAGCGGCGGGCTTTTTCTTCACACTGTCCTCCTGGGCTCGGGGCCCGCCAACTTACGCTAATCACATAGGGCGGGGAACAAGCCGCCTTACGCGTGCATTGACTTCGGTCATGGCACCGGCACGAACCAAAGTAGACGTAATTCCGCGGGCAACGTTGCGTAGCGCACGCAAGCTGCCGATGCCGATTGCCTCGGCCGCACGTCGTCCGCCGGCACCAAGCGCCACATCCACAAAAACTTTACCAGGGGCATTGCGCTGTCGCCGCAAGTTTCTCCGCGTCTTTCCTAAGGGCTTTCGCGACGAAACCTATTTGGCCTGGGAGCGCGATTATAAGTGGCAGGCGCATGAGCGCTGGGAAGCCGCCCTCAACCGCACCGACTTTCGCCGACTGCTGCGCGACCGCAAATATGCGGAAATTGCCGCCTTTGCCGTCGGTATCGAGTCGCGCACCAATCTGCTTTTTTCCTTCGAGAAGATGGCGCTACGCGATGCGGTGAAGTCCCCCGCGGGGGCGCAGGCTTTTTCCACCGGCCTCCATGATTTCCTGCACGGCGCCGGCGAAATGGAGAAAAGGTTCGAGCGCTGGTGCGAAGTCATCGGAGCGCTGCCGCGCCGGCAGACACGCGTGCTGACCTGGCCGATGGTGACGATTTTCGGATTCATCGCACAGCCCGAGACGCACATTTTTCTCAAACCGAATGTTACCCGCGAGGCCGCCCGCCGTTATGGCTTCGACTTCCGCTATCACTCGCGGCCGTCATGGAGCACCTATGCGAACCTGCTCGATTTCGCCCGCACAGTGCGCCGTGATCTGCGCGACCTGCGCCCGCGCGACATGATCGACATCCAATCGTTTCTGTGGGTCCAGGGGTCTGACGAATACGCATAGGGAAAGCCGCGATGGGAAAAGGACAGTCGAGCGTCGGCAATAAGACAGCGACAGATGGCGATACGGATAACGGGACGCCGCGCGATAATCGCCCCGGCAAGCGGCCGCTCCCTACACGTACCGAAACCGAGATCGCCAAACACAGCGAGCTTGGCAGCGACAGATCCGGCGGCCAGGACCCTTAGATTCCGTCTAAGCTCAGATAAACAAGAGTGCGGCGAGGCGCTATCACATAGCGCGAAAGCACGCTAAGATTCCGCCATAGAATTGCGTCGCACTTAGGGGCCGCCAATCAATGACGATTTCCATGTACACCGTGTCGGTTCCGGTTTTCGTGCAACACCTAACCGCGCTTTCCGCCAATCTGGACAAGGCCGCGGCCTTCGCTGAAGCGAGGAAGATCGATCCGCCCGTATTGCTGAACATGCGGCTCTATCCGGACATGTATCCGCTGGTGCGGCAGGTCCAAGAAGCGACCAAGCACGCCGCCCGGGTCAGCGGCCTTCTGTCCGGCGTGACCTCGCCCGACATGGCGAACACGGAAACGACCCTGCCTGAATTGAAGGAACGCATCGCGAAGACGATCGCTTTTCTGGCAAGTTTGAAACCGGCTCAGGTCGACGGCACCGACGACAAGGAAATCAAGATCGCATTTTCCAGCGGCGAGCGCACCTTCACCGGGCAGTCGCTGCTGCTGCATAACGCGCTGCCGAACTTCTATTTCCACACCACGACCGCCTACGATATCCTGCGCCATTGCGGAGTCGAGATCGGCAAACGCGACTTCATGGGAACGCCGGCCAAATTATGAATTACCCTGCCCTCAGTAATCGCCGACAGCTTCTCGCCCTTCTTGCTGGCGCGCTTGCAGCGCCCGCGCTTGCGCGGGCACAATCGCCGTCCATGAGCCGGATCACAGCCTATGCTTTCTCGTTCAAAGGTCTCAAAGGCGCCGACATCCGCCTGGCTGAGCACGCAGGCAAGCCGATCCTGATCGTCAATACGGCGTCGCTATGCGGCTATACGCCCCAATATGCCGGGCTTCAGGAGTTGTGGACGCGCTACCGCGACAAGGGACTGCTGATCATCGGCATACCGTCCAACGATTTCGGCGGGCAGGAACCCGGTACCGCCGCGGATATTCTGGAGACTGCGCACAAGGAATATGGCGTTACCTTCCCGCTGACGGCGAAAGTGCAGGTAAAGGGACCGGGCATGCACCCATTCTATAAATGGGCGGCGTCCGAGCGCCCGCTCGATACCCCGCGTTGGAACTTTCATAAATATCTGGTCGCGCACGACGGCCGCATCGCCGCCGCCTTCTCCTCGGAAATCGAGCCGACCGATGCGCGTGTGATTGCCGCCATTACGAAGGAATTCGTATCGGCGGCATAACGCCCCCTGAGCGCCAAAACGCCGCAATTACCGGGCTAACGTCAGGCGTGTCTCTCGGCAGCCGCACGCTCCCGGACTGGCCGGTTGGCCGCATTTTGTGCCAAGGTGGTGTGAATAGATTCGTCTAGCCCGAGCAATTCGGCGCCTGGCTTGAGCTTGCTTTGACCCGCAGTCTCGCGGAATGGAGGAAATGATGCGTCTTGCTGCGGCTTATACCTTGGCAATATCGGTGTCTCTGGTCGCGCTTGTCAGCGCCCAAACCCAGAGGGCTCCGAGCCCAGCAGCGGTTCCGAATGCACCCCCAGTTGCGAACGCGCCAGCAGCTCCAAGCGCGCCAGCAGCAGCTACGCCCGCGGCCGCTAAGGTTGACACCACATGCGCCAATCCGAATGCGCTCGGGGTCGCCCGCGTGGTCGAGATCGACACCACCGGCGGCCCGGGTTTCGGCTTCGAGCATTTCAAGCAGTATGACTTCCTGCGTGACAAGGAGGTCGTGCTGACCTTCGACGACGGCCCCTGGCCCGGCAATACGCCCGCGGTGCTCAAGGCACTGGCGGATCAATGCACCAAGGCGCTGTTCTTCCCCATCGGCATCCATGCGATGTGGCATCCGGAAATACTCAAGCAGGTCTTTGCTGCCGGACATACCGTCGGTTCGCATACCTGGTCGCACCAGGATCTTTCGAAGACGCGCGGCAGAATGCCGGTCGGCAACGGCAAGTTCGAAGTCAGGGATTTCACGCCGAAAGACGAGATCGAGAAGGGCATCAGCGCCGTGCGCGCCGCACTGGGACAGCCGGAGGCCTCTTTCTTCCGTTTCCCGGCGCTGCGGCAACCGCCGGAAATGCTGGCTTATCTCGCCGAGCGGAACATCGGCATCTTCTCCACCGACATGGACTCATTTGACTTCAAAATTCACAAGCCCGACCAGATCATCAAGTCGCTGATGGCGAAGCTGACAAAGAACGGCAAAGGCATCGTGCTCATGCACGATTTCCAGCATGCGACTTCGCTGGCGCTGCCTGAGTTGCTGAGTCAGCTAAAGGCCGGCGGTTATAAGATCGTCCACGTGAAGGCGAAGGAGCCGGTGAAGACCTTGGCCGAATATGACGAGGCGATCACGAAGGAGTTCGGCGGCAACACCGTCAGCGCCCGCCCCGTGAACAGCGTCGTACGCACCATCAGCGGGGACTGACGTAGACTTTAGCGGCCGCGATCTAGCTCGTAGTAGCCGCTAACACGACGCCCCACGGCATCGTAATCGATGAGGCATTGCGTCGTCGCATGGCGGCGGCGACAATGTTGACCATGACGCGCCCTTACCACATCGAAGCCTATGCCATCATATCCGCCGATGGCATGCTTGCGGACGCCGATGGCGTCATGCCGGCAGCCCTCAAGATCGAAGCCGATCAGCGCTTTTTTCACGGCTCCCTTGATCTAGCTGATGTGGTCGTGCACGGGCGCCATTCGCACGAAGGCGGACCGAGCGCAAAAAATCGCCGCCGCCTGATCGTGACCCGCCGAATCCCGGCGCTGGCGCCCCATCCGGAAAATCCGAAAGCGCTATTGTGGAATCCGGCAGGAGCTACTTTTGACGAAGCTTGGCGCGGACTTGGCCTAACAAGCGGCGTTCTCGCGATTATTGGCGGCACCGATGTCTTCGGGTTGTTTCTCGACATTGGTTACGACGTATTTCATCTGACGCGCGCCGAGCGCGCCCGTCTGCCGGGCGGGCGGCCCGTCTTCCCGGAAGTTCCGGCGCGCAGTCCGGAGGATCTACTGCAAAGCCACGGCCTGAAACCCGGGCCGGCGCAGATGTTGGATGCGGAACAAGAGGTGACGCTCGTCACCTGGAAAAGCGCGTGACTGCGCGAGAGGCGTTAGCGTCTTTTAGACTACCCGCTCGCTGCGGGTCAGCGGACGCCATGATCCCAACACGAAGAATACCAGCAGACCACCGATCATGGTGATGTTCTTCATGGCGTGAACGATGTTGTTGGCGCGCGCCTCGCCCGCCATGTTCCAGAAATCATGGAAATAGAAGGTGGCGGCAATCGTGAACAGGGCAAGCACCAACGCCGCGCCGCGCGTCCCGATGTTAAACGCGATCAGCAGTCCGCCGACCAATTCGACTATGCCGGCGACAATCGCCATGAGCTGCGGCAGAGGTTGCCCGGTGGCGTCTTGAATCTGAGTGGTGATGTCGGACATCGCATCGGGTAGCGTGATCGCCGGAGCAATCATTGCCGCCGTCCCAGGAATATCCAGAAGCTTTTGCGCCCCGGACACGATGAAAATCAAGACGAATAGGACGCGTCCGATCACGAAAATCGTATGCATGTGCGGCGTTCCTTTCAGGCACTTATTCCGGTCTACCTAACCGGAAACCGCGCCACTATGCATTAATACAACCAAACAAAGTGACGAAACCGCCTTTTGCTAATGCCCCTTAGCTGCCGCCATCTTGGTCTTGCGCGAAGCTGGGCCGCCGCTTTTGCTAGTCGCCACGCGGGTTGAGGCCTTGCCTTTTCCCTTGCTGCGTCCCGCGGCTTTCGCCGATGCCCCCGACTTGATCTCGACCAGAAGTGCACGCACTTCCCTGTCGCTTTCGTTTGCCGCTTCGGTGGATTGGGCCGGCAGCAACGTGGCTTCACCGGCTTTGAACTCGAGTTGATAGGGAGTTTTGCCCGGGGTCAGAAAAACCAGCGACGCGTCGGTCAAAAGATAAGCGAACTGATCCGGATGATTCGGCAGCCCTATCTTCGCGCGCGGCGCCACCCGTATCTCAGAAACGCGCATCCGCTCGTTGTCGAGGAGGGGCTTCGCGGGCTCGGAAGATGCTGGTTTGAGGCCCTGGGCGTGGGCGGTGATGAGTGTCGTCAAAAGGATGGAGGCAATGAAAATAGGTAAACGGGGCATTCAGGCAAGCTCCAGCGTTAGCTCATTATTTCTCCCTCCCCGCCCCAGGCGTTACGCACAGAATGGGGCAATGGCGTGGCAAGCCGCGCCGGCAGCCGCGCAGGAGGAATGTCACAGCGGACGGAGTTAACCGCGAATTCGTCAGTAGTGGCGGGGCGTTACACGCGCGACACGCGCGCCGACTTCAACGCGGCGCCCAGGAAGAGCCACCAGACACCGAACAACAGAAGGTCAATGCCAAGGAAAAGCCCGAGTACAAAGAGCCCGCTTGCCGGCCATCCCGCGAGGATGAGCACGCCGGCGAGAATGGCGCTGGCCCCTGACAGCACTAATGTCCAATGCGTTGGCCGCAGGCGGTAGGCCAGGACCAACCGAAACACGCCTGAGACGATCAGCATCGCCGCGATGACCAGCGTCAACCCGGCAGAAGCGGAAATGGGGTCCGCCAGGAGAAAAATGCCTCCCGCCAAATAAAACAAGCCGATCAGCAGGCTGAGCAAGAAGCCGGTCCATTCGCGCTCCCACAAGGCATGCACCGTTTGGAAGGCGCCGCTCACGGCGAGCGCCGCGCCGAAAAAGATGGCACTGACAAGGGATGCGGCGACGAGATGGCCGAGGACGAATATGCCCATCGCCAAAAACACCACGCCTAGTAGGACATAAACCCACCACTGCCTTGTATTGGCGCCGGCAGTGTGACGCGTTTCCATGCTCATTGTTGACATGACAGCCTCCATGATCCGGCTGTCAGGTATACTTGCTGTCGCTGACATTGGTTCCGGCTTTGCTGAATAAAACAGCCGTGGAATCCCGGAGACGTAACAAACAGTGATCAGCAAGAATTTGCTTTGAAGACTTTGCGCTAATCGACCTCGCAATGTGGCAGCACCCATGCCTCACTGCGCGCAGCGGCGGCCCAATCAGTCCATGCGGGCAATGCCATAACCGCATCCATATAGGTGCGCGCTGTCGCGCCCCCTTCAATCTTATAGGTGTGGAACCGCGATACTATTGGTGCATACATGGCATCCACCGCGCCGAAGGCGCCGCACAGGAACGGTCCGTTCTTGCCGAAGCGCGCGCGGCTGTCGTTCCACATTTCCTCGATACGCTTCACATCCTGCAAAACTTCCGGCGTGAGTTCCCGAGGCTTCACCGGCCGGCGGACATTCATCGGACAATGCCGGCGCAAGTTAGAAAATCCCGCGTGCATCTCGGCGGCAAGAACGCGGGCATGGGCGCGCGCCTGCGCATCCGACGGCCACAGCTTCGCATCGGGAAACTTGTCGGCGAGATATTCGATGATGGCCAGCGATTCCCAAACACGAATGTCATCGTCGATGAGAATGGGGACTTTACCGGCCGGCGAAAGCTCGCGGATTTGCCTCGGCGAGTCCGCTTCGTAGAGCGGGATCACTTGCTCCTGGAACGGGATGTCGGCCACCTTCATGGCAATCCATGGCCGCAGCGACCAGGAGGAATAGTTCTTGTTGCCGATGACAAGCTTCAGCGTCATTCCACTCACTCTGCTTTGGCGCGAAATCCGGTTGCCAGCAAATATAGCTCCGCAGAATCCGAGCGGCTTGCCGCCGGCTTGATGTGCTTCACACTGGAAAAATTGCGCTTCAGGCCAGCCAACAACGCCGCCTCAGTGCCGCCTTGGATCACCTTGCAGAGAAATGCGCCGCCCGGCTTCAGCACCTCGCAGGCAAAATCCGCCGCCGCCTCGACCAGCGCCATGATCTTCAGGTGATCGGTCTGCCGGTGGCCGGTGGCATTCGCCGCCATATCGGAGAGCACGACATCGGCGGGGCCGCCCAGCACTCCGTTTAACTTCTCTGGCGCCTGCGCGTCGAGAAAATCGAGATGCAGGAAATCGACTCCGGGAATCGGCTCCATATCGAGGACATCGATGGCGACGACGCGACCCTTGCCCTCGGCCGCGCCAATGCGCTTCGCCGCGATTTGGCTCCAGCCGCCGGGCGCTGCGCCGAGATCGACCACCTTCGCGCCGGACTTGAGGAAGTGATGCTTATCGTCAATCTCCGCGAGCTTATACACCGCCCGCGAGCGATAGCCGTCGCGCTTGGCGCGCGCGACATAGGGATCGTTGAGCTGCCGTTCGAGCCAGAGCTTGGATGACAGCGAACGCCCCCGCGCCTTCTTGACCCGCACCTTGAGCATGCGGCCGCGGCCGCTGTCGCCGGAAGCGGTCATGCTTCCTCCTCGGGACGGCCCCAGACGCCATCCGCGCGCATCATCTGCACCAACATGCCTTCGCGCAATCCGCGATCCGCCACGCGCAGGCGCCGGCAGGGAAAGGCACGGCGAATGGCTTCCAGGATGGCACAGCCGGCAAGCACCAGGTCGGCTCGTTCGGCGCCGATGCAGGGATTGGCAACGCGCTCCTGATGATTCATCGCCAACAGCCGCTCGATGACGGTAGAAATCTGATCGTCGCTCATCCAGCAACCATCGACGTGCCGGCGTTCGTAGCGCGTCAGCTCCAGATGAATGCCTGCGAGCGTTGTCACGGTTCCCGAGGTGCCGAGCAAATGCAGGCCCTGCAGCCGGGGAATCTCCTGTTCGGCGGCAAAGCGGTCGACGAAGGCGGCAACTTCGGCAGCCATGGCTTCGTAAATTTCGCGGGTGACGGCTACCCCGCCGTGGCGTTCGGCAAGCGTCACGACGCCGACCGGGATCGATGTCCAATCCCGGATAGTCGGAGGCGGCGGTCCTCGCCGCGTCGGGCGGGAGGGACCAAGCCGGACAAGCTCGGAAGAACCGCCGCCGATATCGAACAGGATCACCCCGTCCGCATTCGGATCGAACAGCGGCGTACAGCCGCTCGCCGCCAGCGTTGCCTCGGTTTCGCGGTCGACAATTTCAAGCTCGAGGCCGACTTCTTCCGCGATGCGCGTCCGGAAATGCTCGCCATTTTCGGCGGAGCGGCAGGCCTCGGTCGCGATCAGCCGCATCCGTGTGACGGCACGATTCTTCATCTTGTCGCGGCAGATGGCAAGCGCCTCGACGGCGCGGGAAATCGCCGCCTCGCTCAGGCGGCCCGATGCCGACATGCCTTCGCCTAAACGGATAATGCGGGAGAAAGCGTCGACGACGCGAAATCCATCGCCCGCGGGACGCGCAACCAGCAGCCGGCAATTGTTGGTGCCAAGATCAAGGGCGGCATAGGTCGTGCCGGCACGAGCGGCACTCTCCTCCGCCGCGCCTTGGGGGGAATGGTACGGTCGCCGGTTCGACCGGCGCCGCCGTCGCGGAGCCGGATCATGAACACGGTCGAGGCCGCCGGTTGCCCGGGCCTCGTCATCCATCGAAAGCCTTCCTCCATGCCGAAGCCTGCTCAGGGCTCGACGGCACGGCGATTGATCCAGATCGGGGAAAGTGTAGCAGCCAGCGCCGCCCGCGCAACCGGCAGGCGCGGATTAATTAGACTTCGCGGCCGATCCAAAGATGATCCAGCGAATATAAGCCGCCGCCATGGATGGCGAAATAAAGCGCGGCGATGGTCCACAATAACGTGTATTCGAGGCCTTTGGTGTTCCAGAAATATCCGCCGACGCGCCAGCGCTCGATGTTCGACACCAATAGAAAGACGAAAATCGCCGCTGCCACGGGCCGGGTGAGCAGGCCGAGCGCCAGCATCGGTCCGCCCACAAGTTCCGTCACACAGATGAGGGGCGCCCACAGGTTGCCGGGACGCCAGCCGTCGCGGTCGAGCTGCGCCGCCAGCATGGAAAGATTGCGCACGCCGAGGCCGGTATCAGGAAAGAAACCAAAAGTCATGCGCAACCCGTGCGGCACCAGCAACAAACCGACGGCGATCCGCAGCAGCGCTTCGCTGAAAGGCGCGAGCGATTGGTAGAGTGGACCGAGCGCGGGGAAGATCAAAGAAGGGTCGAGCATGAGCAACTGATTCCAAACATTCCGTCATGCCCGGCTTTATGCCGGGCATCCACGTTCGTTTTCCAGCAAAGCAAGACGTGGATGGCCGGGACATAAGGCGTCGTGGAAGCGACGCCGTCTTCGACAGCTATGCCCGGCCATGACGACAGATTAGAGCCGTATTTCACCGAGACTGACGCTCACTCCGAGATCGACGTCGATGGTTTTCGTCGGCCGATCCTGCGCGGCAATTTCCACCATGTAGCGGCCAGAGCCCTCGTCCAGCCGATCGAACTTGAAGTCGCCGTAGTTGTCGCTCGTGGTCTCGCCGACGCAGGCGCCATTCTTGAGCAATCGCAGCTTCGCGCCTTCGACGCAATCGACAACGCCATTGGCCTCGGTCGCGATGCTTCCGCCGATGAAGCATGTCGAATAGCGCCAGAGATTGCGATAATAGACGCGCGGTTTCGTGCCCAGCTCCGGACGCATGACTTCGAGTTGCTCGTCACGCGCCATGCGCTGCATTTCGTCGTCCTCGACCTTGACGGAGATCATGGCCCCGGTCGGGCAGGATTGATGGCCGCGCGTCTTGTCCCAGCCCTGATCGAGCAGGTGGGCATCAAAGGTCCAAGCCTGCGGGACTTGGCGTTCCTCGTTCCACCAAATGTGACCATAGGGACAGGCATCAACCAGATCCTTGCGGCCTTTCGCCTTCTCCGGGTCGATGAGGATGATTCCGTCCTCGCGCTTCTTCACCGCGCCGCCGCCTTTGGCGACGCAGGGCGCATCGACGCAGTGGTTGCACATGGTCGGCACATAAGCGATGTCCACCATCGGTACCTGACCGCGTTCCTTTTGCAGGATGTCGATCCACTTATGCCCATGCTTCGGCATCGACGCCGAGTAGCCCGGCCAGTCGTTGCCGATATATTCGTCCATCGCCGCAAGCGTGCACAGATTGCAGTTGGTGCACTCGGCGACGTCGATGATCATGTTCCATTTTTTCATGACAACGTCCTGCTCACTTGGCTGGGACCAAATTCGCCTCCAGCAACGTACGCTTGATCTCCTTATCCTGATCCATCTGCGCAAACGTTGCTGAAACGTGTTCCGTCCGCCGATCCCACAGTTCGACTTGCACCAAGGAATTAGCGCCTGCGAGCGCATGGGTGCTCTTGGTCTGCGATTTGTGCGGCGTCAGCAGATTCAGGCACCCTCCTCGGTCAACCGAGCGGCCCGGCTCGCCCATCGGATCATAGATCGCCGAGGATTCGTAGCCGTGGCAGACACCGCGCGGCAGCCGTTGCGTCGGCAGCGCCGCGCAGATCACCGCACCGCGGTCGTTATAAACTTTGACTAGATCGTTCTTCTTGATCCCGCGCGCCGCGGCGTCGTCGGCGTTCAGGCGAATGATCCAATAATAGTAACCTTCCACCTTCACCCGATGATCCGGGATATTGAGCAGGAAGGAATCCTTGCCGTCGCCCTGAGTGTGGAAGCTGTATTTCGAATGCGGCGTTAGCATTTGCAGCGGATATCGCGCAAAGTCCGCGGAATGCGTGCCCTCCGGCGCTGGATCGTATTTGACGATGGGCGGGCGTTCGGGATCGTTGACCCGTTTCAGGCTGTTGCATTCGAATTCGAGCTTGCCCGATTGCGTCTGCAACCCACGCAGATATTCCTCGGTGTAATCTGACGGCAGCGGATGCGCCTCCGGCACGTCTTTCTTGCGGTTCTCCCAAAACCAGCGAAAGGAAACCGGCGCACGCAGTTTTTCCTTCTCGGCCGGGACGACGTAATAGCCTCTGCGGATGAACTTTTTCCAGGAGATGCGTTTCGGCAAGTCAGACGCCTGGAACAGCCGCTTGACCCAGTCGATCTCGTTGCAGCCCTCGGAAAAATAATTAGCCAGCCCGAGCGGCTTGCACATCTCATTGAAGATCCAAAAGTCGGACTTCGACTCGCCAAGCGGCTCAATGGCGGGCGCTTGAAAGATGATGACGCGGTGATTGAGCTGCTGCTGGCCGTGATGGCCGTAGCCGCCGAGCCCTGCCCATTCGCTGATATCGGTGCGCTCGAAATTGGTGCAGGCCGGCAGGATCACGTCGGCGAACTTGGCTTCGCCCTCGAACCAGATCGATTGATTGACGATGAACTCCAGGTTCGGCGATTGATACATCTTCACCCAGCGATTGGTGTTGTTCATCGTCGAGAGGATCGAGCCGCCGTATTTGTAGAGCATATGCACCGGCGAATGACCGGCTGCCGGATACATGAATTTTCCGAACTGGTGCTCGATCGACTTGCCGACCCAACGATAGCCTTCCGCCTTGCCTTCGGTGATCGCCTCCGGCATCCAGATACGCGGGATCGTCTGCCCATTGGAGTTCATGGTCGGAAGCTGCGGCATGCGCTGGTAAAGCTCGACCGGCATCGCCGTGTTCTCGAGATCACCCGACATGCCGCCTTCGGAATAGCCGGGGAAATAAAAATTGAAGTCGATCGGGCAACCCCATTGCAGATTGCCCATGTTGCAGCCGGGCTTGCCCAGCCCCTGCATCGCCGAGAGGCACACCATCACGCGCGCCCATTGGATTCCGGTCTGGTTGCGACAGGCGCCGCCGTGGCCATTGCCCCAGCCGCCGGGTGCGAGATAGACGCGCTTCCGCCCCCATTCGCGCGCCAGAGCGCGCACGTCCTTCGCCGGGACGCCGGTTTCCTTTTCCTGCCATTCGGGAGTCTTGGCGATGCCGTCCTCGTCATCGCCGACAAGATAGGCCTTCCACTTGTCGAAGCCGACCGTGTGGGTCTTCACGTATTCCTTGTCGTAGAGTCCTTCCTTGATCCAGACGTAAGCGATCGCCATGCCCATGGCGACGGACGTTGTCGGCCGCGGCGCGAACCACTTGCCGGGCAGGAATTGCGCCGAGGCGTTGTAATAAGGATCGACGTGGACGACCTTGATGCCGAGCTTCGGATTCTTCAGCCATTGCCGGCGCACGGTTCCTTCCTGCGCGCCATAGGAGCCCGAGGTGGATTCCGGGTCGGCGGACCAGAACACGATCATGTCGCAGTTCTGCAGGCAGTCCTCGACGGTGCCGTAGGTTTCCGATTGGCCGACGCGCAGCGTATGGCCCCAGTGATGCACCGCGCCCCAATACCAGCCCTCCCAACTATCGGGATTGTGGTGCACGCGCGTCATGCCCACCGCGTTGGCAAAGCGAAACAGCGCCGAGAGGTAGTAGCCGATGTTTCCCCAGGTATGGTGCGAGCCATGCGACACCGCGATCGCGCCCGGCCCATGCTCGCGCTTCTGCCGCTTGATCTCATCGGTAACGAGCTTAATCGCCTCGTCCCACGATATGCGTACATAGCCGGACTTGCCGCGGTTCTGCGGATTGCGCTCGCCGTTGGGATCGAAATCGACGCGCTTCATCGGGTAGAGCAGCCGGTCCGGCGAATAGACAATTGACTTGGCATTGGCGCCGTGCGGCGCCAGCGTGGTCTTGCGCGGCGGCGTCAGCTTCAAGCCCCGCGCTTCGATGGTCCAAGGCTGCGGATCGCTGTCATCGAACTCGATCGGCGTCATGCGCACGATCTTACCATCCTTTACATGGACGAAGACCGGCCCGCCGTTGGTCATGTTGCAATAACGCGTGGTGCCATCGGCCATCTCCGTGCCGAATTTCCAGCCCGCGGTCTGCGAGATCATCAGGGTTTGCGCGAACCAGTTGGTCAGGTCTTCCGGGCCGTCGACGCTGAGCGTGAAATCCTTCTGCGCCTTGATCTGGTCGAGCCAGTTGATCGGCGGCATCAACAGGTCGGCGCCGGTCGCGGCATTCTTAAAGAACAGCGTCACGTCGGGCTTGGCATGAAAGCCGCGGCTTGAGCTGATGTTGCCGTCCTGGAAGGCGAACCAGCGCCCGACTTCTTCGTCGCGCGCCTTGATCTGGGCGACGAGGTTGCGCTGCTTCAGCCGCTCCCGAAATGCGGGATGCCGGCGCGCGGTAAATTTAAGGACCTGCGCCAAACCGAACAGGACGGCCGAGAACCTCAAGACCGGGAACAGCATATTCTCTCCCTAGGGCTGGATGCCGCACAACCGCGCCATTGGCGGCGTTCTTGCCGAGCGGACGAACCACCACGCCAACTTGCAACAATTTCTCGCGGGGGGAAATAACCACAGAGCGATAGAGTCTGGCCGTCTACGCTTCGACCCCTGGTAGTTATAAATGCGGAAGGTGTCGAATGTTGCGCCCTTTGACTCTGCGTTGGAGGAAACATGCCCATCCCTCAAAGGCTTACCCGAGCCACCCTATGGGGCTGCGAATTAGCTTTTCAATGAGTTTGACTCTAGGTGCGCCGATTTTTCACTTAGTTAGCGCTTGAACCACGATCGAGACTTCTTGCGTATTCCGCCCATTTTAGAAGCTCTTCCCGCGGCCAGGATTGGGCCGCAACCTAAACGAGGTGGTTAGCACCCGTCAGGTCGGGAACGGCGATATTCCGTGGCTTGAGCCGGTTTGGCGAAAAACTGGACCTTCTTGTGAAGGGCTTTTACGATTAAACGCGCAATCCTAGAAAGGGCAAGAAAATGCTTAAAGATCGAATTTCTCGGGAGGCTGACAGCCGTTTTCAGACATCGCTAGATCACAACAAGCTCGCAACTCAGTCCGCCGCTGTACGATACGAGATGCAGTGGAAGTCCGACGCCATCGCGGAGTATCGGGCAAAGATACACGACCTGACATCTCGGATAGCTAACGCCCGCCCATGTCAGACGCCGCTTTGTCTATTCAGAATCAGATCGAGATAGTGTTCCATGCGCACGGCTTGGGGGCCGGCAGGAATGCTGGCAAAGACGAGGCTATCCAATCCCGCTCGGAGCTTATCGATCGGGGCTCGTCCATTTGACAGGACGAGCATGGTCGTATGGTGCCTGTAGATTGTACGTTGGCGGATATGGCCATACGCATCTTTTTTTACACTGCCATCCTGCGCGTCCACTATGGTGTTTAGCACGATCAGTATGGTGCTTCGCCCGATCCAGGTGTTGCTCCCAAACCTCTCACGTCCAGCCAGTGCGTGAGGAATATTAGATGCTAGGCCTCGCCGAATCCAGAAGACGCGCCTTCTCTCACTTGCCGACAGTATAGTTCGCGAAAGGGCAGCGTGCGGGCTCCATCGTCGTGGACTTCGGCGCGCTGAATGAGCCAAGCGCGCGTAGCTGCTGACGCACTTGGTAATAGTTATCATCGTATCGCTCGTGTGGTCACCAGGGCGGAGGCGGTAGCAGGCAATTCCGCAGGCCGCTCGCCATCGACGAATAGCCGCTGCATCCATTCGATGCAAAGGAGCGACCAGATCAGGAAACGATGGTTGCTCCGCCCATCGAAATGAGCTTGCAAAATATCGCGCACCGCTTTCGGCCGGAACAGGCCGCGATCGAAACTCGTCGGGCTGAGCAAGATGCGTTCGATGTAAGGCCGGCTCACCGTGCGCATCCAGGTTTCATCTGGAGGGGTGAAACCCTGCTTGCGCCGGGTCAGGACTTCGTCCGGTAGGATGCCGCGTAAAGCCTCACGCAACACTATTTTTGTTTGTGCGCCGTCATATTTCATATTTGCCGGCATTGTCTCGAGCAAATCTACCAACTCGTTGTCAAGGAGCGGTACGCGCGCTTCCACCGAAAAGGCCATATTGAGGCGGTCCTCCACCAGCAGCACGCCCTGGAGGAAGTTTTCTGCCTCGAACCGCAAGGCCCGATGCAGCGGGTCAAGACCGGCGGTGTCGGCCAGCGCGGCATTGAAACCATCCCGCGGCGATGACCCCGACAAAGACTGCAGGACTTTGTCGCTGAGCAATTGCGAACGCTGCGCGTCGGCCGTCAGCCTGCACCAGACGTCGTAGAACCGCTGCTCGAATCGCGTCGGATCGGTCTCCGCCAAGATCGAGTCATAACGCCACGGATAGCCCGCGAACATTTCATCGCCGCCAGTACCCGATAGCACCACGGTCACGTGACTCCGGACTAGCTTTGAAAGCTTGTAGATTTGGTAGCTGATGCCAACCCGGGGGTCTTCAAGGTGCCACATCACCGCAGGCAACAGCGCGACGAGATCGGCTGCGCCAACTTCGAGTTCGTGATGAACGGTCCCCAGCCTCGTCGCGAGATCGCGCGCGTCCTGGCGTTCGTCGAAATGCTGCTCCAGGCCGTTCATGCCGCGAACGTGAAAACCGCAGGTGAATGTGTGCAGAGGATTGATACTTCGCGCAGCCAATGCGCTGATCGATCCGGTATCCATCCCGCCGCTGAGGAAGGTGCCAACCGGGACATCGCTGCGCACCTGCCGGCGGATGGCAGGTACGAGGCGCTCGCGCATGTCCGCGGCCCAAGATTGGAGCGACCGGCCCGATTGTGGCCGGTAACCAAGGCGCCAGAATCGTTCAATGCGGTGCGGCTTGTCGCCCTCCACAATCAGGAGGCTTCCCGGTTCCAGCAGGCGGACGCCTGAGAAAAGCGTGCGATCGGCAAGAGAAAATTGGAAAGCCAGGTGCTCTGACAGTGCCAAGGCATCGATGCGCGGCGCAACGGCGGGATGGCATAGGAGAGCTTTGATTTCAGAGCCGAAGACGAACCCATCCGGTGTCGCCGCATAATACAGCGGCTTGATGCCAAATCGATCCCGCGCGAGTACGAGCTGGCGCAAGCGCTGATCCCAAAGAGCGATCGCGAACATGCCGTTAAGGCGCTTGAAGGCGTCCAGGCCTTCCGCTTCATAAAGCGCCAGGATAACTTCCGTGTCCGACGCGCTGTGGAAGTTGCGCCCGCGTGCGGCAAGTTGCTCTCGCAGCTCGGTATAATTGTAGATTTCGCCGTTAAAGGTTAGCCAGACCGACTCGTCGGCATTGGTCATTGGCTGAGCGCCGCGCTCAGACAGATCAATGATCTTCAGCCGCCGGAACGCGAGCCCAAGGTCGAACGGCGTGTCGTCGTCCGGGTCAATCCGCTTGGAGCGCCGATACCGTCCGGTCGCCCGCTGTAGAGTGAGAAAACCCGCATCGTCAGGACCGCGGTGATGCAGAACATGGCCCATCTGGGCCAAGACAGACGTGTCGATTCGATTCCGCCGGGAGAAGATGCCTGCAAGCCCACACATCGAGTATCTATTTTCCTTTGTTCGCTTGTGTCGACAAGAGGATGGTAATCCAAACGGGCCCTATTCAACACGAGGGAGCATATCTGAAGCAGGCCTAGAACGGCAGTGAGTCAGTTTGCATTCTTCTTCATACTGACGACACGTCTAAAAAATCCGCATTTGGACAATGGCACCAGGCGGCCGGGGAGCCTGGGCGGGCAGTGTTGCCAGAAACGACCGATGATGGCAGAGAGTATGGGGAGGCAACGGGTTCTATGATCCCAACCTCACCCAAACTTTCAAGTATCTTCCTCAAAAGGCGGAGCGCGTTGATGACGCGGGGATCTGTCTCACCTGACACCAACCTGCTGGACGTGACACTGGCCGCGGCCAAACGAGACGTCCAAAGTGTCACGCCTGCCGGCGAATCTGTCTCCCCGCTGCTCGACGGAATGCAAGCCCGCTTCTTACCCCCGCACACCGATGAAAGAGGAACAGTTTTTGAGATGTTTGACATTCGCTGGGATTGGTATCTAGATCCGGTGACTTTCATGTACTATTTCAGTATTCGTCCAGGCTTTGCGAAGGGCTGGGGTCTGCACAAGGAACATGAAGACAGATACATTCTGATCCAGGGCGAGATGGAGCTTGTCCTTTACGATGTCCGCTCGCAGTCAAAGACTTACGGCAAGATCGTGAAACTCTACTTGTCGGAGCAAAACCGGCGCATCGTGAATATCCCTCGCTTTGTCTGGCATGCTGATCGGAATATCGGCTCGAAAGATGCGGTAGTGATCAATCTTCCGACTAAGCCGTTCGATCACACGAACCCCGACAAATACCGTCTGCCACTCGATACCGACCTCATTCCGCACTCGTTTGGAAACGTCAGTGGGTGGTAGAGGTGTCGGCGCCCCGCTATTCAGTACTTCTTCCAACCCACAATCGAGCTGACGTGATCGGGTTCGCGATCCGCTCGGTTCTTGCGCAATCCGACCAAAACTTCGAGCTTCTTGTTGTTGGCGATGGCTGCACCGATGATACCGCCGCAGCCGTGCAGAGTTTTGGTGATTCACGCATTCGGTGGTTCGATCTGCCGAAAGCAGATGGGATCGGGTACCGCAATCGAAACATCGTTCTGCGAGAAGCAAAAGGCGATCTCGTGGCCCATATTGCCCATGACGACCTGATCTCGAACGATCATCTTGAAAAATTGGCTGGCTGTTTCAACGACGACGCCGTCGAGTGGGCTTACTCGCGACCGCTTTGGGTCTCACCGGACGGGGTCATCCTTCCGGTATGCGTCAACCTGGCCAACGATGACGAGCTCTATCATTTGAAGACGGCCGATTTATTCATTCCTATATCCTGCGTCATCTACCGACGACGCTGTCACGACCGCTACGGTCTTTGGCCTGAGAACCTTACGTATTCGGGTGACCAGGAGTTCTGGTCTCGAATTCTGAAGGCCGGCCCCGATCGCAATCACACGTTCATACCGACTCCCACCGCATTCCACTTCAAGGCAAATTGGCGCTCAACCGAGAGCTTAGAGAGGTGGCCGACCACCGGTAATTTCATGCGGATTGCGCATACCAGTGCGTGGTGGCCAGCGTGCCTCAAGATACAGATGGAACCCGACAAGCCGGAACAAGCCACCGTTTTCGCGGCGATGGATGCGGGTGGCGAGAAATGGATCGCTGACGTTCGATGGGCCATCGATCGCGTCATCGACCGTGTCACAATGGATTACGTTCGGGAGGGATTGCCTAAGCTCGCGTCAATGACAATACAGATAGAACAGTTGACAGACAGTGCACAACATCAAGCAAAAGGGAACGCCTGGTTGGAGGAGCAGCGTCTTGCCTGGGAGCAACGGGTCAAGGAACTGGAAAAGGGAAGCGCTTGGCTTGAGCAGCAACGGCTCGCGTGGGAAAAGCGTGCAACGGATGCCGAAAAAGAAAACATGCGGCTCGTGGCTTTATTTGATTCGATCAAAATACAAACCCGGCAGAAGTCCAGTTGAAGCGGCAGCGGCCCGTTCAATGCGCTGTTGACTTGCGCCGCCACTTTCTTGCCACTGGCAGGATATTAGCGCAGCCCGAGTCTGCTGAGACTGCTGAGACCCCTACTGGTCAGCCCGATCTTGAGGGTTCTATCTTCGCAGCAGGTACCGGCGTGTAAGCCATTCTTGAGACAATCACGGGCCTGGTTCCCTTAAACGGCAGCGTCGTATCGGTAGCAAGTCGGCGACTATGAAACACCAATACCGATATAGAGCAGACCTGCATTGACGGCGGTCGCCCGCTCCCAATGATTCCGTCCGTCAACAACGGCGCGTATGCCGCGGGTACGCCAGGCGGCGAAATCCGGATTCGCATATTCAGGGTGCGCGGTGTTGAGGATGATGGCTTCGATGTGCGGATCGCTCATCGAACCCGGGCAAAGTCCCCGCCGCGCAAGAGCGGTCGCATCGAACAGCGGGTCTTCGATTGTTACCTTCGCACCTCCACTTTCGAGGGCGTCACGCAAGGGATAAGACAGGGTCATCGCATCTTCCGCGACTTGCGGGCGGAACGCGTGTCCGAGGATGTGGATGCGTTTGTCTTTGAGAGTGCCTAACGCGGCCGCCAGTCGGCCTACGGTACGTTTTGGCTGATCTTCGTTGATCTGGCGCGCAAGCGAGGCGAAGTGCTGCTTGATTCCGAGGCGTGCAGCCCCATTGATTAGAAAATGCGGATAGACGGGAGTACAGTGCCCCCCGACGCCGATGCCCGGCAGCAACATGTTTGTCTCACCATCGGTATTCGTCGCATGGATCAGCGGCCAAATATCGAGGCCCGCTGTTTCCGCATAGGCGGCAAGCTCATTGGCAAGCGCGATGTTGACGTCGCGATATATCATCCCCGAAAGCTTGACGAACTCCGCCGCCTCAAGCGTGCCGACATTGAACACCGGGGCACCAAGGTAGTCTCGATAGAGCGCTTCGCCGGCGGCCGCGGCGGCGTCGTTATAGCCGCCAACGATCTTAGGCGTATCGAGCAAGCGCTCGAAAATTCGTCGTGACTTCACGCGCTCTGGACTAAACACCAGATGAAAATCTTCGCCGCAGCGCATCCCACTGCCGCTTTCTAACGCGGGAGCAAGGACGGCGCGCGCACCGCCGATCGGTAGCGTTGTTTCGTAAGATACGATCACACCGCGTTTCATACCCTTCGCAAGTGCGGCTGTTGCTGCCAGCAAGTTGCCGTAATCGATATCACGATCTGACGTCAGCAAGGCGGGCACAATGACGACGATGGCATCCGCGTCGCGGACCGACGCGGTGGTGTCAGCGCTGGCGCGAAGATTTCCGCACTCCACGCTCTCCTTCACATACCGATCCTGCTGAGGTTCTTTGTGCGGATCGGCTCCGGCGTTGATTTCGTCGACCAAGGAAGGGTTGATGTCGCAAACCGTAACCTTGGCGCCGTGACGGGCGAACATGCAGGCCAGCGGCAGGCCGATTTTCCCGCCGCCGATAACGACAATGCGCGTGGATGTACCGCCATCTCGCATTTAGATTATCCTTCAGCCTTTCCGCGCCACAATGGTGATGCCTGGCGGTTCTAGGATCTCGCGCTCAATCGTAAGACCGCATTCGGCGCACCATTTGCGAACTTGCTCCTCGGTTTGCCGGTGCGCGTATTGCGGCGTATACCAATCGAAATTGACGTGGTTCATTTCGTCGAGCGTGTATTCGGGACGATAATATAGCTTCATTACGTGCCAATAGAAGAATCGCTGCAGATTTATGCGGCCGGCTGGAATCTGCAGCAGGTCGATCGCCTCCGGGACGTCAACTTCAATGTCGAGTTCGCCGAGCAGCTTGCCGAACTTGGTGAGAGACTCGAGCTGACGCCACGCCTCCTCGGGTGGGACGCCGACAAGCTGTTCGCGCAAGTAGTCGTCGGTGAATTCGCGGATCGGGCCCTTCTTTCGGTACACATAGAACATGTAGAGACCGCCCGGCCGCAATAGCCTCACCAGCTCCTTGAGCGAGGCCTCCGTCGAACGCGTGTGATGCAGCACGCCTTCAGAAAAAATCACGTCGACTGAACCATCGCGCAGCGGCAGGCGTCCGAGATCCGACTGCATGAACGCAGAATCCGCGCCACCGGCGGACAGAACCCGCTCGCGCGCGACATCCACGGCCTCGGAAATATCGACCCCGAAATACCGGATGCGGTCTAACACCGGTTTGAAAAGCTCCACGGCTGAAAACGCAGCGCCGCAGCCGGCATCCAGTACGATCGGTGGACGCGAAGCCTCAGTGATCCAGTCGGCGTTCGACATATCACCATAGCGATCGACCAGCCACGCGCGGTTGGCGTTGCGGACAGCATCCCTTTCAAAGGTATTGCGACGTTTCCACTTATAGCCAAACGTGCCCTGTACTTGCCGGTCGGCGTCAGCCAGAAGAGCCTTGTTGCGCAGCACGCCGCCGCTGAGAACGAACTTGTCTTTGCCGAGAGCAACGGCTTCGCCCTCGCGCGGCGCCCGGCCGAGCCCAAGCGCGCCAAGCGCCCAGTCGGGCAGGTTGCCCGATGTCACGGGAGGCGTTGCAGTGTCCGCTTGCTGATTGCCACTCATGCCACACCGCGGCTTCGCACTGTCAGCAGCTCGGTGAGCGTCGCGATCACGTGATCAGCCTGTTCATCAGTCAGGCCATTGTGCATCGGCAGAAGGAAGCAGTTATTGGTCATGCGCTCGGTAACCGGCAAGCTCGCTGCCATATGGCGGTAGGGCGGCTCAAGGTGACTGGCCATGATTCCTCGGCGGGTCGGGACGCCGCAGTCGAATAGCGCATCCATCAGGCCGTTGCGGTCATAGGACGACCCCGCCAGCAACTCGACCATGTAGCTTTGCCAGTTCGACTCGATGCCTTCCGGTTCCTCGGGAGCAGCGATGAATGGGTTGTTCGCAAGACCCGTCGCGTAGCGCTTCGCAAGCTCTCGCCGCCGGCGGATCATCTCCGGCAGCCGCTTGAGCTGTTCGATGCCGACAGCCGCCTGAATATCGGTTAGGCGAAAATTATATCCGACCTCGGGGTATTCCTCGATGCTCGAAGGTCGGCTGGCATGGCGTTTGTCGTCGGAAATGGACATGCCCTGATGTCGCAGCAGGCGCAGCCTGGCTGCCAAGTCGTCATCATGCGTGAGGATCATGCCGCCTTCGCCGGTCGTGATCAGCTTGCGTGCATGGAGGCTGAAGATGACCGCATCGGCATCGCCGCCGATCGGTCGACCTTTGTAGCGGCTCCCGACCGAGCAAGCGGAGTCCTGCAGGACTTTGATACCGCGCGGAAGCGCGATCTCGTTGATGGCATCAATGTCGCATGGCATGCCGACCTGATCGACCGGAATGATGGCGCGCGTGCGGGGGGTTATCTTGCGCTCGATCTCGTTCGGGTCGATGTTGCGGGTGACCGGCTCGATATCGGCGAAGACCGGCGTCGCTCCGCAATGCACGGCAACATTGGCGCTGGCAATGAAGCTGAGCGAGGGAACGATGACCTCGTCGCCCGGGCCGATGCCCCAGGCGTGGAGCGTCAGGAAGCCTCCAGTCGTCCAGGAACTGACGCCCACCGCATGCGAGGCGCCGAACTGGCGGGCAAATTCTTCTTCTAGGACCTTGAGCCGCGGTCCACCGACCAGCCAGCCGCTGGCAATCACTTCGGCTGCCGCCTGCCCCTCCTCCGGGCCAGTGAACGGGGCCGCAAATTTGATCGGTTCCATACTGTGCCTCGTGAGGACCGGGTATCGAGAGGTCAATACATCCCCATACACCTCGGTCAATACATACCTTAGAGGGCTCGCTTATTGGCAGGAAAATTTGACCCGGAGTCTGCTGGTCAGCTGGAGAGGACCGACTTATCCTTGCGCACGGGTCGCCATCCGCCACCACTCCACCAACCGACTCAGCCCTTCCTCAAGGCTCACCTGCGATTTCAGGTCCAGCAGGCGTTCCGCCTTGGAGACATCGGCGAGCCGGTAGTTCACGGGACTGACCGACCTTGCCGGATGGAGTTCCGGCTCCAGATTGGAACCCATCGCCCGTGCCGTCAACGTGGCCAGCTCGCGCAGGCTGGTACTGCGTCCGGTCCCAATGTTGAAGACTTCATCCTTGATGTCGCTTCCCAAAGCTACGACGCACGCGCGCGCGGCGTCGTCGACGAAGGTGAAATCCATACTTTGGCTGCCGTCCCCAAAGATGATTGGCGGCAGACCTTGAGAAATGCGCTCCATCCACCGCACCATCACCTCGGTGTAGACGCCATGGACGTCCATGCGCGGGCCATACACGTTGAAGAAGCGCATGGCGGTGTAGGAGAGGCCATACATATCCGAGAAAGCACGGAGAATGCCTTCGGCTGCCATCTTGCCGGCGCCATAGATCGTGCGGTCGTTGTAGGGATGATGTTGCTCGGTAGTGGGAAACGTGTCCGCCTGCCCGTAAATCGAGGACGATGAGGCGTAGACCACCTGCTTCACTTTTAGATCTGCGGCATCATAAAAAAGATTGTACGGTGCTTCGAACATCACCTTGCGAGTGCGTTCGGGCTCCTGGACGCATTGGGTGATGCGAAGCGCCGCCATGTGCACCAGGCCGTCCGCCGAACGAAGCAGTTCCCGCATCATATCACGGTCGCAAATATCGCCTTCGATCAGCTTCAGGCGATTCGATTTCTTGGCGTTATCGAGATTATCGCGATTGCCGCGATCGAAGGTCTCAACAACGATGACTTGTCCGGCACCTTCTTCAATCAGCCTATCGACGATGCAGGATCCGATGAGACCTCCGCCCCCGGTGACAATTACTTTACCGTCTCGGATTTTCATTGCTTCTGCTTTATTGGCATCATGTCACTGGTAGTAAGCTTTACTCAGCATGGCGTGGCCGATACCACAGTTCAGTTTGGCTTGCTACTAGGAAGCGAATGGATGTTTCGTCAGTGTGGCGCAAAAGTTGCTGAGGCGTCTTGCACACGAAGAGACGGGGACTACGCCAATGGGTAGCCTCGATCGCTGAAGACATGCGCGCAATGCCATCACTTCATCGCCAGGAGAGATAAATCATTGATTCAGCAGAATAAATCATCGCAATTGGAGAAGCTTGGGGTGCTATCAGCCGCTATTTCAGGCGTTGTCACCAAAACCTTGACTCCCGTCGCCGACATCCGCGGCAGTCTGTGTGAGATTCATCGTGATGAGTGGGTTGTCGGAACGCCTCGGCCAGCGCAATGGGACTTTGTCATCACCAAGGCTCATACGTTGCGGGGCATGCATGTACACCAGTTCCGTTTCGACCACATCGTCATCCTGAACGGTCGCGCCACGATTGGTCTAGCGGATCTGCGCCGGAATCGGCCGACTTTCCGACAGAGCATGACAATCGATGCCTTGGGTGATGTGCCGATGATGATTCTTGTTCCACCGGGAGTCGCTCACGGTATCTGTGCGCATACCCCGCTGACATATCTCTACGGATTGACGACTGCGTGGGATGGCAGCGACGAAGACCTGGGATGTCGCTACAATGATCCGCTCTTGAGGATTAACTGGCCAGTCGAGCATCCCGTTCTCTTGCCGCGCGACGAGAACCTGCCTGACTTCCAGACCATGATTCGCCAATTCGAGGACGCAGGCGGCGTGCGAATCCAGGATGCAAGTCCATCTCAATGCCCATAGCAACGGTCCTGATTCCCACTCACAATCACGTCGAGCCTCTGCGCCATGCAATATTCAGCGTACAGGAGCAGACACTGCAGGATTTCGAACTGCTTATTGTGGGCGACGGAGTCGAGGATTCAACACGTACGATCGTTTGCGATTTTGCGGCCAAAGACCCGAGAATTAGGTTCTTCGATTTCCCAAAGGGTCCGCGCAAGGGAGAAATCCACCGACATGAGGCTTTGCACCACGCCTCGGGCCGGATTGTCGCCTATCTTGGTGACGACGACTGTTGGATGCCCGACCACCTGGAAACGCTGGATGCTTTGCTGCTGGATGCCGATTTCGGCCATACGATGCATGTCAGCGTCACCGCAGCCAGCGAGTTGGTCGCGGTACCCGCCGATTTGGAGAACCCAGAATTCCGCCGGAGGATGCTTGCGGAATTGTTCAATTGTTTCGATCTGACTTTCGCCGGCCACACGTTGGCCGCCTATCGCCGATTGCCGGAAGGCTGGCGCACGACACCGCCCGAGTTTCCGTGGACAGACCTCTACATGTGGCGTCAGTTTCTCAACGAACCCTGGTGTCGCGCCCGATCGGCCATGATACCGACTGCGATCTGTACCAACACGCACATCCGCCCTCGCTTAAGCGACGAGGCCCGTGCCGACGATTTGGCCTATTGGCGTGCTGAAGCGGCGAAACCGGAGTTTCGCGAGAGATTGTGGCGCACGATCGCAAGAACATTTGCTCGGGAATCCGTGTGGTACGAGATCCAGGGTATTGCGCAGTCGATCCAAATCAATGAGCAGCAGGCATATTTGGACGAATTATTGCGGGTCAAGCGGGACTGGTATGAGCCGGAATTGGCACGTCTTTCCAGGGCACTGGAAGACTATCTCAGAGTCAAGGCGGAATGGTACGAACCGGAGTTGGCGCGGCTTAAGGCTGCCCTGGAAGAGCAGGGGTTGCAGAAGAGATGATTGATTTGCGCGCTGCGAAACTGACTAGTTCGCCTGATTGTCTTTCGTGCACTCCATGACGAAATGGCTGGTCGGAATTCTCGTGAGATCGTCGTAGAAGAAATCTTCCATGACAGAGAAGCGGTTGTGTGCGATGGCACGGTACGCATCTGCTCTCCTGACGTGCCGGCCCCGGTCGAGCGAAAGAACACAACGGCGAATAATGCCTTGTCCGGATTGAATCACTCCGTCGATAGTCACGAATCGTCCTTTCGGTTTGAGTAGTGAATGTGCCAGAGCGAAGCAACTTTTCGCGGCAGCATCGTCCAGGTGATGGAGAACGCCGATTGCCATCACCAGATCGGCCTGGCCTCGGATGTCCATCCCTGCGGCTTTTTCGACCTCGAAAATCCGAAACTCGCCACGACCCGAATACCGCCTGTTCGCTGTCGCGATATAGTCGGGATTGACGTCGAAGCCGAAGTAACGCGCGGGCGGAAGATAGTCGAGAATCTCGGCCGGGCCGCATCCGATATCGACGATTACATCGTTAGCCTTGGGCCGCAAATGCTGGGTGACAAAGGTCCGCCGCATCCGGTCTGCCCCGGCAACGGCCTGCCAACTGGAGTACAGCGCCGAGTTCTCTAACGCTCGCCAAATCGCAGAAAACATCACCCGCCCCAGCGATTGCTTGACAGGTCTGTACTAAGCATTCCAAAAGTTGTGTCAACCTGGCTAACGGATGCTGGAGAGTAGCTCCGCTGCAATTGCGATGGGTTGACCATAACTCAATGTATTCAACAGAGGCGCTTCATGATTTCGTTGTCGGGTCTGATGATCGTCTTTGTCGCTTCCGTCATCGCCTGTGCGGGCAATCTTCTTGTTCGGGCGGGCATTGACCATGCTGGAGGATTTCACCCGACTACCTTTCTAGAGACCGGGTTCGCGCTATCAAAACTGCTGCTCGACCTAAGATTTTCCGCCGGGATGGTGCTGTACATTGTCTCGATGTTGATCTGGTTCCGTATCATTTCCAGCGAGCCGCTTAGCGTGGCTTATCCTGTCATGCTCAGCCTCACCGTGGTTATGGTTACCTTGGGAGCGGTCTTCTGGTTCCATGAGCAAATCACCCTCCGTCTCGTCCTTGGCATCGCCATCATCCTCGCCGGCATTGTGGTCGTGGCCGCAGGGGAACGGTCGTTGTGACCGACTCCAGGATAGTGACCATGAAGGGAGCGATTGGACGGATTCCCATCCATTTCCTTTTGCTGGTCATGTTCTTGTCGTTTGTGGTGCTCGTCAACGCCGAGTGGCTTGCCATCGACCACCGGCCGCCCCGCTGGGATGAATCCGAAAATCTCGTTCTGGCCGAAATCGCCTATCAGCGCCTTATTAATTTCGATTGGGGCAATCTTCTGGTTTCGAATGGGACGGCGCGGCCGAACTTCATTCCAGTTTTGTCCGCGCTCTCATTTCCGCTTGTTGGTCACGACGTCGATACGACCGTATTCGTGCTGAGCTCAGCCAGCCTCTTGGTGACATCGCTATGTCTCTATGACATCGGACGACGGCTCCTCGATCCAATCGCGGCTCTGCTCGCAGTCGTTCTCTACAACACCATGCCCGGGATCATGCTGTTTTCCCGATATTACCATATGGATATTCCGCTCGGCGCGTTCGTCATTGCCACCATTTGGCTTGCTTTGATATACGTCGAAAAGCCGACCTGGCGCCGTTGGTTGGTGCCTTCGCTAGGCGCGATCGTCGCTATGGGAATGAGCGCCAAACACTTGTATCCGATCTACGTGGTGTTGCCGCTCGGCTGGATGTTAGTTGTTCTGTGGCGCCGGTCTGGCTGGCATATGAAGCCATTCCTCCGCCAGCATGCCGGCGTGATTGCGGCGCTGCCAATCGGCGTACTGCTCGGGTTGGGATACTTGTTGGTCCTCAATTACGAAGGCTTTGTCGACGGCATTCTGCGCTCCTTTTTTATGGACAAGAGTCCACTCGCGGCTATCGGCTTTGTACCGCCAACGCTCTTGCAGCGATTGCACGGGGTCGAACAATTCGAATTCGGCGGGAAGCAATGGCTTTCGGTCTTGCTCTTGTTCGGCGGACTTTGCGCCCTCACGTTCTCCGTTCGCCGCTTAACTTTCGTCTGGCTTTCGCTGCTGGGAGCGGATGGCTTCCTGCTTTTTATCCTGGGGCCAACCGATCCGACCTACTTCATTGCAACGATGCCTTTCACGGCACTGCTCATGTCGGCATTTGTCACACTTCCCGGCCGACTGAACGAATTTCGGATCGTGCGCTTAGTGGTGGTGAGCTTTGCTGTCGTTGTCGGCGTAATAGCCGTGCGCGACTATCTAAAATCAAGTCTTGATACCAATTCGCCGCTGGCGGTGGCTTTCGCCGCTCCGACTATCTTATTGTCAGGTAATGCCCTCGATACAAACCCTGTCGCCGACTCCAGCTATTGGAGCAAGACCGACGTACGCGGCAATATCGATGCTCTCGCCTATCCGAATCGTTGGCCAATCGAGGACGTGCTCAAGACAATTCAGGCCAAAGCAAAAACCTTGTCTGTCGATCGCCTATCGATCGGACTGTTTTCAAACTACGAATGGTTTAATGGTCATGCGTTTGAATACTGGTTGAGACGTTTAGGAATGAGCACCCAGTTTCAAATGTCACTACCATTACCTCCGCCGACCAATGAATCTCCCGCGCAGTTTCTTTCTCGTTTTGACGTACTCATCTTGAAGACGGGGCAAATTCTTGCTCACATGGGGTATCCGTTCGCGCAGGATGTCCATACATATTTTGACCGTGTCGCTCAGGATGACTATCGCCTGTTGCGTGATGCCGATTGGCGGCTTGTGAAGCGATGGCCCTTGCCTGACGGTTCTGAGGCGACCGTCTGGAATTCAAAAGATATCGAAACGTTCCAGTTAACAAAACTATTCAATTCCGCGGTTCCGTCGCATCTGACGCCCGGCTATATCATGCCCTGGCAGGGAGATGTCGGCGGAGAACAGCGGACAGGAATATTCATGCACCCTCGCCCGGATACGCCGGCGTCGGCACTCACCTGGAAAATCTCCGTACCGCCAGACGCGTCCGAGCTAGCCTTCGGCATCGCTTTCGTCAAAGGAGTTTGCGCCGAGGCGGTCGCTCCGGTACGCTACCGGGTCGATATCAGCGAAGGGGGACGTGCCGAAACCGTCTTCGACCACGTTCTGGAATTGATGCCATGCGATAAGAGCAGATGGAGCGACTTCGTCGTTTCCCTTCGCCCGTGGCAGGGGAAATCGGTCGATCTCTCCATCAGCACGCGTCCTGCCGCGGGTAACAACGTCAATTCCGCTCACGCGGTCTGGAGCGGCTTGGAAATTCGCTAACGCGGGCTACACGACATGCATCCATTTCCAGCGTCAAACGTAGCGTCATTCGTCGATAGTAAGTGGCCGGGCGAAATGCTGGCCACGGTGTCCACCTTGGTTACCTCGCGTGCGGTCTGATGGTTTCCATCGCCGAGATGCTTGACCAATTGCGAGTGTTCTGGACCAGCCGCCGCGCCGAAGTCGACGAGCAGTGGAAGCGCACCCTTCCGTTCGCGGACTATGTCGTCGATCGCTGGGAGAAGGCGCGTCTTCTGGGATTCGGGGAAGGCAGCAGCATTTATGATTCTTCGCTTGTGCTTGGTGATGTCAGGGTCGGGAAGCATACTTGGATTGGACCCTTTACCGTTCTCGACGGGCAGGGAAACCTCGAAATAGGCTCGTATTGCGACATTTCTGCTGGTGCCCAAATTTACACGCACAGCACAGCGCGGAGAGCGATCTCGGGCGGGCGCAAATTCATCGAGATGGCCCCAACTCGCATAGGGTCCCGGTGCTATATCGGCCCGAACGTCGTTATAAGCATGGGCGTGACGATCGGTGATCGCTGCTTGATAGGGGCAAACAGCCTCGTTCTCGAGAGCATTCCTGCCGGCAGCAAGGCATGGGGAACCCCTTGTCGGGTTGTTGGCCCAACTGATTAAAAAGTTGGTACCCACCAAGTGGAGCCGGAAAGGGCCGCTGACATGTCGATCGACAATGTTGTCTGTCTCGTGAGCAAGGCACCCGGGCTAAACTCTTTGGAAGTTATACACGGCAATAGCTCTGATTCGTTAAGAGCAGTGATAACCCTCGATGACCGAAGCGACGTGCGCAGTTGCTTTACACAAATCGAGAACTTCTGTTTCGAACGTCAGCTCGATTTCCGAGTCTGCAATACCCGCAAAGAAACCTACGAAGCTCTCCTAGAGCTCAGACCTGACCTTTGCTTCGTGTATGGCTGGTACAGCATCCTGGACAAGCAGACACTTGAGCTTGCCCGTGATGGCTTCATCGGAGTGCATCCATCGGTGCTACCAAAATACCGGGGTGGGGCCTCTCTCGTCTGGAGCATGATCAAAGGTGAACCTGAGGTCGGATTGTCGATCTTTTATCTTTCAGAGGGTTTGGACGACGGAGACGTAATCCATCAGATCAAGACCAAAGTGATGCATGAGGACACGATAGCTACGATTCTCGACAGGTTGCAAATGCAGCTTGCTCACGAGTTAATGATATTATGGCCGAAAATCATGTTGAAAACCGCCCCCGTGGTGGCCCAGGATCATGCTGCGGCAACGTATTGTGCGCAGCGATATCCCGAGGATGGAGAGATTGACTGGAAAAATGCCGCTTCAGCAGTCTATGACTTCGTCCGGGCGCAAGTTCCTCCCTACCCAGGAGCTTTCTTTGAGTTTAATGGTGAGCAGGTCATTGTCACGCGGGCGCGTACATTCGAATTTCCTTATGTCGGGAAACCCGGACAGGTCGCCAGGATTGGTAACGGGGTTTATGTGATCTGTGGCGACGATCGCGCGATAATCCTTGACGATTTGATCTACAAAGGTGAATGCCTCTCGGCGAGTAGCGTGCTTCGCTCGATAAAGATTAGGTTATCATGCTGAGTTGGATCGCAAGTTGCTCGCCTACGAGGCTTTCCTAAGAGTCCGGAAATCCTACAATGAAGACCGCATCCGCAACATCCGACGATGCCAATCAATCGGCTTCCCAGGGCTCCACGCGGGATCTTGTGTCTTTGGTATCGCCTATATACAACGAGCAGGAAAATCTTGAAGCATTTTATGCTGCCGTTGATGAGGCTGTGGCTGGCAAAGATTTCGATCTCGAATTTATTTTCGTGAACGACGGTAGTCGTGACCAGTCCGAAAAAATTCTGAATAAATTGGCGAGCCTGGACCCGCGGATGCATGTGCTAAGTTTCTCGCGGAATTTCGGAGCCCTGTCGGCATGCAATGCAGGTCTTCGTGAGGCACGCGGCAATGCCATTGTTGTCATGTCGGCCGACCTGCAGGATCCGCCTTCGTTGATACCGGATCTCGTTAATGCCTGGCGGAAGGGAAACGAGATCGTTTGGGCTGTGCGACAGACCCGCGATGATCCTTTTTTCAAGCGGCTTTTTGCGCGGGCGTTTTACGGAGTAATTCGCGTACTGGTGTTTTCCGACTATCCGGAGAACGGAACCGATTGCGGACTCTTCGGCCGACGCGCTGTCGAAGTGTACAACCTGCTCCCCGAGCGAGACTCCAGTCCATTTTTCACGTTCTATGCCTTTGGCTTCCAGCAAACACGTATCCCGTACGTCCGTCGCGCCCGGGAAAGAGGGAAAAGCAGCTGGCCATTTTGGCGACGTGTGAAGTCATGCATCGATATCGTCACCACGTTCTCCTATGCGCCATTGCGGGTGATCTCGGCTACCGGGGTGGCCTTCTCGACGATTGCACTCCTTTATGGGACCTTCTTGCTCGTGCGTCGGGTCGCATTCGGACTGGGTGGAGAAGGTTGGACTTCGCTTGCTGTGCTAATTCTGTTTATTGGAGGGATGCTGGCGCTCTTTATTGGCATCATCGCCGAATATGTGTGGCGGATTGGCGAGCACACCCGGCAGCGTCCACGGTATATTATCGAGAGGCGTACTGGTCAGGCCGGTAAGGATATAGGAACTACCGCAAACGATCCCCTTCATATCGATGTTTCCGGAATGGGTCGAAAGCCCGTCGCCGCTTCAGGGAACGAGGTGGTTCGGCAGCCTCACGCCGATGGCCATCCCCAAGCCGCCGAATAGCCGGCACCTTTAATCCTGTCAGTCGGCATTGAAATCCGCTCACGGCACGGATAATTACTTTTGGAGACAAGGATGATCAAGATCGGGACCGTCGGCTTCGGTTATTGGGGGCCGAACATCGTTCGTAATTTCAATATGCCCGGACGCTCGTCAGTCATCGCGGTGAGCGATCTCGATCCGGCTCAGCGCGCGCGTGCAGCCGAGCAGTTCCCCGGCATTGAAACGACTGCGCGGGCAGAGGATTTATTCGAGAATCCCGCCATCGATGCAGTCGCGATCGTAACCCCGGTACGCAGCCATTTTGTACTGGCCGAAGCCGCTCTCCTCGCGGGCAAGCACGTGCTGGTCGAAAAGCCCATGACGGAGACGTCGGAGCAGGCTGAGCGGCTAATCGAGCTGGCGGATCGGCACCATCGCGTACTCATGGTGGACCATACGTTCATCTACACCCCGGCCGTTCAGCGCATGCGCGAGCTTGTGCAGTCGGGAGAGCTCGGGAAGATCTACTACTACGACAGCCTTCGGATCAATCTGGGATTGTTCCAGCACGACGTAAACGTGCTCTGGGACCTGGCAGTGCATGATCTCGCTATTCTCGACTTCGTTTTGGACGCGCGACCGCTTGCCGTCAGTGCTATCGGAGTAAGTCATATCCCCGGTTCCCCGGAAAACGTTGCCTACCTGTCGCTTTTCCTGCCCGGCGATACGATAGCGCATGTCAATGTCAACTGGCTCGCCCCGGTCAAGGTCAGGCAGACGCTGATAGGCGGCAGCCGCAAGATGATAATTTTCGATGAGCTTCAGCCAAGTGAGAAGCTCAAAATCTATGACCGCGGAGTCACGCAGAACGATAAGCCGGAAACGCTTTATCAAACCTTGATCAATTATCGGATGGGCGACATGTGGGCGCCTAACATTCCATACCGTGAAGCCTTAAACATGGAAGCCGAGCATTTTCTGGCATGCATCGAAGGGCGCGAAAGGCCGCTGACCGATGGCGCGATGGGGCTGCGGGTGGTCCGCATTCTGGAACTGGCGACAAAATCCATGCGCCAAAATGGGCAACCTTTTCCTTTTCCCGGAGCATGATGATGGTGCCCTTTCTCGATCTTAAAGCGCAGTTTTCTCAAATCCGTGAGCCGGTCACCAGCGCCGTGCTGGACGTGCTGCACAGCTCCAATTTCGTGCTTGGTGAACATGTCGAAGAATTCGAGCGCCGTTTTGCCGCTTACTGCGGTGTCGAGCACGCGGTGGCCGTCAATTCTGGTACGTCCGCGCTACATCTTGCATTGCTCGCCGCTGGCGTCGGCCCGGGCGACGAGGTGATCACGGTTTCAATGACATTTGTGGCGACGGCGGCCGCGGTGCTGTATGCCGGCGCAAAACCTGTTTTCGTCGACGTCGATCCTAACACGTGGACGCTCGATCCCACCGCGATTGAACGGGCGATCACATCCCGCACCAAGGCGATACTTCCAGTCCATCTTCATGGTCGCGTGGCCGACATGGATCCGATCCTGGAGATTGCAAAGCGGCATGGGCTGGTCGTGATCGAAGATGCAGCGCAGGCGCATGGCGCAGAATACAGATCACGGCGCGCCGGATCGATGGGCGCTATCGGCTGCTTCAGCTTTTATCCCGGCAAGAATCTTGGAGCTTATGGCGAAGGAGGAGCCGTCGTGACGAACGACGCCGTGATGGCGCACAAATTTCGCGTTCTCCGTGATTGGGGTCAAGAGGGTAAATACAACCACGTCATGGCGGGATTCAACTACCGCATGGATGGAATTCAGGGCGCGGTACTCAAGATCAAGATGGATTATATCGAGGGCTGGACGGAAGCGCGGCGCGCCCATGCGCGATCGTATTGTACCCAGCTCACCGACCTCGACATCGACCTGCCCGCTCCCGAGGGAGAAGACCGGCATGTGTGGCATGTTTACTCGATCCGCACCGCATATCGCGACGAGCTGATGGCCGCGCTGAGGGCGGCTGGAATCGGGACCGGGATTCACTATCCTGTTCCCGTACATCACCAGCCCGCATATAGCGGACTTGGATTTAGCCGCGGCGAACTGCCGGTAACCGAGCGATTGGCCGCGGAGTTCCTATCCCTGCCGATGTATGCCGAGCTGACGAGCCAGCAAACCGCAGTCGTGGTGGACGCAGTCAAGGCGGGGATCAACACTCTGCAGACCTCCAGAAAAGAAAAATCAAAAAGACGTGCCTTGCACGGTGCGAAGATCGCTCGTGAGCAATAATCTTTCTCCTCGAGGCTAACGGTCCCGACGTCCTTACGAGAATGTAGCACGCCTTTGACAAGGCGCCGGTGCAAAACCTAGTCGCCGGCTTTGTACGTCCGTTGGGTGAACGCCGCAGTGCGGCAGCTGACGAAGGGGGCGAATTGCGGAGCGTTCAGCCTCTCGGACGTATGATCTGTGCCGGCAGAAGCGAATGAGCTGCCGTATCCAGGGAAGCCGACCGCCGGCAATTCTGATAGGTCTCGTCAATTTCCACGTGGTTGAACTAAGTACCGCTATCATCTCTGCACGAGTTCGGGCATTTTCGGCGGCGCTTATCTCGAGTTCGATTTCAAGCTGCTTCAGTTGGCGGGCGGCCTCCCTATATTTTGCCTTTAGTCTACCGATCTCTTCCGCGCCGGCTGTGAGCTCATTGGTCTGCCGCTCATAGTCGGTAAGCTTTCTCGCCACCTCTGCCGTGAGTATACGGTTCTCCTCTGCTCGCAGGTGAAGCTCAGTTTGCGTCGACAATGTGTGTTCCAAAGCTTCGTCGCTGTATTCTCCGGTCCAGCCGCTCACGGGATGTTGTTCAATCCACCGGCGCAACAATGAATGCTTTGGAGGAAGGCTGGTTTTCTGCACTCCTGCGTGGTGTAACATCGCATTCCAGAGATGAACAAAAAGCGATGAGCCCATCCGCTGGCCGATGCTCGCTGCCTTCGAGGAACGCAGAAGGTCAGCCGCTTCGGTATAATGCACCGGGTAACAAATACAGCTTGCCAAAGCGCGACTAGTGTACCCCAGTTCTTCTGCTACCTTTGTAAGAAGGAGTGGACCCGCATCACCCCATCGCACCATCCGACCTAATTTCGTCGCTTCCTCAAGGCAGCGAACCATCAAAGGATTGTTAGGTTCGAAATACAAAACCGCGCCGTTGATAGAGTTTGAATCCTACCGCGCAAAGAATTCAGTGAAGATCGGAATGGTTGTGGTGAGACACACCACATCGGTGTCCACCCACCAGCCTCCCTTTTCGACAAGCAACTTGTAGCGGAAAAGATTTGTAATGCCGCGGGTGAGCCTTTGCCGAATCCATTATTATAGACAAAAAATTGATCTGGATTGAAGAGCTCCCTAGCGTCGCATATCCGGACGCCAGCCGGAACAAGAACATTGGTGTTGAAGGTATAGAGGTCTACCGCGTGACCGTGGTCTATGAAGGACTTCAGGCAAAACAATTCATAGGGAGTAAGGGCGTCCCCGGCCCAGAATGATTGAAATCTGTGTTTCGGGGCAGTTTCCATGGCCCGCTGCCTATGCTGTCATATTCCGGAACCCGCACGACGCCTTGCTATGTCGAGTTCGGCGAAGTTACTACCTTGTGGGAGCCGTAACTGATGGATAGCAGGCAACTTAAATAACGTAGAATCATGAATGCCGAGAGGCTGGCGCCCAAAGATTAATTCGAGCCGATTGTTGGGTTTTCCGACTCGGCGAGAATCTTCCGCCTGCCGCTATTGAGGGTGAAAACCGACCAGAGCAAGCTGCACTATTAGCCGACCGTGAGTCATCGCCGAAGCTGCTTGCGCCGCATTACCGTTTCAAGACATTAGATAGACAACGCATCTTGCGCTGGTTTTTATACCTGCCTCTTGTTAATCTCTGCATGCCGTTATTGCAAGGGGTGAGCGGTGCGGCTGGGACGGGTTATCACAAATGGAAGTGTACTTTGGCCGGAGATTTTAATGCCGATCGCTAGTGATGTTGTTCTCGGAATTGATGTCCGTATCCCTCATCCCGATCTCGTTAATCTCTATGGCTGCGTCGTCGGAGACCAGACGCGCATAGGTACCTTTGTGGAAATTCAGAAAGGTGCCGTGATTGGGGCCCGATGCAAGGTATCTTCCCATAGCTTCATTTGCGAGGGCGTCCAAATTGAAGACGAAGTGTTTATCGGCCACGGCGTGATGTTCACCAATGACATCTATCCGCGCGCCACGCAGGCGGATGGGCTTCCTCAGACAGAAACTGACTGGGTGGTAGTTCCGACTGTGGTGAGGCGCCGCGCTTCGATCGGATCAAATGCGACATTGATCGCGGGAATTACGATTGGCGAGGGGGCACTGGTGGGTGCTGGTGCGGTGGTACGTCACGACGTTCCCGCCGGAACTATCGTCGCTGGTGTTCCAGCGCGGCCATTGGCTGCGAAAACGAGCCCGCCTTAATGTCGCGAACTTTGCAACCACAATCTGCCGATCAAAATTCAGGATCGATTGATATAACGTTGGTGGTCAACGTGCATGCGGGCATAGACTATCTAAAACGTACAATGCTGTCGCTCGAAGAAGCGAGCCGTTTCGCGGCTTCGTTTGGATTGCGCTGCGAGTTGCTGTTTGTGATGGATCTATCTCCTCCTGAGTTATTGAACTGGGTTGAAACATATCGGTCCGATGCATTTTCTACAAAGCGGATCATTGAAGTCAGCAATGGGTCACTGGGATTATCGCGGAATGACGGGCTTCTCGGTGCGATGGGCGGGATCGTATTGTTTTGCGATGAGGACGATCTTGTCTCATATAATATGGTCTGCGAATGCTATTTTCTGGCAAAAGCTGAGGGACCCAAGGCAGTAGTCGTCCCAGAATACTTCGTTGTGTTTGGTGATGGCTTCTATATCCAACGTTACTTTGGGACGGGCACCTATTCCGCTATCTCATTTATGGCTGACCATCCTTTCACATCTCGTATCTGCATCCATCAGAGTGTGGGAAAGTTTCTTCTGTACTCCGATGTTCGTCTCAGCAGCGGCTATGCATACGAAGATTATCATTTCAATTCTAAGCTTGCAGCGCTCGGATTCAGGTTTGTTGTTGCACCGAAGACGATCATTTTCTATCGCCGGCGGAGACTTGGATTGCAGTACAAAATGCAGTCGATTTCCACGAATCAAATTCCGCCCACCCCCCTATTTGAGCCCCCCACATACCTAAAAGTTTGTGCCAGAGATTACATTCAGCGCGATACGCTACATCAACTTCACAAGCAAACGATGCCCAAAGCGGCGGAGTTTTTCTCAGACGCTGCATGTCTTGAATTTACGCACGCCGCGAATGCCATAGATCCCGGCATCGATATAAAAGACATAACCTCTGCCCCGATAGGAACTAACCTCGCTATGGCACTAACTCCTGGGATAGCCTATTACAGAGCTTGTGGATGGATCGGTAGTGCCCGGTTTTCGGATGTTGTCATCCTGCCATTTCTGTCAAGGGCAGGCGGTGAAAAATATATCCTTAACATCATCAACGCAATTCAGAAAGCGGATGCAAATGCGCGCCCGTTGGTACTTTGCGGTCAACAGTTCGGTGCCAATTCTTGGGTTGAAGAACTCCCCAGAAATGCCGTGTTCTTGAATCTGCCTTCGTTACATCCAGAGCTGACGAACGAAGATATCGATGTGCTTACTTTGCGCCTTATTACGTCGACGGCGTCGTCTGCTAGAATCCATCTCAAGCCATGTGAATACGCGCATCGGTTTGTTGAGAAGTTTGGCCGCCTTCTTAAAGACAACGAGCTATATTATTATCGCTTTTGTGATGGAAATACCACAGTCGACGGCCTCACTTTCGTCGACGGCTTTAGCTTTAAATTTCTGTCTGAGAATGCTCGGATACTTACCGGTGTGATTGCAGATAACAAGAGCATTGTGGGCTACGATCTGACGAGGTTCGACGCCGGCAAAACGAAATGGAACGTCCTCCACACCGTAGTTGAGCCCCTAACCCAGCCAAAAACGATCGAAGCACGGCAGCCCATATTCAGGCGAAGGCTTTTCTGGATAGGACGACTGGACAGGCAAAAGCGACCGGACCTGCTTCTGTTAATCGCTGAAGGGCTTCGAAGCGCGAGTTCGGATGTCCATATCGACGTGTATGGTGCTCCGCTTCTCGAAGCTTTTGACGTCACAGTCTTCGCTAATTATCCGAACCTCTCGTACCACGGGGAGTGTAATGGCTTCGAACAAATTCCGATTGATAGCTACGATGCGCTGATCAATACTTCTTCTTTCGAAGGATTGCCCATTTCGATTTTACAAGCTTTCTCCGCAGGGCTCCCCGCCATAGCGCCGGCTATTGGAGGTATCGGCGATGTAGTCGTATCCGGCGAAACCGGGTTCCTCGTGAAGGGAGATGATGAACCCGAACTCATCAGCGGATATATGAACGCTATTAGCTTACTATATTCCGACGCCAAAGAGTTTCTGCGGTTACGCCGCAATGCTTTGGATCTGATAACCAAGAATCATTCGCCACAACGGTTCGCCGAACGGCTCGCTGATGTATTTGAAATTCCCATGATTTTCGAACTCACTTCCCGGCCCCAGGTTTTGGAACTGAGTAATAATGATTGAGCGAATAAAATGAGTAGCAACATCCGCACGGCGTCATCCTGGCGGGGGAAAACAATACTCTATACTACGGGCTCCAGACGATTGCAGGCTCAACGCAGTTCCGCACTTCGCGGAGGAGTTGGTAGAAACGATGCCCAGCCGGATGTGAGCAGATTACGATGGTACTAGAACGGTTAAGCTTTCAAAAGGGCACGCCGCCCTACCATTCATTCTTTGCCGCGCAACACTCTGTTCGATACTCGCTCGTCCGCCGTCAATTGGAAGGCAAGCGTGTACTCGACGTCGCTTGCGGCGAAGGCTTCGGAAGCTATTTGATGGCCGAGTGGGGCGCGGCGCAAGTCGTTGGCCTTGATATTGCACCTGATGCCATCGAGGTTGCGCGATCAACATTCCGGCACAAAAAAATTCGCTACATATTGGGAGATGCGACAAAGCTTAGCAAAGTTCTCGCGAAGGAACGTCCGTTCGACATAATCGTATGCTTTGGAACGATCGAACATCTTTCCGACCCAGTACTTTTCTTGGACCAGCTAGCCAAATTTCGTACGCATGACGGTGTCGTGGTCATCAGCTGTCCTAACGATCACATACTCGACGAGCAAAACCCCTTTCATAAGGGCCGCTTCACCTTTGAGGAGTTCGCCGACCTTACCACAGCTAGGCTGGGGTCTGCCAATCACTGGCTGCTTGGTGTACCGGTGCTCGGTCAAATGAATTATTTGCTCGGAGATCCGGTGGCCGAGCATCCGGGATCGGAACCGATCAACGTCATCCGGCTGCAAAGCCTCTCAAATGGACTCGTTGCTCCGCCCCAGGAAAACATCAAACCAAATCCATCGAACTGCACCTATTACGTTGGCGTTTGGGGTGGTTCCATCACGACGAATGCCGTCATTGCTCCGCAATCTCACGTCGCGTTTGTGCAGCCTTGGCGGATGATCGATGTCTTGCAATCCGAAGCAACAAATCGCGAGCAGCAGATCAACAGATACGAGTTAGAAATAAAGGCTCAACATTTGGAAATCGGGGACCGCGAACGCTGCCTTACTGAAATGCGCATCCAGCGCCAGGCATTGGACAAGGACCTCGCCGAAGTTCGCAGGGAACGTGAGGTATTCCAGACCGAGCTTGAAAAACGAAGCGCTCAAGTTGGTGAGGCAGAACGCCGTTTAGTAGCATATCAACGGCGGATCGAAGTTTTAAGGATGCGACACTACGACGAGATTCAACGCTTACGACGACGTGTTGTTCATCATGCGAACGAGCGCAGTCGCAAACTAGAAGAGCACAATCACCTCATACTCGAATTGGCGAGGTTCCGCTCGAAACACGTGCAACTCGCCGTTCAGCTCGCATCCCAAGGCACGCGGGCACGCGCCCAGTTGGCGCTCACAAATGGAAATTTAACGGCGGTCCGCGCACATGGTGCAGCGCTGCAGGTGACGACCAAAGCGGTAATCGATCGGCTCGAAACGTTCTTCTTGAAGCAGAATAGCCGGCTCGTAGCTTACGAGAACCGCGTAGAAGCAGCGCAAGTAGAGCGTGCACGGCTGCGGGCCACAATGGCTCGCGAAACGCTGGCCCGAGAACGGCTCGACACGGCCTTAAGAGAAGCTACCAGATTGAACTTGGAAGCCGTGGCTGAGTGCACGCGTTTGCGTGCTATTATGGCTCGCGAAACGCTAGCACGAGTACCGCTTGAGGTGGCCCTCAGTGAGGCCAGGACGCAACAGTCAAATCTGAAGAGGATGCATCAGGAAGCTGTGATCGAACGCACGCGATTGCGCGTGTCGATCGCCCGCGAGAGCGTAATGCGAACGGCAATAACTTGTATTCAAGGATTCAGCCTGGGACTCGGCAGGTCTCTCTTTGTACAGCTGGGGATCTGGAAGAAGCGGCTCGCGACGGTCGAGGCGATAGAGAGCGAGGATCGGCGGCTGGTTGAAGCGTCGGGGCTTTTCGACCCGTCCTATTACAAGACGCGCTATCTGGTCAGTTCCGGAATTGATCCCCTTGATCACTACATGCAATCCGGCGGGGTAGAGGGTTGCTCGCCTGGGCCGGATTTCG
>JAXDOR010000076.1:0-5890 GCA_034668825.1 Alphaproteobacteria bacterium | reverse complement strand
AGAGATTAGCCCCTTCCCACCATAATCAGAACTGGGATTCCTTTGAAACCCCGCTATTTACCTGTGATCTAAAAAAGATTCCCATTGGCGTATCCGCGCCACACCGCACGAACAGGCACGCGAGGCTTAGAAAACGAAGGCGGGAGTTTCCGTAAAACCCGGTAATATTGCCGCTGTGGCGTCGAAGATCGGCCATCCGCTCACATCGCCGCCGGCGCGGCGGTAGATGACGGCCTTGCCCGCGGCACCCCGGGCGTTCACGCAAAGCAGCCTGCCACCTTCTTTGAGTTGCGCAAACAGCGTGCGCGGCTCCACTTCCGACGCTCCCTGAAGAAGAATCACATCGTAGGGCGCGCGAGCCGGCCAACCGGCAGTAAGCGGCCCAGTAACGACCGATACATTGGCGATGCCGAGAGCATGGACAGTCTCTTCGGCGCGCCGCGACAGCGATGGGTCTTCTTCGAGGGCGACCACCGAGCGCGCGAGGTGTGCCAACACCACCGAGGAATAGCCTGTGGTGCAACCGACATCGAGGACGGCGTCGCCTTCTTTCACCTCCGCCGCCTGGATCAGCTTGGCCAGCACCATCGGCTTGAGTAAAAAGCGCGCCGCCTTGCCGCTATCCTCGGTAACGGGAGCGTCGAAATCGACATAGGCGAGAACGGCGGTGGCCGGCGGCAGGAAACGCTCGCGCGGCACCTCAAACATCGCCGCGATAAGGCGAGAGTCGGTGACATCGGCGGTACGGACCTGGCCGTCGACCATCATCCGGCGCGCCGCGGCAAAGTCGATCATCAAAACCCCGATAGTCCCGTTTTCAGGATGCCAGACTTTTTTGCGGCAAGGCAGAACAAAACGCAAGCTGGCGCGCGCGATAGAGAAAACGCATGCGGATGCCACGCTTTAGCCCGTTGCCCGGACTAGGCCGCTGCTGTATAGCGGGCGCGTCGGCGAGGCGTGAAGGCTGGGATATCCCCGAGCCGACTTTCCATCGGCGGCCACGTGGCGGAGTGGTGACGCACCGGTCTGCAAAACCGGGTACGCCGGTTCAATTCCGGCCGTGGCCTCCATTTTCAAGCTTGAAGCGAGTGCGGCGAACGCCTTGCTTTGCAAAGGCCTGGAGCCTTTGTTATACGCCCACTCATCGCGGCGCACCGCGTGCCGTTCCCCGGTAGCTCAGCTGGTAGAGCAAGCGGCTGTTAACCGCTTTGTCGCAGGTTCGAGTCCTGCCCGGGGAGCCAAATTTCGGATCGATCACGCTTGAGAATCCGCCGTACGGTTCCAACTCGCATCCGCTTCTTCTACGCACTAAGGTTTTGGATCGCTGCTGGCTTACACTATGAATTGCGAATAGTATTTAGCGGGTCCGATCAAGAGAGGCAGAATGAAAAGCCGCACACGATTTAGCAAAGCATGGCTCTGGACGGCCTGTTTCTTCGGGCTTGCGCAAGTGGCTGTTGCTACCGGTGCGCGGGCGCAACTGCTGCAACCCCCCGGAACGCCCGCCCAAGCGCCATCCGCACAGCCGGCTCCCTATCCTGGATTGCCGGCCGCTGCACAACCGCCGCAGGGCGCAGTTCCCGATCCGGCGCAATTGCCGCCGCGCTCTGTTCCCGGATTGCCGCCCTTGCCTCCGCCTGCGGCCGCTCCGCCGATTCCGGGTCTACCGCCGCTTCCGCCAGCGCCTGTGTTGCCACCGCTCCCGCCCCCGCCGGCTCCGCCTCCGCTCCCTGGGCCGCCGCCGTTGCCCGCGCCTCTGGCACCGCCTTCACTCCCGGCGCCACCACTGGCTCTGCAGCCGCTTCCCGGCCCGCCACCGCTGCCGCGCTATTAAGTTCCGCGGGCGCGCCGCGCCCCGTTGCCGAATGCGCTAGCGAGCTTCCCCGGCATTGTTGGCGGAGGTTTTGTAGGGCTCCCAGTCGTAAGGTGTTGGCTGGCCTCGTCCCATCTGACAGCTTTGCAGCACCAGATAGCCGGGGGCAGAACCGCCGTTTGACGTGAGGCAATAACCTGTGCTCGAGCGGAGCTGTTGCTCGACAGGCCACCAAAGTTGAGTGTCGCGGACGCCGGTCCGCAGCTGGTGACAAGGGTAGATGTGGACCGGATCGCCGTCCTTCCCCTGACCCGGATAAAAGTCCAGGCACATCGAATATCCCTGGGCGTTTGTCGCACCTGGCATGGCGACGATCTGGCCTCGCTGCCCAAAGCTCAGCAGCACCTGCTGGTTGGGACCGTTGTGACACCCATAAGTTTGCACGGCGGCGCCATCGTCAAGGCGGGACGCGGCGATATCAATGCAGAGATTTGGATGGAGGCGCATATCCAGCGCACCTTTGTGTACACCGACCGCCGGGACAAAGGGCCCATTCGGATTTACCACCTGGCTCGGAAAATTTGTGCGATCGGCAGGATTGAAGAAGTCCGCCGGCTCGTCAGGCGCGCCGCGCGCGCTGATGTCGGGGGTATGCACAACGGTCTCGGGCACGCTGTGGTAAAAACACTCAACATAAATGGCTACAAAGTTGTAGACATAAACAGCGAGATAGCGGCCGCCGTCATCGGGATAAAGCGCGTTACTTTCCTTGGTAGGATGGGCGTATTTGCATTGGGCTTGGTACCAACCCTCCTGTACTGAAGTAACATTGCCTTCCCATATGGCCACCCAGCTGCCCCCTGGCCGTCCATATTTCCACTGCTGCGCCTGTGCAGGCGCAACCCAGCCGGCAAGTGATAATCCCGTCAACAGCGCGATAGCCCATATGCGAATAGACATGTGTTTACACCTCATCGCGGATTCCAGTTTCTGCCGAATGCCGCGGCGCTTGCAACTTCGACAACCATGGTGGTCAGACTAACGTAAATAGCTGCGACATGCGATCCATACTCTCAGGCGATACTGTATTAGCTATGTTCTGCCGGCACCGAAGCCGAGTTCAATTCTGCTCCAACTCTGTTAACCGCATTCCACGCATTCTCTCTCAGGGAATTGGGCTGCAGGTGCTTGAATTTGTGATAAGCAGCCAAAAGCTGGCGATCCAGCAAACCTGCTGATCGGACTATTAGGCAACTCGGCTCGCAATTGGCCGTGGGCCTTGAAAAGACCACATCCACGTGCCATATGCAGTCACAGTTGGATCAGCGACCTGACATTCAGGTCAGTCCCGGGCCGCGTGAACGAAACCAAATAATCGGTTTTCGGCCCTGTTATCCAGCTTCTCCACTAGATCGACAGCCCAGACACGCGGGGTGTCTTAACCCCCGCGATCCGCGGCCGTCCGCGCTTGCAAGCGCGCCGGTCTGTTTCGCCGATAGAAAGATTACGCATTGACTTCTTTTAACGAATTCGGCCTCGCCGAACCCATCCTTCGTGCCCTTATCGAAGAAAAATACACCACTCCAACCCCCATCCAAACCCAAACCGTTCCTCTCGTCCTCGCCGGCGGCGATCTCATTGGCATCGCGCAGACCGGAACCGGCAAGACCGCCGCTTTCGCCTTGCCGATTCTGAACCGGCTGTTCGCCAATCCCGCGCGCGCGGAGCGAAAGAGCTGCCGCGTCCTGGTGCTCAGCCCCACGCGCGAATTGTCGAGCCAAATCCTCGACAGCTTCCGCGCTTACGGACGGCATTTGCGCCTGCAAACTACGCTGGCCATCGGCGGCGTGCCCATGGGCAAGCAGGTTCGCTCACTGATGAATGGCGTCGACGTGCTTGTCGCCACACCGGGCCGGCTCCTCGACCTCGTGCAGCAGAATGCTCTCCGCCTCAGCAGCGTGGAGGTTCTGGTGCTCGACGAAGCCGACCGGATGCTCGACATGGGATTCATCCATGACATCCGTAAGGTCGTGGCGAAATGCCCGGCACAGCGGCAAACGTTGATGTTCTCGGCGACGATGCCGAAAGAGATCGCGGACCTCGCTGGGCAGATGCTGAAAAATCCGCAGAAAGTAGCGGTCACGCCTGAGGCTACCACTGTCGAGCGTATCGATCAGCGGATCATTCATCTCGACCGCGGCGCGAAGCAAGATGTCCTCGCGGAAATCCTGCGCGCCGAGCCGATCAACCGTGCGCTCGTCTTCACCCGCACCAAGCACGGCGCCGATAAGGTCGTTCGCGCCCTGGAGAAAAGCGGCATTTCGGCGGAAGCCATTCATGGCAACAAGTCGCAAGGTCAGCGTGAACGGGTTCTCGCCGCCTTCCGCGACGGCAAGGTCCGCACCCTGGTAGCGACGGACATCGCCGCCCGCGGCATCGATGTCGAGGGCATCAGTCACGTCATCAACTTCGACCTACCTAATATTCCGGAAAGCTATGTGCATCGCATCGGCCGCACGGCGCGCGCCGGCGCTGACGGTGTCGCTATCTCTTTCTGCTCCTCCGATGAAACGGCGTTCCTGCGCGACATTGAGAAGCTGATCCGGATGACGATCCCTTCCAGCGACCGCCGGACGGACCGGCGGCCCGTGCCGCAGGCAAGCCATCAGCGGCACGGCGAAGGCGCCCGGCATCAGGCCGGCAAGGCACAGCGCCACCGCCAACGGCCGGCCTACCCTGGCAATGGCCGCGGGCGCCCGGCTCATGCCAACGGCGCCAATCGGCCGCCTCAGCAGGCCAATGGCGGAGATCGGCCACAGTCGCAGCCGGATAAGATCGGCGGAGTGGCCTTCATGCAGCGCCAGCCGGCCCGCCAGGGTGAAAAATCCCGGGCTGACGTGACCCGCGTGCCGCGCTAAAATCGAATCGGAAGGGAGCCCCCATGGCGAAGGAAGAACTTCTGGAATTCGACGGCGTGGTGACCGAGGTGTTGCCCGATGGCAATTTCCGCGTCCGCCTCGACAACGAGCACGAGGTTCTTGCTTACACCGCCGGAAAAATGCGGAAGTTTCGTATCCGCACCGGCGTCGGTGACCGCGTGATTGTGGAGATGTCTCCCTACGACCTGCAACGCGGGCGGATCAGCTTCCGCCACAAGTCGGAGCGCGTGACGGCCACGCCGGCGCAACGTCGGCCGAACTTCCGCCGGCGGTAACAGATCAGGCGGCATTCCGGGCAGCGACGGCGGGGAGATCCGCTGCCGCTGCTTTTTCTTTCCGCAAGCGCACCAATTCCAGAGAGGCGATTTCCACGCGGTTTCGCCCGCGCTCCTTGGCGTAATAGAGCGCGTGATCCGCTTGCGCCAGCAGCGCGGACACGTCGAATGTGGGATCCTCGTTGATCACCATGCCGATGCTGGCGGTGGCCTTAACAGGACGGCCATCCACTTCTATGGCGATGTCGGCGAAAGCGGTACGTATCCGCTCGGCGACCAGCAGCGCCTGTTCCCGGCCCGCGTCATAGAGGACCGCGGCGAATTCCTCGCCACCCAATCGTCCGACAAGGTCCGTCTTCTTCATATTGGCGCTGGCGGTCTCGGCAAAGACCTGCAGCACGCGATCGCCGATGGCGTGGCCGAAACGATCGTTGATCGATTTGAAATGATCGAGATCGATGAGCAGCACCGCAGCCGGACGCCTGTCCACATTCTGCCGCTGCATCAACAGCGTGCCTTCATGCAGGAAGGCGCGGCGATTGGCGATGCCGGTCAGCGGATCAATCATGGCGGCGGTGCGGTGGCGCAGTTCGGTGCGCTCCTTGGCCATGGCCAGCAGGATAAAGGCGATGGAGATGGTGAACAGCAAGGCCTCGAAGGACAGCACCGTCAGCCACACGCTGCCGAACACGTTGCTGCTGGCCAGCGTCCACGGCAGCAGCGCCACCAGCGGCGTGCGCAGCAGGAACAGCGCGCCGTGGGCAAACAGCATGAAGATCGCGGGCCAGCGCGAGACAAGTTGCTCCTTGCGGCCGCGCCAGAATTCATACGCCGCAAGCCAGGTGTAGGCCGCGATAATGCCC
>JAXDOR010000075.1:0-17995 GCA_034668825.1 Alphaproteobacteria bacterium | reverse complement strand
GGATTGCTCCTTCACCGTTCGGCTTACGCACGCCGGCGGATTTGGCCACGGGAGCCCCGGCGCGGATCGTGCCGCGTGAGGCTTGCGGTGCCCTCCGGCTTGCGCCGGCGGACGTCTTCTTCTTGGGCTGACGGACGCTACGCACGGAGGTTTTTTTCCTCCGGGCGGGCCCGGCAGCGGTCTTCTTTGAACGATGACGCGGTTTTCCTGACACTGCTGTTGCGTGGTCTAACGTCCACGCCCCTGGTACGACGCCTCGGGAACGCACCGAAAAAATAGGCTCCCAAGGGGGGAGCATCGGTAGCGGGTTTCTTTGATTAAACAACTATATAGCACATTTTGCGCGAAAATCAAAGCCTTATGCCTAGGCAAAACGGCAGTTCAGCCATTCCCACTGTTAAATTTCGTCCATTAGGTTAAGGGCGCCAAGCCCCGGCGGTTCCCCTTTGAGGCGATGGCGAAGGGTGCCGGAGCATCGAGGCAGCGCTCAGTCGCCGCTTCCGCCATTCGGGGAAAAATATTGCATCTTTCCGGCGACGCCGTCCCATTCGGCTGCGTCTGTGGGAGCCGGCTTCTTGACCGTGATATTAGGCCAGACTTTGGCGAATTCCGCGTTTAATTCCAAGAACTTCTCGAGATTAGGCTCGGTGTCGGGCTTGATCGCCTCGGCCGGGCATTCCGGTTCGCAGACGCCGCAATCGATGCATTCGTCCGGATGGATGACGAGCATGTTCTCGCCCTCGTAGAAGCAGTCCACGGGACAGACTTCGATGCAGTCCATGTATTTGCATTTGATGCAGTTTTCGTTGACGACGTAAGTCATCCGTACCCACTCCACATCCGACCGGTGCGTAGCCCAAGCGCCTACGAACAGCAAGCAATGGGCCGCGCAATATTTACCCGCCGCGGCGGATATGATAATCGGCGCGCCATGCAGTGCTCGTACACCCATCTAATCCGCGAGACCATGACCCGCTTTGGCGGGCCGGTGGAGGGTGAGCTGCGCTAAAGCGTTCGCGAATTCCTTACCCCAGGCCCCGCCGGCACCGGACGGGGCTTTTTTATGTGGGCCACCTCCGTCGCCGCCGCAACGATGGAGGATGTTGTGACCAAAGAGTATACCCACCCGCCAGCGCCGCCCGGCGCGTACCCGAACATCGCCGGGCTGACGTTACGCGCCCGCGAGCCCGAGGACTGGGAGGGAATCGCCGCCCTGATGGCGCTTCCCAAGGTCCGTTTCGGTACGCTGCGCTTGCCGTTCGCGAGCCGCCAGCAGACGCGGAAATGGCTGGAAGCGCCGCCGGAGGGAAATGTCGGCATCGTGGCGGTGCTCGACGGGAGGCTGATCGGCTCCACCGATGTGACCCAGTATAAGGGACGGCGCAGCCATGTCGGCGGTATCGGGCTCTGCGTCCATGACGATTTCCACGGCCGCGGCATCGGCTCGGCGCTGCTGGCGGCGGTGGTCGACGTCGCGGACAACTGGCTGAATCTGCGGCGGCTCGAGCTGACGGTCTATGTGGACAATGCCAATGCGATCCGGCTGTACAAGAAGTTCGGCTTCGTCATCGAGGGCACGCGGCGGAGTGACGCCTTCCGCGACGGCGCCTTCGTGGATTCCTACGGCATGGCGCGGCTGCGTGTGAGCTCGACATAGAGCGCGCGGCCGGCCTCCGCGTGGCCGCGCCGCTCGGCAAAGCCGGCGACCTTCAGGATCCGCACCGCGCGGTCGAGCGCGACGGTGATTACATCGTCCGCGCGCACCAGCCGGCTGGCGGCATCGATTCGCTGGCCGTTCAGGCGGACATGACCGGATGCGACAAGCGCGGCCGAGGCGCTCCGAGTGCGCACGACCCGCGCATTGCTCGCCATCGATGTGCCGCTGGCGGTCTAGCCTAACGAGGAGGACGCGTCTCTTCGCTCTGGCCAACCAGATGACGGGAATCGCCTGCAGATTGCTCGGGTTCCCTTTCCGGCGCTGCAAGCATGCCGATGGTGCGCAGCCACTGCTCAACCAGATCCGGCCAGCGACTGACCGGCAGGTTCATGGGGCGCAAGCCGAAGGCGTGGCCACCGTGCGCGTACAGGTGCATTTCCGAGGGCACGCCAGCTCTCTTCAGGGCAAGGTAATAAGTGAGCGATTCCTCTACAGCGTCCCTGGGATCATCCTGAGCATGCACTATGAAAGTTGGTGGAGTGTCAGACCTGACACGGATGTCCGCGCGCAAGGTTAAGTCTGCCTGATTACGGAAGGCGGGGGGGTCGTCTTCGTGCGCCCACAGATGGCCAGGGTAGAGGATGATGGCGAAGTCCGGCCTGCTGCTCAGCTCGTCGGCGTCATCCACCGGCGGATATGTTCGCTGAGTGAATTGCGTACTCACCGCGGCGACTAAATGTCCGCCCGCGGAAAAGCCCATCACGCCGACCTTATGTGGGTCGATGTGCCACTGCGCAGCACGCTGGCGCAGCAGCCCAAGCGTACGCTGCGCGTCCTGCAAAGCCGTGTGAACCTCTGGGTAATAGCGATGGCCGTTCTTCCGTGTCGGACCCGAGTCGGGTACCCGGTACTTCAGTAGCACGCACGTGATGCCACGCGAGGTCAGCCAGTCGCAGATCTCCGTGCCTTCCAAATCCATGGCCAGGAACTGGTAGCCCCCACCGGGGAACACCACCACGGTCACGTCGGTGTTGTTGCCCTTGGCCGGGTAAACGGTAAACGTTGGTTGGTTGACGTCCGTAACCTTCGGCCAGTCAGAACGAACAGACTCCGGCTTCGTAACTGGCGCAGAATTTGGCACGTCCCGGGGCCAGATCAGCGTCTGTGCATGGCCCAACGAGGGTTGCCAAACTCTAGACTGTGCCTGAGCTTGTGCACCTACGAGCGCAAGGACGAAAATGGCTGCGATTAACTTCTGCATCAAATCGACGGCCGGTGCGAGCATGTATAATTGGACCGCTCAGAGCAAGCGCGTATAATTTGCCAACAAAAAGGCGAGTCAAGAGCCTGCTCTGAGAGTTTGTGACCGGCAAAACCCGAAGGACGACGTGAGTCGGACAAGGACGTGTGCGACCCACAACCACTTATCGATGCGCTGGCGATCCAAGCAGCCGCGCGGCTCAGCGCCGCTCCTTGGCGTCGGCCTCAAGCTGCGCCTTCAGCGCGGCGAGCTTGGCGAAAGGTGAATTGGGATCCGCTGTCTTTTCGCGGCGTTCGGGAGCCGGCCTCGCAAAAGCCGGCCGCTCGCTGTCGCGTTCCCGGCGGTGAGGACGCTCCGGCCGGGATGCTTGGCGGTGTGGCCGTTGCGGGCGGCGCTTGTGGACGGGTGGTTGCCCCGGTGTCGCTTCCGGCTGCGCCAAAGGCGTGACCGCCGCATCCGCTTGGACGGGCCCTGGTGCTTCGTCCTTTTTTTCTCGGCGCGGTCTAGTTCCTTGAGCTTGACGGCGTGGGCGCTCGGAGGGCCGCCCTGGCCGCCAGACTTCGATGAATTCCTCGGCAGCAGGGGTTGCCGGAGTCTCGGCAAGGATTTCAGCGGCAGCGGTGCCTGGAAGCGTTTCACTTGGCGACTCCGTCGCCGTAGGCGGGACTGCAGTTGTATCGGCTGCGGGTATCTCCGCTTCGACAGGCGGTGTGACATCAGGCTCTGTGGCGGACAATTCAGCCGCGGGTAGTTCTGGCGCCAGATCCGGCGCCGACACGATCATCTCGGTCTCGATAGATTCCGCGGGTGCTGACGGCGATGCAGGGGCTTCAGGCGCTGCAACGGCGGCCTCGGGCGGTTTTGGCCGCTTCTCCATGCGATAGCCAAGCGAGCGTAGGATCGAAGCGAAGTCCTCACCGGACGCACCGGTGAGCGATGTCATCGCCGGTGTCACGGTGAAGCCGCCGCCCTCAACCGCGCCTTGCGGTTTCGGGCCTAGCGATCCCTCGCGCCACGACAAAGCCGGGCGGATCAAGTCGGCGAGCCGTTCCAGGATGTCGACGCGCACCGCACGCTCGCCGCATACCCGATAGCCGACAATACGATAAAGGGGCTTGGCAATTTCATTGTTGATCGGGATCGAAGTCCGGCCGCCGGCAGCGAGTTGTCGTAGCTCGTCAATTCCATTGGCGTCGGGAGCCATATTCTTCAACGCCCAAAGCTGGGTCGCCAGAATGCGCGGAGCCGGCTTGAGCAGGCCGGGAATATAAATGTGATAGCCGCCGAAGCGCACGCCATGCTTGCGCAAGGTCGCGCGCGCCGGCTGATCCAGGCCCTTCACGTCCTCCGCCACTTTCTGGCGCTCCAGCACGCCGAGCGCCTCGGCCAATTGGAACGCAACGCCGCGCGCGATGCCGGTGATATCTTCAGCAGCCAACAGCGCGAAGAGCGGAGCCAGCAGCTTCTCGATGTGGCTCTTGAGCCAAAGGTCAAGCCGCGCCTGCACACTGTCGCGCGAGGCTCCGGTCAGTTGCTCGTCGGCGACCACGCGCACGCGCGGATGTAACACCTCCTCGGCGGAGATGAGCCGGCCGACTGCCTCGCCGGTCCAACGGATAGTGCCGTCGGAAGCCAGGATGAATTGATCGTCCGTCGCCTGGGCAAGACGTGCGGCGCGGGCATCGATCTCGCCGGCGAGCGCTTTCTGCGCCGTGGCCTGCAGGGCTTTCGCTTCCGAGCCTCCAGCGGAAGCGTCCGCAGCGAATACGAAGCCGTCCAGACGGCCAATGACGTGACCCTCCACCACCACTTCGCCGGTCTTTCCGATCTCCGTTTCCAGCACCGTGCTTTCCTTGAGTCGCCGCATCAGCACGCTGGTGCGGCGGTCCACGAACCGTTCCGCCAAGCGTTCATGCAGCGCATCGGAAAGCCTGTCCTCCACCGCGCGGGTGACGCCTTGCCAATGTTCGGGATCGGCCAGCCAATCGGGACGGTTTGCAACGAAGGTCCAGGTTCTGACATGCGCAATCCGGTTCGAAAGCGTATCGATGCCGCCGTCGGTGCGATCCGCCTGTGCCACTTGGGCCGCGAACCAATCGACCGGGATATTACCTTCTCGCTGCAAAAACCCATAGAGGGTCACTGCAAGCTCCGCGTGGGTTGCCGGCGCGATCTTGCGATAGTCGGGAACTTGGCAGACTTCCCACAACCGCTCGATCGCCTGCCGTGTTGTCGCAACGGCACGCACCTGCTCATCGCGCGCCGCATGTTCGAGCACCAGAATATCCTCGGCGATCGGGGCGCGGGTGAGACCGGGCTCCTTCGGCGTCATGGCGAGCGTCGCCTGCAAGGCGCCCAGCGAAGAAAAATCAAGGTCAGTATTGCGCCACTGCAGAATTTTCACCGGTTCGAAGCTGTGGCTCTCCAGTGCCTGGACCAAATCCTGTTCGAACGGCGGACAGCGGCCTGTGGTGCCGAAACTTCCGTCGCGCATGGCGCGGCCGGCGCGGCCCGCGATCTGCGCGAGTTCAGCGGGATTGAGCTTGCGGAATTGATAGCCATCGAATTTGCGGTCGGAGGCGAAGGCGACGTGATCGACATCCAGGTTGAGACCCATGCCGATCGCGTCGGTGGCCACGAGGTAATCGACGTCACCGGACTGGTAGAGGGCGACCTGCGCATTGCGCGTGCGCGGCGAAAGCGCACCAAGCACCACCGCCGCTCCGCCGCGCTGACGCTTGATCAGCTCGGCGATCGCATAGACCTCGTCCGTCGAAAAGGCGACGATGGCGGAACGACGCGGCAGCCGCGTCAATTTCTTTTCGCCCGCGAAGGTGAGCTGGGAGAGCCGCGGCCGGCTGAGGATATGCGCGCCCGGGAGAAGCCTCTCGATCATCGGCCGCATGGTGGCCGCACCCAATACGAGCGTTTCCTCGCGCGCACGCCGATTTAGGATGCGATCGGTGAAAACGTGTCCGCGTTCTAGATCGGCCCCGAGTTGCACCTCGTCGATAGCCAGAAAAGCAACGTCGAGGTCGCGCGGCATCGCCTCCACGGTCGATACCCAATAGCGCGCATTCTGCGGCTTGATCTTCTCTTCACCGGTAATCAGGGCAACCGCATCGGCGCCTACGCGATCGACAATCTTGTTGTAGACCTCGCGGGCCAATAGCCGCAGCGGCAATCCGATAATCCCCGACGAATGGCCCAGCATCCGCTCGATGGCGAGGTGGGTCTTGCCTGTATTAGTCGGGCCAAGGACGGCTGTGACGCCAGCACCACGCAGACGGGCATCGCGAGGGGCCGACGGAGAAAAGGAAATTGGCATCAGGGTCCAGGAGGTACAGGGAGGATCTTCGGCCCTCCGCAGGGGTTCTGTATCACAATGTGACGGCGGCGGCCGGAGCCTTAATCTCCGGAACGGCTACGGAACAAATCGCGGCCGAATCGGTACTTCTGCATGAGTCGAGCTTCGTTCACCGCAACATCTCGCGTCTCTTCTTTTGCGCCCTACGACATAAAGTTTTCGGCGCCGCACCTGCCTCCACAATGAGGTCTAGAACGTTAACGCGCGGCGTCCGCGGGCGAATGCAAGAGTCAAGAACTTGCCCGTTGCGTTATTACTGCGTCTTCGCGTTCGCCGCTTTGGGCGGCGTTGAGACGAACTGTGTCGCTTCGAGAAGGGCGAGACCGACGGGCGTCGGTATCGAAACCCGGAAGGGTACCAATACGCGGGTGCCGGCGACCGGCGCGAGCCACAACTCCATATCACGGGAGCTTATGAGGTATTTAATCGCCGCCCGATCAGGGACGTAGCCCGCGATCGGCGAGAAATAAACCGAACAGACCGCGACCGGCCCCTGATAGCCCTTCTCCGCCTTGACCTTATCCATGCGCTTGAACGCCAGCTGCAAGTCATAGCGCATGCGGCCATCGAAAATCGACGCACTGCGTTGACAAGCTTCCGGCCCGACCGGATCGGCAGTGCCGGAAACGCGAACGAGCGACGCCGTCATCGGATCGATGATGCCGTGACGGTGCGCCTCAGTGATTGGGACGCGCTCAGGATTGGGAAGTGACGGCGGCTCTACGACATATTCCTTCACGGTCCCGCCGCTGATCGCCATGCGCACTTCGTCGGTCTTTTTGTCGGACGTGATGGTCGCGGCGTAACTCACCGCCACCGGCTGGCCCGCCACGAGGATGCCACGTGCTGCACTGGTGCCCTGACCGCTGGCGATAACACGCAGCAAGCCAGTCGCCGATCCGCTGGCGGCTGCTGTATATTGATCTTCGGAGATGTCGATTACCCACGCACCCTTGCCGATGGGAATGCCGGCGAGCGAAGCGGTATAGCGGGCATCGAGCTTGCCCTGCGCCTGGGCCGCGCCACCAGCCGTGCAAGCCACAACGACCGCTAGCCCGATGATACGAAGCGCATGTCGAGGAGCAAGCCGGAAGGGCAACACGAAGATCAGTCCTCCGAGACAGGATCGGTAACCGCCAGACTGGCGGAACCCGCTCTTAACATACACGCAAGAGACGACGGCAAGCCAGACGTAACCACCGGCGATGTCATCTCTGAAAAGGCAATTCTGGCTGGTTCGACACCATCTTATCTCCGAGGTGAATGCGCCGTTTCTATGATGTCTTAGGACCTTTGGCTTGACGCCTTCCACCGCCGTCACTATACGTGCCGCTCTCCCAACAGGGCCGACTTTCGTTCCGGCGCCTCTTGGCATGCTCAATGAATTCGAGGTTTCGGCGATGTCGCGGCGATGCGATCTGACAGGCAAGACTGCCCTGGTTGGCCACAAGGTCAGCCATTCGAACCGCAAGACCAAACGGCGGTTCCTGCCCAACCTATGCAATGTCACGATGATGTCCGACACGCTCGGCCGCGGCGTGCGATTGCGCGTGTCGGCCAATGCGCTACGGACAGTCGATCATCGCGGCGGGCTCGATGCCTTCCTCATGAAAGCGAAGGCTGACACGCTGTCGCCGAAGGCGCTCGGATTGAAGCGCCAAGTCGAGAAGAAACTCGCAGCCGCCAGCTAACTTCGCTCCACTTCCCCGCGAACGAACCCGCTCCGCCGTCAGTGGCGGGGATCAAGGAATGTCGCCGATTTCCGCGACCAAGCATCCGGCCGCCGCGGCGTCGGACGCCATGGCTCGGCGGCATGTTCGTCAAACAGCTCGGCAAGCTTATCGGTCATCGCGCCGCCGAGTTCCTCGGCATCGACGATGGTCACGGCACGGCGGTAGTAGCGCGTCACATCGTGGCCGATGCCGATGGCGATAAGCTCGACCGGCGAGCGCGTCTCGATATCCTCGATCACCCAGCGCAAGTGCCGCTCCAGGTAATTGCCGGGATTGACCGAGAGGGTGGAGTCGTCGACGGGGGCGCCGTCGGAAATCATCATCAAGATTTTGCGTTGCTCGGAGCGAGCCAGCAGGCGCTTGTGCGCCCAATCGAGCGCCTCGCCGTCGATGTTTTCCTTGAGCAGGCCTTCGCGCATCATCAGCCCGAGATTTCGACGCGCGCGCCGCCACGGCGCGTCGGCGGATTTGTAAATGATATGCCGAAGATCGTTGAGCCTGCCGGGATTAGGCGGTTTGCCCGCGGCGAGCCAGGATTCACGGGATTGCCCGCCTTTCCAGGCGCGCGTGGTGAAGCCCAGGATCTCGACCTTCACGCCGCAGCGCTCAAGCGTGCGTGCGAGAATATCGGCGCAAGTGGCGGCCACGGTGATAGGGCGTCCGCGCATGGAGCCGGAATTATCCAGCAGCAACGTGACCACCGTGTCGCGGAATCTCGTCTCCTTCTCGCTCTTGAACGTCAGCGGATGCAGGGGATCGGTGATGATGCGGGAGAGCCGCGCCGCATCAAGCACGCCTTCCTCAAGGTCAAAATCCCAAGCGCGGTTTTGCTGCGCCATCAACCGGCGTTGCAGCCGATTGGCGAGGCGCGCGACGACGCCTTGAAGATGCGACAGTTGTTTATCCAGATAGCTCCGCAACCGATCGAGCTCGTCGGCGTCGCATAGATCCTCGGCGGCAACGGTTTCATCGAAGCGCACAACGAAGGGCCGGTAGTCCGGCCCGCGCGGTTCGTTGCGGCCATGACGGGGCCGCCAGGGCTGCGCCGCCGTCTCGCCCTCCTCGCCTTCGGTATCGTCCGCCATATCGGCGCTGGCGGCGTCGCCGTCGGTCGACTCTTCCGGAAGGTCCTCGCTCGAGGCTTCCGCGTCCTCTGCGCTCATCCGCTGCGATTCGTCGGCTTCTTTGTTCTCGCCGTCGTCGCCGGCTTCCTCCTTGCGGCGGCGCTGTTCTTCCTCATCGTTTTCTTCGTCGCCTTCGGCGTCGCTGCGATCCTCGCCCATGTCGAGGCAATCCAGCAGGTCATGCACCGCATCACCGAACTTGTGCTGGTCCTCCAGCAGCCGCTCCAAACGGTCGAGATTGCGTCCGGCGCGATCCTCAATCAGCGGCCGCCACAATTCGACGAGCTTCTTCGCCGCCGCCGGCGGCGCCAGTCCAGTCAGCCGTTCGCGCACCATCATGGCGAGCGCATCTTCGATCGGAGCGTCGGCGCGGTCGCTGACTTCGCCGAACTTGCCGCGATGAAAGCGGTCGTCGAGCATGGCGGAAAGATTCTGTGCCACGCCTTGCATGCGCCGCGCCCCGATCGCCTCGACGCGGGCTTGCTCCACCGCTTCGAACACCGCGCGCGCCTGCTGGCCGCCGGGCTGCAAGCGGCGATGCATCTGCGGATCGTGACATGCGATCCGCAGCGCCATGGAGTCCGCGTGGCCGCGGACGATCGCAGCTTCGTGCCGGGTCAACTTGCGCGCCGGCTCCGGCAGCCGGACCTTGTTGCCGGCAAGGCCGGGATGCTCGGCGGCGAAGGCGACATCGAGATCAGGCTTCTTCGCAATCGCGCGCAGACAGCCGGCGACGGCACGCTTGAACGGCTCCGCCGGAGATTCCTTCGAAGACGAAGCCTTTGGTTTATTGTTGGAAGCCATCTTTTTACCCGTCGTTCCGGGGCGCGCTGAAAGCGCGAACCCGGAATGACACAGAGATTACGACAACGCCACGTTCACGGAACTCTCCGGCAGTTCCTGCCCGAAGGAGCGCTGGTAGAATTCCGCAACGATGGGCCGCTCCAACTCGTCGCATTTGTTGATGAAGGTGACGCGGAAGGCGAAACCCACGTCTTTGAAGATGTCGGCGTTCTCCGCCCAGGTGATCACCGTGCGCGGGCTCATGACCGTTGAAATGTCGCCATTCATAAAGGCGTTACGGGTGAGATCGGCCACGCGCACCATCTTGCCGACGATATCGCGGCCCTCGTTGGTCCGGTAATGCTTGGCCTTGGCCAGCACGATCTCGACTTCATTGTCGTGCGGCAGATAATTCAGGGTGGTGACGACCGACCAGCGGTCCATCTGTCCCTGATTGATCTGCTGGGTGCCGTGATAAAGCCCGCTGGTATCGCCGAGCCCAATGGTATTGGCGGTGGCGAACAACCGGAACGCCGGATGCGGCTTCAGCACTTTATTCTGGTCGAGCAAGGTGAGACGGCCGGAAGCTTCCAACACGCGCTGGATGACAAACATCACGTCGGGCCGGCCTGCGTCATATTCGTCGAACACCAGCGCCACGTTATTTTGGAACGCCCAAGGCAATATGCCGTCGCGAAACTCGGTAACCTGCCGCCCATCCTTGATGACGATGGCGTCCTTACCGATCAGATCGATACGGCTGATGTGGCTATCGAGATTGACGCGCACACAGGGCCAATTCAGCCGGGATGCCACCTGCTCGATATGAGTAGACTTGCCGGTGCCGTGATAGCCCGTGACAATCACGCGGCGATTGTGGGCGAAGCCGGCAAGGATCGCGAGCGTGGTCGGCTTGTCGAAACGATAATCCGGATCAAGGTCCGGCACATGCTCGTCCGGCTTGGAATAAGCCGGGACTTCCATGTCGCTGTCGAAGCCGAATTGCTGGCGGATCGACACCTTCATATCGGGCAGGCGGGGAGCCTCTTGTACTGCGGCGGCCATTGTTCCTCCGTTGGTTTCGAAACCCGCGAAACCAGAAACGGTTCGAATAATACGGTTTGGATGCCGGCGGCAACCTGGGAAAGACGCCACCCGGCAATAAATCCGATGCCCGGGGCGAATATCGTCACGCTGGCAATAACATAGGATGGGAAACGCGGATGCGAAAGGCTGCTGCGCGTTTTTATCGGGCCGCCGTTAGTCGCGCCTGCAGATGCGCGTCAGGCGAAGCCAACCGACTTGAGATAATTGTAAGCCTGGATGATCTCGCGTAGCCGCTCTTCGGTGGAGCGGTCACCATTATTGGCATCCGGGTGATGGCGCTTCACCAGCGCCTTGAACCGCATCTTGATCTCAGCCTTCGGCGCCCCGTCCTCCAAGCCCATGGCTTCGAAGGCCTTACGCTCGGCATTACGGATCATCCGCCGTTCCGGCTTGTGGTCGGGATCGGGACGTGAACCGGCGCGCCCGCCAGTTTCGCCGAACATATCGAACGGATCGTCGGCGCCCTCCAGGCCTGCATGCTTGCGGCCGCGCCGCCTCGACGCCTCGTTGATGGGGCCGTTCATCCCGATCTTCCAGGTCGGCCGGTGCCCGGTGATCGAGTCTTTCTGATATTGCGCGACTGCGTTGTCGCTCATGCCGGCAAAGAAATTGTAGGACTGGTTGTATTCACGCGCATGAGCCAGGCAAAAACGCCAATATTCCTTTTCGCGCAGCCGGCCCTTCGGGGCGCGATGCGTCGCGGCGTCGCTACAGCCTTTCCAGTCGCAGGAGGCGCCTTCTGCGCGTGGCCGGTGTTGCTGCTCGGGTTTGACCCGGATGCGATCGAAATGGGGCGAGTCAAATTTCATGGGCGGTGATTATGCGGACGTGCCATTCAAACCTTCAAGTCTTGACAGATGCAGGAATGCTGTTCCGCGGAGTCGCGGCTCAGCATTGACCTTGCCGCATGACTGTGGCTAAGCCGCAGCATGCGAACCGAGCAACATATCACAAATAAGTTGACCGAGGCTTTCGCGCCAGAAAGCCTGAGGGTGGTCGATGAATCGCATGAGCACGAAGGTCATGCTGGGCATCGGCCGGGCGGGCAGACCCATTTCAGAGTCTATATCGTAGCTGAGGCCTTCCGCGGGAAGAGCCGGATTGACCGCCACCGCATGATTAATGCGATTTTGTCGGCGGAACTCGCAGGCGGCATCCATGCGCTGGCGATCCATGCCGCAGCGCCCGGCGAAAATGCAGCGTGAGCTGTCTTTACTTGCCGAGGCGGACTAGGCAAGCTTGCCTTCGATCACCGCCCGAATTTTGAAGGCCAATGCTTCCGGCGTAAACGGCTTGCCCAGCAGATTGGCATCACCGGGAAGCGCTCCATGCGCATAGCCGGTGGTGAAGAGAATGATCAAGTCCGGGCGCAACCGCTTGGCGGCATCGGCCAATTGCTTCCCGTTGACGCCGGGTAACCCCACGTCGGTGAACAGTACCTTGATCTCTGGATGATCTTTCAGGACTGCCGTCGCCGAGAGACTGTCGTGCGCTTCCAGGACGCGATAGCCTAAATTTTGCAGAATTTCTCTTGAGTAGGCTCGGACCGCTTCGTCATCTTCCACCAGGAGAACCGTCTCGCTTCCACGCGGCAGCTTTGCCGGCTCGCTTAGTCCGGGCGGGGCAACGGCAACTTCGTCGACCAGACGCGGCAAATAAATGCGAATGGTCGTGCCGGCCTTGACGCGGCTCTCGATCGTCATGTGACCGCCGGACTGCTTGACGAAGCCATAGACCATGCTCAGCCCGAGCCCCGTGCCTTGCCCGATTTCCTTGGTGGTGAAGAATGGCTCGAAAGCCCGAGCCAATACTTCCGGTGACATTCCGATGCCGCTGTCGCGGACAGCCACCATAACATATGGTCCCGCAGCGACATCAGGCGAAGACATGAGTTGCTGCCGGTCGAGATAGACATTCGCCGTTTCGATCGCGATATCGCCGCCCTCCGGCATGGCGTCGCGGGAGTTGATCACCAGATTGAGGAGTGCGCTCTCCAATTGGTTCGGATCGACTTTTGCCGCCCAAAGTGTCTCGGCGAGTTTTGTTTCCACCCGGATCGATTCACCGACGCTGCGCCTGAACAACTCGACCATCCCAGCGACAAGTTTGCTCAGGTCGGCCGGCTGCGGCTGCAATGGCTGCCGCCGTGAAAAAGCCAGCAGGCGTTGCGTCAGCGTCGCGCCTCGCGTGGCGCCGAGACGAGCGCCTTCGATCAATCGCGGCAGTTTGTCGTGGTTGCCTTCATTTAGCGCGCGGGCCGCCATCTCCAGGTTGCCGACAATGACAGTGAGAAGGTTGTTGAAGTCATGGGCGATGCCCCCGGTCAACTGACCGACCGCCTCCATCTTCTGCGCCTGGCGTAGCGCCGCCTCGGCGCGTTTATGCGCGGTGATGTCGATAAGACCCGCGAGAGTACGGATAATTTTTCGGCCGCTTCGCTCGACGCGCAACGACAGCAGAACGTCAATGACTTCGCTTGATTTTTTCACCAGGCGGTATTCCGATTCCTTGACGTCACCACCTTTGAGAAGGATGGGCCAATCAACATTCTTCCGCCGCTCTTTAGATTCTTCGGTCATGAAATCCGCGAGCGGCCGCCCGATGACTTCATCATGAGTGTAGCCGAGAAGATTGAGCCAAGCATCGCTGACTTGATCGATGCGGCCGCTGGAATCGAGGGAATGCAGCGGCAGCGGCGTCTCGCGGTACAAGGTGCGGAATTGCTCTTCGCTTCGGCGCAGCAGCATGGCTTCGCGCTCCGCCAGGGCGGCAAATTGCCGGTCAAACAGCGAAGCAACCAGTGCGAAAAGTAGAATGACGAAAGTGATTCCTGCCACCGCCAGTGCGAGATTGATGTGGCCCGTGCCAGGATAAGTCGCTGCTTGGTCGAACGGCGCGTGCGCCATGAAGATCGAGGCATGCATCGCCGTGTAGTGCATTCCTGAAATGGCCAACCCCATAACCACGGCCGCTGCGAGCTTCTGCAGCAAAGCGGTCGTGCGGAAAGCAAGCCAAAGCGCTGCCGTGGCCGCTCCCAGCGCGATCAATACGGAGAGCGTTACGAAAACGGCGTCGTAGCTGAGATCGACCGGGCCGCGCATCGCGGCCATGCCGGTATAATGCATGGCGACAATGCCGAGGCCCATCCACAATCCGCTCAAGGCAAGCGGTAACGGCACCGCCTCGCGCGCACCGATCAGATAGAACCCGATGCCGGTGGCGGCGATGGCGACGAAAAGCGAGAGGATGGTCAAACCGATGCCGAATTCCATCGGCAACGGCATCCTGAACGCGAGCATGGCGATGAAATGCATGGACCATATTCCGCCTCCCATCGCGATAGCGGCGGTCACCAACCAAGCTTTGCTGGCGAGGCCACTCGAGGCCCGCACCCGGCCGCCGAGATCGAGCGCGGTATAGGACGCGAACGAGGCGACCAGAATGGAAAGTGCAACGAGATAAAGGTCGTGAGTTCCGGTGATGATCATCAGGATGTCACATCCATGGCCGGTACGAGAGGCCGGCGTATTGATCCCAGATTAAGCCGCCGCTAATCGACGCTGCTCACCCCGCCTTCACTGCGGTCTTGCGCAACGGAGTAATGCGAAGCGCCGTGATCCGGTTGCGGTTGCGGCGCAAAACCTGGAAGCGGAAGCTGTGGAAGGTGAAGCTCTGGCCGGCTTCGGGAATGGAGCGCGCCTCGTGAATCACGAGGCCCGCGATGGTCGTCGCTTCCTCGTCGGGTAAATTCCAGTCCATGGCCCGATTGAGATCGCGGATCGGTACCGCGCCATCGACGCTGACCGAGCCGTCGGGCTGCGGGCGAACGCCGGGCACCACCACATCATGTTCGTCACTGATGTCGCCGACGATCTCCTCGAGAATGTCCTCGAGCGTGACCAGTCCCATGACCTCGCCGTATTCGTCGACAACCAGCGCCAGCGGCGTTTTGCGCCGGCGAAATGCCTTGAGCTGCTCGTAGAGCGGACGGATCTCCGGCACGAACCATGGCGGCGTTATTATGCTTCGGATATCCACCTTGGATACCTCGCCGTCCGCGGCGTGCAAGGCGCGTAGGTAATCCTTAGCATGCAATATTCCGACGATGTTCTCTGGCGTATTGCTCCATAACGGCAGCCGCGTCACCGGGCCCTTAAGGACATTGGCCGCGATCTCCTCGGGAGAATCGTCGATGCAGACGGTGATCATCTTGGTGCGGTGGATCATGACGTCGGAAACTTCGAGCTCGCGCAGATCGAGCACGCCGCCGAACATGTCGCGGTCGAGCTTCTCGACGCCGCCTTCGTGATGCATCAGCTCCACGGCGCCACGGAGCCGTTCATGCGCTGACAGGATCGGCTCATCTTCGCCCACCTGAATTCCAAACCAGGAAAGAATCCAGCGGACCAGCGACTCGATCGCCATTAGGATCGGGCCGAACAGCCGCACGAAAAAATCCATCAACGGCGCGACCACGAGCGCGACGCGATCGGGTGCATTTATCGCGGCGGTCTTCGGCAGCACTTCAGCGAATATGACGACCACCAGCGTCATGACCACGGTGGCGTAAACCACACCGACTTCCCCGAACCAGGCGAGCAGCACGCCGGTAGCAAGGGAGGATGCCGCGATGTTGAAAATGTTATTGCCAAGCAGCAGCGCGCCGATCAGCCGCTCGCGCGAAGCCAGCAGGCGATTGACGATCGCGGCGCGGTGATTCCCTTGATTTTCCAAGCGATGCATGTTGCCGCGCGACGAGGCGGTCAGCGCCGTCTCACTGCCGGCGAAAAAAAATGACAATACCAGGCAAAGAAGGATAGCGAGGACTGTGAGCCAATCGGAAGATGTCATCGCTCGGCAAGCTTCTCGGCAAGGAAGGTTCTAACTTCGGCATGATCGATATCAGGAGCTACGAAGGCTGCTCCAATGCCGCGCGAGAGTATGAGGGTGAGCTTGCCGCGCTTCACCTTCTTGTCTTGGGCCATTAAATCCATCAGGCGATCCGCATCCGGCAAGTCGCCGGGTATGGAAGCAAGATGGTCGGGCAGCCCAGCAGCCGCAAGGTGACGGGACACGCGATCAGCCTCGCTAGCCGGCAATAGCCCGCGCCGCGCCGAGAAAGCCAATGCCAGAGCCATTCCCAGCGCCACGCCTTCACCGTGCAGCAGGCGATCGGAAAAGCCGGTTGCAGCTTCGAGGGCGTGGCCGAAAGTGTGTCCGAGATTAAGCAAAGCGCGCTCGCCGTGCTCACGCTCATCGCGAGCGACAATGCCGGCCTTGGCGCGGCAGCTCACCGCAATGGCGTGTTCGCGCGCCGCGCCTCCGGAGAAGACGTCGCGCCAGTTGGCCTCCAGCCAGGAAAAAAAGGCGGCGTCGCCGATGAGGCCATACTTGACCACCTCTGCGTAGCCCGAGCGGAAGTCGCGCGGCGGCAACGTGTCCAACAGGGCGGTATCGGCAACGACCAGGATCGGCTGATGGAACGCGCCGATCAAATTCTTGCCGTGCTTGGAATTGATGCCGGTCTTGCCTCCCACGGAAGAATCCACCTGCGCCAACAGAGTGGTGGGCACCTGCACGACATCCAGGCCACGGCGCACGGCGGCAGCCGCGAAGCCCGCGAGATCGCCGATGACGCCGCCGCCCAGCGCGACGACCAGATCACCGCGCTCGGTCCGCTCCGCGATGAGCCTTTCGCAGACCTGTTCAAAGATTGGAAAGCTTTTCGACCCCTCGCCCGCGGGCACGATCACCTGCGCGGTAGCGATCCCCGCTTTCGTCAGTGTCGCTTCCGCCGCCGCAAGATAAAGCTTCGCCACGACATCGTCAGTGACCAGCGCCGCCTTCGCTTTCGGCCTCAGCGCTGCAATCCGTTCGCCGAGAGAGGCCAGCAGCCCGCGGCCGATGACAATGTCGTAGTCGCGCGCGCCGAGCGCGACCTCGACCGTTATCGGATCGCCAGATCGGAGTGGCGCCGTCATGACGCGCGATCTCCTGTCGCCGTCCGAGCCGGATCACAGTCTTTAAGACGCGGCGCCAACGCGGCGAGAATCTCGGCGATGATCGTCTCGTGCGGAACATCGCGTGAGTGCACTGTCAGATCTGCTTCGGCATAAATCGGATTGCGTTGCTCAAGGAGTTGCTTGAGCGTTTCTGCCGGCTCGTCGGTCTGGAGCATCGGCCGGTCGCTGCGGCGCTTGATCCGCCGCAACAGAACTTCGTATTCCGCCTTGAGCCAGACCGAAATGGCCTTGGCGCGGATCGCGGTGCGGGTTTCCGGGTTCATGAAAGCGCCGCCCCCGGTCGCCAAAACCTGCGGGCCGCCTTCCAGCAGACGCGCGATGACCCGGGCCTCGCCGGCGCGGAAAGAAGGCTCGCCGTGCTTGGCGAAGATGTCGGGAATGCTCATGCCCGCGGCCTGTTCGATTTCTGCGTCCGCATCCACAAAGGGGAGGCCGAGCTTGGCGGCGAGCTTGCGGCCAATGGACGACTTACCCGCGCCCATCATGCCGATGAGCACAAGCGACTGGCGACCGAGCGCAGCGACGATTTCCGCGTCAGATTCCACCGCTGTAATGTCTTTTTGCATTGCAAAACCAAGCATCTAGGTCAGAACTTTCCGCGAGATGAATTCACCCTGAATTAACGCGCCAATATAGCAGCCGGCGGCGGTTTCCCTGCCAAAGAAATACTAATCAGCCTGGCCCTGAAAACGCCGCCATGGTTGCATAAACCATTCGGCCTACGAGCGGAACCGGGCCCTTGCCACGGATTTGGGAACGTGGTCGTAGTCCTGACTTGTCCGGCCCGTGCGCCTATGAGTTATGTGATGCCAAGTCTGTTCCGATTCCTGGTATTTGTTGGCATCCTCGGGGGTATGGCCTACGGCGCCGTGTTTTCGCTGGCGCGCTTCGTAGAGCCAAAGCAGCGGGAGATCACCATCACTATCGCGCCCGACAAGTT
>JAXDOR010000074.1:0-73632 GCA_034668825.1 Alphaproteobacteria bacterium | reverse complement strand
TCCCCCTCACCCAACGCGCTTCGCGCGTTGACCTCTCCCCGCACGCGGGGAGAGGTGACTTCCTCGCTCGTCCATGAAGGCGCTCGCGCAACATCCGCCTGCCGTTCGCACGACCTGTCCCTATTGCGGCGTCGGGTGCGGATTGCTGGCGCAACCGGATGGACGCGGAGGCGCTGCGGTTGCCGGCGATCCCACGCACCCGGCGAATTTCGGCAAGCTATGCTCAAAGGGCTCGGCGCTCGGCGAGACGCTCGACCTCGACGGACGGCTGCTGCATCCGGTGCTGCGGCAAACGAACGGCATGCTCGCGCGCATCGGCTGGTCGCAAGCGCTGGACGCGGTAGCGGATGGATTTCGCCGCATCATCGAGCGTGACGGGCCCGATGCCGTCGCCTTTTATCTGTCCGGCCAACTGCTGACCGAAGACTATTACGTCGCCAACAAGCTGATGAAGGGATTTCTTGGCTCCGCCAATGTCGACACCAATTCGCGGCTGTGCATGGCGTCCTCCGTCGCGGGCCACCGCCGCGCTTTTGGCGCCGACACGGTGCCGGGCACCTACGCCGACCTCGACGAAGCCGACCTGATCATCCTGGTTGGGTCGAATGCGGCCTGGTGCCATCCAGTGCTATTCCAGCGCATGCTGCGCAACAAGGCCGAACACGGCGCACGCATCGTTGTAGTTGATCCTCGGCGGACGATGACGGCAGATGACGCCGATCTATTTTTGCCGATCGCGCCAGGCACGGACACCGCTCTGTTCTGCGGCCTGCTCGTGCATCTCGCGGAAACCCATGCGCTGGATGCGACCTATATCAATACGCATACGTCGGGTTTTGCCGCGGCGCTTACGCGTGCGCGCGAGATCGCACCCGATGCCGCCGCCACCGCCGCTGCAACCGGCCTGCAAGAAGCCGATGTCGTCCGCTTCTTTGAACTATTCCGAACGACATCCCGCGCGGTCACCTGCTTCTCGCAGGGCGTCAATCAATCGGCGCAGGGCACCGACAAGGTCAACGCCATTATCAATTGCCACCTCGCCACCGGACGCATCGGCAATCCAGGCATGGGACCGCTCTCGCTCACCGGCCAGCCTAACGCCATGGGCGGACGCGAGGTCGGCGGCCTGGCCAATCAACTTGCCGCGCATATGGGTTTTTCACCTCAGGAGGTAGACAGCGTGGGTCGCTTCTGGAATGCGCCGCGCATGGCCGAGCGGGAGGGGCTCAAGGCCGTACCGATGTTCGAGGCGATCGAGCGCGGCGAGATCAAGGCGCTGTGGATCATGGCGACCAATCCAGCGGTGTCGCTGCCGCGCGCCGGTGCCGTCCGCGAGGCGCTGAAGAAGCTCGAACTCTTCGTCGTCTCGGAGAATGTTTTGTCAAACGATACTGTGAATGCCGGCGCGCATATCTTGCTGCCGGCGGCGGCCTGGGGCGAGAAGGACGGAACGGTCACCAATTCGGAGCGCTGCATCTCGCGGCAGCGCGCCTTCCTCGCGCCGCCGGGAGACGCCAAGCCGGACTGGTGGATCGTGTCGGAGGTAGCGCAACGCTTGGGCTTCGCCGAAGCATTTTCCTATCGAACCGCCGCGGACGTATTTCGCGAGCATGCGGCGCTATCGTGTTTCGAGAACGGGGGCGCGCGTGATTTCGATCTCGGTGGATTGGCAAAAATCTCCGATGCGGAATTCGATGCGCTCGAGCCGGTGCAATGGCCGGTGCCCGCTTTACCCTCCCCTGGAGGGGGAGGGTCGCCACGCGAAGCGTGGCGGGGTGGGGTGGAAATCGCCGAACAGTCACCCCCACCCGGTTCGCTTCGCAACCCGACCTCCCCCCTCCAGGGGGAGGTAAAGAAAGACAAACGCTTCTTCGCCGACGGCGGATTCTTCACGCCCGACCGCAAGGCGCGCTTCATCGCCGTCGAACCGCCGGCCTTGAAGGAAGACACATCCGCCGCGTTTCCGTTGCGCCTCAACACCGGGCGCGTCCGCGACCAATGGCACACCATGACTCGTACGGGCAAAAGCCCGCGGCTTGCCGCGCATCTGCCCGAGCCTTTCGTCGAAGTGCATCCGCAAGACGCACGTGCCGCGAACCTGACCGATGGCGGCTTTGCGAAAATTTCCACACCGCACGGCGCTGTCATCGTGAAGGTTGTCGTCAGCGACAGTCAGCGGCCTGGTTCGGTATTCATGCCGATCCATTGGAGTGGCGAGACCGCATCCTGCGCGCGGGTGGGTGATCTCATTTCTGCCCAGGTCGATCCGCATTCCGGGCAGCCGGAATCCAAAGCTACGCCCGCCGCCATTACGCCGGTTTTATTCTCCCTGCACGGCTTCGCGCGCACGCGTCATTCTCTCATGCTGCCGGAGGGTACCTGGTGGGCGCGTGTCGCGGTTGCCGAAGGGTCGGAATATCGGCTAGCAACAAGCCATGGGCCGATGATCTGGCACGATTTTGCCTATGGTTCGCTTGGAGGCGACGCGAGGCTTGCCGAGCAGGTCGAGGGCCGCAGCTATCGCGCCGCTGCTTTTGTTGATGGCGAAGTCGAGGGTTATCTTTGTATCGGCCCGGCTGACGCGCCGCCGCAATGGAACGCGGCGCTTTTCTCCGCTGCCGATGTGGCGGACGGGCAGCCGCTGCAAGTGCGGACGTTAAAGGAATATGAGGACTATGGTGGTGAAACGGAGCCGGTCATCTGCGCCTGCTTCCAAGTTGGCGTCGAAACTGTTCGCAAGGCGGTTGCCGGCGGCGCGGTGCGCACCGTCGAAGAGATTGGCCAGACGCTGCGCGCCGGCACCAACTGCGGATCGTGCCTGCCGGAATTGAAGAGGATCCTCGCTCGTGAGCGCATCGCGCATACCCACTGAAGCCCGCCCACCGCGCATGGAGACGTTGGCGCGGCTGCCGGTATTCCTGGCGCTGGAAGGAAAGCGCGCCGTTGTTGTTGGTGGCAGCGCGGCGGCGGCGTGGAAAGCCGAACTGCTGTCCGCAGCAGGCGCCAAGGTTCATATCTATGCCGACGATCCCTCCGAGGAGCTTCGCGCGCTGGTCGCCGACGCGCCGCGCGGCGTCATCGTCCTGCACCGGCGCCGTTGGCAGCCCGCCGATTTCGAGGATGCCGCCATCGCGGTCGGCGCTTGCGACGACGATCGCACGGCCGATCTATTTGCTTCCGCCGCGCGCGCAGCCGGCGTGCCGGTCAATGTCATCGACAAGCCGGCCTTCTGCGATTTCTCCTTCGGCTCCATCGTCAATCGCTCGCCGCTGGTCATCGGTATTTCCACCGACGGCGCCGCGCCGGTATTCGGGCAGGCCATCCGCGCCAAGCTCGAAGCGCTGATCCCGCGCGGCTTCGGACGCTGGGCGGAGGCGGCGCGGCGTTGGCGGCGTTTGGTGCAAACATCCGGCCTGTCTTTCGCGGGCCGCCGCCGCTTCTGGCAGGTGTTCACCGCCTTTGCGGTGATCCATCCGAACCGCGATCCCGCGCAATCGGATTTCGATTCCTTCCTCGCGCAAACGCAAAAGGAGGGCGCCGCCGTCGATTCCGGCACGGTGACTTTGGTTGGTGCCGGGCCCGGCGATCCCGAATTGCTCACATTGCGCGCGGTGCGCGCGCTGCAATCGGCCGACGTGATCCTGATCGACGATCTGGTGTCGCCGGAGGTTCTCGATTTTGCCCGCCGCGAAGCCAAGAAGATGCTCGTGGGCAAGACCGCGCGGGGGCCCGCCTGCAAGCAGGACGAGATCAACGCGCTGATGATTTCGCTCGCCAAGGCCGGCAAGCGCGTGGTGCGGCTGAAGGGCGGCGACCCGATGATTTTCGGACGCGGCGGCGAGGAGGTCGTCGCCTGCCGCGCGGCGGGAATCCCGATCGAGGTCGTGCCCGGCATCACCGCAGCGCAAGCGGTGGCAAGCCGCCTCGCAGTGTCGCTCACCCACCGCAAGCATGCGCGGCGCGTGCAATATATTACCGGCCATGGCGACAACGGCGAGCTTCCGGACGACATTGATTGGAAGAGTCTCGCGGATGCGTCCATCACCACGGCCGTTTACATGCCGATGAAGACGCTGCCCGATCTGGTTTCTCATGCCATCGCCGCGGGGCTCGATCCTTCGACGCCGGCCATCGCGGTGGCGAAGGCAACACGGCCCGATGAAAAAATCATTACCGGCACCATCGCCGAGTTGCCGACGCGGTTGGCCGCTGAAGCGCCCAGCGGTCCGGTGCTGGTGCTGATCGGGCATGTGCTCGCGGAGCGTGTTGCGGCGCACGTCGACGACTGGCTTGGCGTCCAGCGCCAAGCAAAGATTTAGAACCACTCGCGTTCCCCGAGCTGTTCTGCGACGCATTGCAACAGGCGCGCCGCCTTGGCGGCCAAGCGGCATCCATGCCAAACTGTGGCAGATCGAGCCACAGAGGCGCGGAATGGCTTTGGCATCAGAGCAAGACAAGCCGGCGATCGTCGCTGACAGCGCTTGCAAGCTCTTCCTCGACGGCGCCGTTGTCGCCTTCCGGCAACTATCTCTGGCCGTGCGGCAAAACGAAATCCTCTGCATCGTCGGCCCCAGCGGCTGCGGCAAGACCACCTTCCTGCGCTGCATCGCCGGGCTGACCGACCTGAGCACGGGCAAGCTCCTAGTTCACGGCAAGCCCGTTGCCGGCCCGCCCGAAGGCGTGGCGATGGTGTTTCAGCATTTCGGCCTGCTACCGTGGAAGACGGTGTTCGAGAACGCGGCTTTCGGCCTCTCGATGGCGGGGCTGCCGCGCGCCCATATCAAGGAACGCGTCGAGCATTATCTTGATCTGGTTGGGCTTACCGGATTCGAACGCCATTATCCTTATCAACTCTCCGGCGGCATGCAGCAGCGCGTCGGCTTGGTGCGCGCGCTGGCGATGAATCCCACGATCCTGCTGATGGACGAACCCTTCGCCGCGCTCGACGCGCAGACCCGCGAAATCCTGCAGGAAGAATTGTTGCAACTGATGGGCCGGCCCGACGAGAAGAAGACCATGGTGTTCATCACCCATTCGATTGACGAGGCCATTGTGCTTGGAGATCGCATCGCGGTGATGACGGCGCGGCCGGGCCAGATCAAGGAAGTGCTCGACATGCCCTTCGGCTGGCCGCGCGATGCCGACGCCATTCGGCTCGACCCGCGTTTCGCGGAACTGCGGTCGCATATCTGGCATCAGCTTCACACCGCCCGCCCGCAACGAGCCGCAAAGGAGGTTGCGTGAGCAGCATCGTGGCGGACGCGAGCGAGCTGGCGGACGATCGCAATCGGGCGGCAAAAGTCGCGGGTAAACGCCGCCGCCGGCGCCAGTTGCAGGTCATCGCCATCCGGCTGGCTTCGCTCACGGTGGTTTTTTCGCTCTGGGAGATTTTTGGCGGACGCATCGATCCGATCCTGTTCACCACGCCGTCCGCGATCTTCCTGGCGGCCATCAAAATGATCGGCAGTGGCGAGCTGTGGCTTTATTTGGCGCCGAGCCTTGTCGTGCTCATGGTGGGCCTTACGCTGGCGGCTATTTTTGGTATTGCCATCGGCCTGTTGCTGGCGCGCTTCTGGATTCTCGACGTCGCGCTCAGCGTCTACATCACCTTCCTGTATTCGACGCCGTCGGTCGCGCTGGTGCCGTTGATCGTGCTGTGGGCCGGATTCGAAACCACGGCGAAGATCATCATCCTGTTCATGTTCGCCTTCTTCCCCATGGTGATCAACACGTATCAGGGCGTGAAGAATGTCGACCCAAAGCTGCTGGAAGTCGGGCGCGCGTTCCGCTGTTCCGAGCGCCAGCTCTGGATCAATATTGTGCTGCCGGCGGCGCTGCCTTTCATTGTTACCGGCTTGCGGCTTGCGGTAGGCCGCGGACTAATCGGCATGGTGCTGGCCGATCTCTATACGGCGATCTCCGGCATCGGTTACCTGATCGTGCGCACGGCAAGCACCTATCAGGTTGACAAGATGTTCGTACCGATCATGACGCTGGGCTTGCTTGGCGTCGCGCTGACGGCAATGCTTCGCATTGTCGAGCGGCGGGTGGCGCCGTGGACCGCCGCGGCGGATCAAGACTAAAAAAATCAAGGGAGAAAAACGATGTCGTATAAAATATGGTCGCCAGTGCTTCCGCTGCTAGCGGCTTTCGCGCTGAGCGGCGCTGCCGCGGCGCAGAACGCACCCGCCTGCAAGGACGGGATGCGCAAGATCAGCATCGGCGTCTCGGTTTCTCCGCCTAACGTCGTGCATACGACGCCCTATGTCGCCAAGGAGCTTGGGCTTTTCGCCCAGCGTTGCATCGAGCCGAACATCATCCAGTTTGACGGCGGCGAATCTCCGGCGGCCACCGCCGCCGTGGCGCAGGGAACGGCCATTGCCAATGTCACCGACGTCGCAATCGGCCGGGGCATGAAGGCGAGGCAGATGTGGGGCTTCGCGCCGAAGCCGCCGCAGATTTATGTGGTCGCGGAAAATATCAAGACCGCGGCCGACCTCAAGGGTAAGCGCTTGAGCGCTGCGGGTGGTGGCGTCGGCAGCTTCAACTGGCGTATGGGGCGGGAAGTGCTGCGCACCGCCGGCCTCGATGTCGCCGATGTTCAATTCATCTCCCAGGGCACCGCGGGCCGGCTGGCGGGACTGGTCGCCGGTCAGATCGAGGGCGTCTCGCTGCATCCGGAAGACGTTTATCTGGCGATGAAGCAGAAGCCGGGCGTCCATGCCTTGGCCACGCTTTCTGAACTCATGCCGCTCTACATGTTCAATGCCTATGGCGCCGCGACCGACTGGATCGCCAAGGACCGGGCGTTGATGCGTGATACGCTGGCCGCCATGATTGAGGCCAACCGCACGATCTACCGCGACAAGGACAAGGTATTGCCGATCATGATCGAGGCGACCACCAAGCCGAAGGAGGCGGTGGAATATGCCTGGGAGACGCTCACCAAGAACTGCATTTGGGCCGTCAACGAAGGCTTCGACCAGAAGCGCACCGAGTGGACGATTGATAACGATGTCTCTACAGGCGATATCGATGCCGCCAAGAAGCCGACCTTCGATCAGGTGGTCGATCTGAAGTTGGCGCAGGAGGCGGTCGAGGCCGCCGGCGGCCGCACCACCATCGGCAACTGCAAGGATTGAGTCATGAATGTTGCACCGCGCCGTCCCATGGGTCCGCAGCCATGGGAGACCGTCAGGAATCGTCTCGATCAAGCGCTTCCGTTCAATAACATGATCGATACGCCCTATTACCGCGACGCCGTCTACGAGCAATTCTCCGCCAAGGAATATGCCCGTCGCTATGCGGCGCTGCGCGGCAAGATGCGCGAGCACAAGCTCGACTGCGTGATCGTTCCGGGCGGACCGAGCCATTGGAGCTTTGGTGGCGGCATGTTGTGGCTGACCGGGCATTGGGAATGGCACGCGCTCGCTTGCTACGTGGTGGTGCCGCTTGAAGGCGAGCCCACCTTGATCAATTCGCAAGGCGGCACCCATTGCGAGGCGGTGCGGCGCGAAACTTCCGCCGCCTTGTCGGACGTGCGGCAAAGCCGCGGCGGCCGCTATGCGGAAGTCATGGTGGAGCGCATTCGCGAATTGAAGCTGGAGCGCGGCCGGATTGGGCTGCTCGAAGTCGATCCGCGGCACACCGATTACCTGCCGGTCAATCAATACAATGTGCTGCGGGAAGGCTTGCCCGGCGCCGAACTCGTCTTCACCACCGGCTTTATGCACGAACTGCTGTCGATACACAGCGGCGAGGAACTCGATTGCGTGCGCAAGGCCGGCGTTCTCTGCCAGAAAGCGATGGAGGCACTTGTCGCGCGCGCCAAGCCCGGTGCGACGGAAGCGGATTTACGCGCCGCAGCGGGCTCCGCCATTCTTGAAGGCGGCGGTGACATCGACTTCCTCATCATCGCGTCGTCGTCGATGACCAACCCAGCGATGGTATTCGGCAATCCGCGGCCGTCGAAGCGTGCGCTATCGAAGGGCGACTATATCAACATGGAACTGGCGGCCGGCTACCGCGGCTACACCGCGCAGATCGGCTCTCCCATCTGCATTGGCAAGCCGACCGACATGGTCCGCAAGTTTTGGGACGAGATCACCTTGCCGGGCTATCAGCGTATGGTCGCCGAGATGCAGCCGGGCAATTCTTTTGAAAACGTGCGCCTCGCCTGCCAGTTTTTCCGAGACAAAGGCGTGCAATCGCGCCCGATCCAGGGCCACGGCATCGATATTGTCACCGACAAGCCGCACGTCAATGCGGAGAATGTCTCAGCGGAAGATTTCGAAAAGGTCCTGAAGCCGGGCATGGTTTTCATGGCCGAGCCGAATCCGATCAGCGCCGACGGCACCTTCGGCACATTTCTCGGCCACACCTTCATCATTACCGAGAGCGGTCCCGAATGCGTCGACAACTTTCCGTTGGAATTGACGGTGGTGGAAGTTTAAGCGGGCTCGAATGCAGCCGTCATGCCCGCGCTTGTCGCGGGCATCTCGCTTAGGAAAGCAGTGCGTTCCTGATCGGGATGGCCGCGACAAGCCCGGCCATGATGAAGAACCGAGCGTGTCCTTAAAAATACCGGTCGAAATGCTGCTGCTCGGGCTTCACGCCGGAGATGCGCAATACGTCCGCCACGGCATTGACCATCGGTGGCGGGCCGGCGAAATACCATTCGAATTCCGCCATGCGGTCGCCATGCATCTTGGCCACGACTTCATGGATCAGGCCGAAGCTGCCCGACCAATTTCCTGTCGTTTCCAACCCCGGCTCGGAAATTGCCGGATGGAAATGAATGGTCTTGCCGAATCCCGGGAGCTTTTGCAGCGCCTCTTCTCCGGTGATGTCGCGCGGCGCGCGCCCGCCCATGAAGAAGTGCACCGTGCGGCCCTGCATCTTCGGCGACGCCGCGATGCCGCGCACGATCGACAGCATCGGCGAAATTCCCGAGCCGCCGGCGACACAGGTCACGTCGCGCGGAGAGTCCTCCCGCAGATAGGCATGACCGTACGGGCCGTCGATGTGCACCGTGTCGCCAGGCTTGAGCCTATCAAACAGCGCCGTGCTACCGGCGCCGCCAGGTTTCTTGCGGATCTGGAATTCCCAATCGCTACTTTTGCCGTCAGCGATGTTGCTCATGGAGTAAGCGCGCGGCGCTGGCACGCCGTCGAGGGAGAGCAGCGCATATTGGCCGGGCAGAAAGGCGTGCGGCTCTGGCGCGCGGAATTTGAATTCGGCAATGTCGTGGGTGACCTCGGTCGCGCCCACGAATTCAAAAGCCTGCCGCCGCGGCGGCATGAGCGGACGGTAGATGTCTTCCAACCGCAACCGGACGGTGACGTCCCCCTTGGGACGCGACTGACACGCTAACTGCCGCCCGCGCTTGCGGTCACGCTCGGTCAGCACCGGCGCATCGGGATAAAGATTTTCGACCTCGCCCTCGACCAATTCGAAACGGCAGGTGCCGCAGCCGCCGGAGAGGCATTCATAAGGCATGCCGAGGCCGGCCTTGAGGCCCGAGCGCGTAATGGTATCCATTTGATCGCAGGAAAATTGCGCGTCGCTCTTCTCGATCCGCACCTCGCCCGCGCGCGTGTCCCGCGTTGAACCAGTATCAGCCATGGAAACTCCGATTGATCGGGAAAGCAGGGACTATATACAATGTCCAATGAAGTCTAGGGCACTTAGCCGCATGACTTTTGATGGATTTCATCGCATAACGTTCCCGTAATAAGTGCCCGCCCGCGTTCTGCTTTGCCCAAGGAAATAGAAATGACGAAAGTGAATGACGTGATCGACGAGCTTGTGACCGCCAACCGCATATTGGCCCGGGAGGGGATTGTCGATTCTTTCGGGCATCCGAGCATCCGTCATCCGGAGCGGCCCGACCGCTTTTTACTGTCGCGTGCGCGCGCGCCCGATCTCATCGAAGCCGACGACGTCATGGAATTCACGCTCGAAGGCGAGGCGACCGACGCGCGCGGTCGCAAGCCTTATCTCGAAAGATTCATTCATGGTGCGATCTATGAAGCGCGTCCGGACGTGCAGTCGGTCATCCATAACCACAGCCCGAGCGTCATTCCTTTCGGCGTCACCAAGAAAAAGCTGAAGCCGCTCCTGCATATGTGCGGCAGCATCGGCCACGAGGTGCCGGTCTGGGATTCCCATGACAAGTTCGGCGATACCTCATTGCTGGTTGACAGCGTGGAGATGGGGCGCGATTTGGCCAAGCTGCTGGGCTCCCGGCCGACGGCGCTGATGCGCGGACATGGCGCCGTGGTTGCCGCCAAGGATATCCGCCAAGCCGTCTATATTGCCTATTATCTCGAGCTTGCCGCCAAGCTGCAGATGCAGGCGATGGCCATGGGCGACATCACTTTCCTGACACCGGGTGAGGTCGACAGCATCATCACGCGGACAGGACCTTACTCGATCAATCGCGCCTGGGAGAATTGGTGCCGGCGCGCGGACCGCAAGATGCTGGATCGCCCTGACGAAGTCGTTCTCGTCAAGGGTTAGTAGTCATCCCCACGCGCGACAGCGCAGCAGTCAGGAATAAATTTCCATGCAGTATATCGACGCGTTCAATCATTTCTTTCCCAAGCCCATTTGGGACAAGATGCTGGCTACGGAAGGACACGCGCGGGACATCGGCACACGGATGCGGGGCATTCCGTGCATCTACGATCTCGACGAACGCTTTCGCGTTATGGATATGTTCAAGGACAAGAACTACCGGCAGATTTTGTCGTTGGGAATGCCACCGCTGGAAGCTTTAGGCACGCCGGAACAGAGCACGGAATTGGCGCGCCTGGGAAACGATGGTCTGGCGGAGCTTGTGGCGAAATATCCGGACCGCTTCGCCGGCTATGTCGCGTCCTTGCCGATGAATGATCCAGACGCGGCGGTCAAGGAAGCCGAACGGGCGTTTAAGGGCGGCGCAAACGGATTGCAGATCCATTCAAACGTGAACGGCGCGCCGCTTGATGAGCCGCGATTCCTGCCGGTGTTCGAAATCGCCGCGCAATATGGCAAGCCAATCCTGCTGCATCCGAGCCGGGGCGCAGACATCCCGGACTATAAGACGGAAAGCAAATCTAAATACGAAATTTGGTGGACCTTCGGCTGGCCGTATGAGACCAGCGTAGCGATGGCGCGTCTCGTCTTCTCCGGCATCATAGACAAGCTGCCCAATTTGAAAGTGCTGGCGCATCATATGGGCGCCATGGTTCCGTTTTTCGAAGGCCGCGTCGGTCCGGGCTGGGATCAGCTCGGCAAGCGCACAACGGACGAGGATCTCACCGTCGTCTTGAAGCAGCTGAAAAAACGGCCGTTTGAATATTTCAAAGACTTTTATGCCGATACGGCGGTGTTTGGTTCGCGCGCAGCGACGGTATGCGGCCTTTCCTTCTATGATCCGGACAAGGTGCTGTTCGCCTCTGACTCGCCGTTCGATCCCGAGCGCGGGCCTGGATATATCCGCGACACGATCAAGGTGTTGGATTCCATCGACATGCCGGCGGATGTGCGGGAGAAAATCTGCTTTCGCAACGCGCAAAAACTGTTCGGCTTGCGCTGAAAGGCCGCGCCGGTCGCGGGAAAGTTGCTTGGCACCGCGGGATGGCCAGCGTAAACTCAAGGCTTGTAGATAACCTTTAGACCGGGTGCTCCCATGAAGCGTTCGTTGATTACGATTGCCACTGTTCTCGCCCTAGGCACGTTCGCGGCGCAGGCGGCGGATTGGCCGACCAAACCGGTGCGGATTATCGTGCCTTTCGCGGCCGGCGGTTCCGCCGACACGCTCGGCCGCGCCTTCGGCGAGCCGCTCAGCACCGTGTTCAAACAACAGTTCGTCATTGAGAACCGCGGCGGAGCAGGGGGATTGGTCGGATCCCAGGCGGTCGCCCAATCCGCACCGGACGGCTACACCTTCGTTGTCTCTGGTATCGCGTCGCACGTGATCGCGCCGGAAACCACCGCCAATCCGGGATTCGACCCGGTGAAAGATTTCACCCACGTGGCTTATTTCGGTGGGCCGCCGATCGTGATGATCGTGCATCCGTCCCTTGGCGTGAAGTCGCTCAAGGAATTGCTGGAGCTAGCGAAGAACAGCAAGGAACCGTTGGGCTATGTGTCGCCCGGTCCCGGCACGCTCGGCAACATGGTGGCGGAATATTGGGCGCGCAAGCAGAACATCCAATTCCTGCATATCCCCTACAAAGGCGCGGCCCAGGCGGTCACCGATCTCATCGGCGGCCATGTGAAGGTCGGCTCGATGACTTTCACCACCGCGAGCGCGCAAATCCGCAGCGGCAATGTTATTCCGCTCGCGGTGACCTCCGCTCAGCGCCTCGCGGAATTCCCCGACCTGCCAACTTTCAAGGAGCTTGGCTATCCGGACATGGTCGCGGTGACCTGGTTCTCGCTGTCGGGTCCCAAGGGGCTGCCTGACGATATCGTCCAGGCGGTCAATCGTGAGGTCGACAAGGCCAAGGATAGTCCGGAAGTGCAAAAGCGCTTGGCGCTTGAAGCCATGCAGACCGAGAAAATGTCTCCGGCGGAATTCACGAAATTCGTCGAGAGCGAGCTTGTCAAATGGGGTCCGGTGGCCAAGGCGGTCATCAAAGCCGAATAAGGCAGCCGGCCTGCTGCTGAAATGATGTGGGTTCGGCCGCTGCCGGTGCGATAAGCACCTTGCGCGGGGACATTTCGGCGGGCTAAGCGTTGGGCTATCGGCAGCGCCGTCCCGGCGCGGACACGAGACCCAATATGCTGCGCTGGTTTCATGCATTGATGCCGAAGGAGGAGCGCTTTTTCGCGCTCTTTGCACGCCATACCAAAGCGGTTGTCGCCGGCGCGGAAGCCCTGCGCGCGATGCTCGAAGGCGGCGACGCGGTGGCGAAGAACTACCAGACCGTCATGGACCGCGAGCACGACGCCGACGACGTCACCCGTGAGGTTCTGATTGCGGTGCGGCGCACCTTCATCACGCCCTTCGACCGCGGCAATATCCGCGACCTCATCACCTCGATGGACAACACCATCGACCAGATGCAGAAGACCGCCAAGGCGGTCAGGCTGTTCGACGTTACCACCTTCACGCCGCAGATGAAGGCCATGGCCGACGACATCGTCAAATGCGCCCGGCTGGTGCAGGAAGCGATCCCGCTGTTGAAATCGATCAGTTCGGAAGCGGTGCGCCTGAGCAACATCACCGAGCAGATTTCCAAGCTCGAAGGCATCGCCGACGAGATGCACGACACCGGCCTGCGGGAGCTTTATCTGGCCAACGTCACGAACAACTCGATGGCCTTCTTCATCGGCAACGAGGTCTACGATCACCTGGAAAAGGTCGTTGACCGCTTCGACGACGTAGCGAACGAAATCCACGGCATCGTCATAGAGCACGTTTGACTCCGTCGGGGCAGGAAACATGGACGGCGTCGCGCTTGCTTTTCCGGTCCTGGTGGGCCTGATTATTGTCGCGCTGCTGTTCGACTTGTTGAACGGGCTGCACGACGCGGCGAACTCAATTGCCACCATCGTGTCGACGCGCGTGCTCAGCCCGCGCTACGCGGTGGCCTGGGCCGCCTTCTTCAATTTCATCGCCTTCCTGTTCTTCGGCCTGCACGTCGCGCAGACGCTCGGAACCGGCATCATCGACGTGCATATCGTCGATGCGCGGGTCATCTTCGCCGCCCTGATGGGCGCGATCGTGTGGAACATCATCACCTGGATCCTCGGCATACCGTCGAGCAGTTCGCACGCCTTGGTGGGCGGGTTGGTCGGCGCGGGCGTCAGCAAGGCGGGGTTGAGCGCCATTGTGTGGAAGGGGCTAACGCTCACTGGCGCCGCCATCGTGCTGTCGCCGCTCACCGGCTTCCTTTTGGCGTTGGTGCTGGTTCTCATTGTATCCTGGATTTTCCTGCGGCGGACCCCGTTTGCCGTCGACCGTCTGTTCCGCACGCTTCAGTTCGTCTCGGCCTCGCTCTACTCGCTCGGCCATGGCGGCAACGATGCGCAGAAGACCATGGGTATCATCGCGGTTCTGCTGTTCTCCCAGGGCTATCTGGGCACGGAATTCTACGTTCCATTTTGGGTGGTGCTCACGTGTCAGGCGGCGATGGGGATCGGCACTTTCATGGGCGGTTGGCGCATCGTGCATACGATGGGCTCGAAGATCACGCGACTGACTCCCATGCAGGGCTTCTGCGCCGAGGCCGGCGGGGCGGTGACTTTGTTCATGGCCACGTGGTTTGGCATTCCCGTGTCCACCACTCACACCATTACCGGCGCGATTGTCGGGGTCGGAGCGGCGCGCAAAGTGTCGGGCGTGCGTTGGAGCGTAGCCAACAACATCGTCACTGCTTGGATACTGACGCTACCGGCGACGGCGCTGATCGCCGGGCTTACCTATGCGGTGATGGGGCTATTTAGCTGAAAGAGCCGCTGCCGCGTCTCGCGGCTAAACAGCGACCTTGCCAAGGAAACTCTCCACTTCGGTCCGCAGCGTGTTAGCCGCCGTCTGCATCACTTCGGAAGTGGTGAGCATGGTTTGCGCCGAACTCCGCGCTCCCGTGGCGGCGCTGGAAACATCGCTGAGTACTGAAACAATCACTTTGGTGCCCGTGGCGGCGCTGGAGACGTTGTGCGAAATCTCGCCCGTGGCTGCGTTCTGCTGCTCTACCGCGGCGGCGACGTCCGAGGTGTATTGATTGATCTGCTGCATGCGCTCGGAAATGCGGCGAATGGCCTCGACCGCGCCGCCGGTAGAAGCCTGCACCGCGGAAATATGGCTGATGATTTCCTCGGTGGCCTTGGCGGTCTGCACCGCGAGCGATTTGACCTCGGAGGCGACGATGGCAAAACCTCTGCCGGCTTCGCCGGCGCGGGCCGCCTCGATGGTGGCATTGAGCGCCAGCAAGTTGGTTTGACCGGCAATATTCTGAATGAGCTTGACCACTTCGCCGATCTTCTCGGCGGCGTTGGTGAGGCCGGCGATCTCATCGTTGGTAGCCTGCGCCTCGGTCACGGCGGTGCGCACCACCTCGGCGGTTCGATGCAGTTGACGGCTGATCTCGCCGATGGAGGTCGACAATTCGTCGGCAGCGATCGCCGCCGTTGCCACGTTGTCGGAAGCTTCGTTGGAAGTTTGCAGCGCTCCTTCGGCGCGTTGTGAGGTCTGGTCGGAGGAGCCAAACAGTGCCGTCGCCGTCGTGCGCATCGACGCGGTACCATCGCTTACCGTCTTCAGCCCGGATTCGACCCGCTCGCGGAAGGCTGAGATGGCAGCGTCGACCATTGTCCGCCGCTGCTCCTGCTCCATCATGGCCGTGCGCTCGTGGACGAAACGCTGCCGTTCGGTGATGTCCTCATGGATGCCCACCCAGGCGCCGCCCAGCATGGGCTGGTTCACGACAGAAATAGCGCGGCCATCAGGCAACATCATTTCGCCGCTTGTTCTTTCGCCCTTGGCCATCACTTGCATGATGTGGTCGTGGTATTGCTTAACGTCACCGGCGAAATTCTTCTTCTTCACCCGCTCATCGAGATAGGTGCGCAAGCTACAGCCGGGTGTCACGATTTCCGGCGACAGGTCATACATGCGCAGGAAAGGTTCGTTGCAGACGACGAGGCGGCCGGTCGCATCGAACATGCAAAGCCCGTGCGACATGTTGTTCAACGCCGTTTCCAGCCGCAAGTTCTGCTCGCGCACACGCCCATCGGCGAAAGCGGCGACGGCACTCGTTCCTAATACCGCCATGGTGGCACTGGCGACCGCTAAAGAAAGCCAAAGCGGCGAAAGCGAGAATGCATCGATAACGATGCTTGGATCAGGAACGATCTCCACCGCGCCCATCGCGGTGAAGTGATGCGAAACAATCGCGAGCGTCAACAACACGCTGGCCCCGAAGCTGGCGCGCATGTCACGGCGGCGCAACGCGAGTGCCAACGCGGCCATGCCTAAGAGCATGCCAAGGACGATGGACGCCAGGACGAGATCCCAGGACCAGTGCACATGACCAGGTATTTCCAGCGCCGACATGCCGAGATAATGCATGCAGGCCACGCCGGCCCCAATGATCGCACCACCGGCGATCGCACCCCAGGATTTCGAGCCATAGACCGCAACTGCAATGCCGCAGCCGGTGATGACTGTCGCGGCGACGAAGGAGAGCAGTGTCAATTGGACGTCATAGCCGACCGCAATGCCGGGGTCATAAGCGAGCATGGCGACGAAATGCGTCGTCCAGATGCCGCATGCCGAGGTGGCTGCGGTGATGGCGACCCACATCAGGCGGGCGCGACCGGTGGTTGCCAGTGCGCGGTGGAAGAGGGTGATAGTCACCAGGCTGGCCAGCAGGCAAACAAGGCCGGCGATGACCACGAGCCGCAGGTCGTGCTGGGTCGTTAAGCAATTAAATATTTGAAACATGTGGCACCCCGGTTTGTGGCCGAATAGTCGGCTACAGGGGTTTTTTTGCAGTTAATAATTGGTTAGCGAATGTTTAATTATCTCTTCTCTTTAAGCGGTTACCACCGTTTGCATACGACCCTCGCGGGCACGCTGATTCGATGACGGAGATCGGTCCAGATGAAGTTCTGCTGGTGCTACGCCGATAAGCTCCTTTGCGCCCTTGCCGTCGTGGCGCTGGCGGGCTGTGCCGCCGAGCAGGCGCCGCCGCCGGCGGAACCGAGCTTCTATCGCAGCCTCGCCCAGCCGGGTGCGGAACTCGATGCCGCCACCGCGCAATCGATGATATCGGGATACCGCCAGAACAATGGGCTAACCGCGGTTACGCTGGATCCGACGTTGATGAACATTGCGGAGCAGCATGCTCATGCCATGGCCCAGCGCGATAAGGTGGACCGCAACATCGGCGGCACCTTCCAGCAGCGCCTGGCGAAATTCGGCTATAAAGCAAAGGTCGGAGCCGAGAATGTCGGGGCAGGTTACCACACGCTGGCAGAGGCCTTTTCCGGCTGGCGCGATTCGCCGCCGCATCGTGCCAACATGTTGCTGAAGGGCGCGACGCGCATGGGCATCGCCGCCGTCTACGCGCCCAACTCCAAATACAAGGTATATTGGTCGATGGCTGTCGCGGCGCCCCCCGAGTAGCGGGACGCGATTATCTGCTCTGCCGGCGTAAATGGTCACGCAGCGATTTCGCCGCGCTCAGAGCGCTCCGGCGTAATGCTTCGAGCCTGGAAGCGAGCGCAAATGAAAATTCCGCGTCAGGGCGCGTGCTGATTAACTGATCGGCTAACGTCACGCGCTCGCGCCAGATATGGTCGATCATCGGGTGACCGGCGGTGGCGCAGGAATCGGCGTAGGCCAACCTAGGATCGGCGAGAAGCCCTTCGGTGACTGTCAGGGCGAGTAATACGCCTGGCGAATAGCGCGCGAAAGCTTCGTCATAGGCGATCTTCCAACACCACGATACGCTGCCCTCCTTGAGCAGGATAAGGGCAGCTATCGCGCGCTCATCGAGCAGAAGGCGATAGATCGCGGCCTTACCTTCGGCAGCAAGCCCTGACGCCGCGTGGATCATGAAAGCGCGACTATCATCGCTTGCCGTGGCAGCCGTTCCGGCGCGGCCCTTCCAGCCGCCGGCCTCCAGCTTGAAAAAATCCTCAAGCGCGCCGGCGGATTCGGCGGCGTCCGTGGTTTCGCTCCAGCGCACGACGCCGATGTCTTGCAGCCGCCGCATCTGCCGCCGCAATTCCTTGCGTTTTTTTCGTCCGATGGCGGCATCGATATATCCCGCGCGATCGCCGCCCGGTACCAGCATCGCACGCTGCTGCCGATCGAAGGACCTTGCCTTGCAATCGCGCGATGCGCGCACGGCGTCGAGCGCCGCCGCGAAGGGGCCGTCCACCGCGAGCAGCCGCATGAGCATGAGATCCGGCAGGCCCGGATCGCCCGCGACATGATCGAGCCAAGCGGCGATTACCGGCTCGGCTAAGTCACGCCGGACCAGCGGCGTGCCGAGCGGGGCGTAGGGATGCGTCCAGCCGACCAGCACGGGAATTGGGACGCCGTAGCGGCGGCGGTCGATCCTTACCGGAAAAAATCCGACAAGCTGCCGGGGAGCGGAAACGGACCAAACGAGGCCTGCAAAGACATCGTTTCCCAGCAACGGTGCAGCGGCGAGCGCAAAGGCGGGATCGTAGAAGATATTCGGTTCGGCGGCGTCAGCGGCAAGCTCCCGCCATGCGGCGATGATGGGCTCAAGCGCCGCGAGTGGCCGGCATTCCACCTCGAACGCCTCCGACGAATGGCCAGCGTGAACGGAAGCGCGTCGCGCGCTCGCAATCATCGAAGACGCGTCGAGAGCCGTCATTGGCGAAGCAGCGGAGGTAAACTCGGTCGCTGTCACGGGCGCTTCCCCTTTTTCGCGCTACGCAGCCGTGTCGATGTCTTTGGATGCGCCCCATATCAGCCCATGAAGGCCGCGCCGGCGCTTGGTGACGAAAAACAACGAAACCGATTCAAAGACAAGCGCGATCGCCGTGGAGATTGCCGCGCCCATGGTTCCGAACACTGGAATAAAGATAAGGCAGAGCACGACATTGATGGCGAAGGCGGCTGCGAATATGGCCGCGCAAACGCGTTGCTGACCGATGACGTTGAGCAAAGGCGCGAGCGGACCAATGGCGGATCGCGCCAGCAGCCCGATGGCCAGCACAAACATCAGCGGATATCCGGCAACGAAGTCCGATCCGAACAGCCACAACAGCGGTATGCCGCCAATCAGCACCAGAATGGTGGCGGCAAGCGAGGGCCAAAAGGTGAGGCGGATCGCGTGGGACAGAGATGCGGCGAGTTGCCTGCGGTCGCCGCTGACGTGATGCTTGCTGAATTTATGCATCGTGGTCTGCGTCACCGCGTAATGAACGAAAGCGACGAGAGCGAGGGTTTTTCCTGCCGCGTAGTAAATCGCGATGTCCTCAGGACCCTGGAACAGGTTCAACAACAAGACATCGCAATAAGTCAGCAGCAGATAGAGACCTTCCACCATGACCATGGGCAAGGACGTGGCGAGCCACGTTTTGATCTCGTAGGTCTTCAATCCGGGCCCAATCTTGGCCGCCAGTTTGCGGTTCAATACCAACGACTGCCCAAGACTAACGAGCCACAATGTCGCAACGGAAACGACAGTGGCAGTGATGGCGTCGGTGGGAAACGCAGCCACGTAAGCGATACCCATCATGCCGATAAGAAGAAGTTGGCGGATTACGTAGATCGGAAGCAGCGCGAGCGGCATCCAACTATGTCCACGCGCAATTCCCGACTGCACGTGCAAAAGCGCATACATCGGCAGTGCCAGGCAAGCGATATAGAGCGGCAAGATCTCGTTAGCATCGAGCCAGGGCTGCGCCAGCTCGGCCGCGATTGCCCCCACAACCGCGATGCCGCTGGAAATCCCGAGCGCAAGCCAGCGGCTGCCCGAATGAAAGCCGCGAAGCAAATCCAAAGTCTTATGTTGGGTATATTCCGGGACGAAGCGCTGGGCGGCGGCGGCAAGGCCGACATCGATCACGCCCGCCAGCAGCATCACCCAGGTCCAAACATAGACGAAGATGCCGAACTGGAACGTTCCCATCCAATGCGCGAAGAGCACCTGGGAGGCATAGGCGAGCACGGCGCCGGACGCGCGGATCAGGAACGCCGCGCTGGCGCTACGGCCTGTATGCGCGGCCTCGCTGTCGTCCTTAAGCCAGAACCTCACCTGCCCGACGGCGGCAAGGAGCGCAGCGCGGGCGGATGGTGGATTCTGTCCGGCGCCGATGAAGGCCACAATGATCTCCATCGCGGCATTGGGAAATGCCGCGCATCAGACCGCAGCCTTAGCAAGGAAGCGTTAATATTCGGTTGGGCGTTGTTAACAATTGAGGCATTTCGGCCGCTGGTATTGGCTTTGGCAGGGTCAATCCTCAGTCGATTTCAAGCGGCCAAGGCCGCGCAGAGCGAATGGGGCGATCAGCGCCAGGCACGCGATGCCGAGCAGCGTCGCCGACAATGGGCTTTGCAGCAGAACCAAAGGATCGCCGAGGCTGATGGACAATGCCCGCCGTAATTGCGCTTCGGCCACCGGGCCGAGAATGAGGCCGACGACCACGGGCGCGATCGGATAGTCGAACCGGCGCATGAAATAGCCTAGCAGGCCGAACGCCACGAGCATCGTCAGTTCGACGACCGATGGCTTGGCCGCGATGGTGCCCGTCGTGGCGAAAACCAATATGCCGGCATAGAGCCACGGCTGCGGGATCGCGAGCAGCTTCACCCACAGGCCGACAAGCGGCAGGTTGAGGACAAGCAGCATCACGTTGGCGATGTAGAGGCTGGCGATCAGGCCCCAGACCAGCTCCGGCCGTTCGGCGAACAGCAGCGGCCCGGGATTGAGTCCGTATTGCTGGAATCCGGCAAGCATCATCGCCGCGGTCGCTGAGGTAGGAAGACCTAGCGTGAGCAGCGGCACCAATGTGCCCGCGGCGGAAGCATTGTTTGCGGCTTCCGGCCCGGCCACGCCTTCGATGGCGCCATGGCCGAATTCTTCCGGATATTTGGTCAGCCGACGTTCCGCCGAGTAAGAAAGAAAGGTCGGAATTTCAGCGCCTCCCGCGGGAAGCGCACCGATGGGAAAACCGAAGAGCGTGCCGCGCAGCCATGGCTTCCAGGAACGCTTCCAGTCTTCCTTGGTCATCCACAGCGAACCGCGCACCGGCTCCAGCTTTTCTTCCGTATGATGACGCCGCGATGCGATGTAAAGCGCTTCGCCGATCGCGAACAGGCCCACCGCCAGCGTCGTGACCTCGATGCCATCGAGCAATTCCGGAATGCCGAAGGCGAGCCGCGATTGACCGGTGAGTCTGTCGATGCCGACGACGCCCAGGGTGAGCCCGATAAAGAGACTGGTCAAACCCCGGATCGGCGAGTCGCCAAACGTCGCCGACACGGTGATGAAGGCGACACACATCAGCGCGAAATAATCTTCCGGTCCGAATCTCACCGCGAATTCGACGAGGGTCGGGGCGAGAAAGGTGAGGCCGAGCGTCGCGATGGTTCCGGCGACGAAGGAACCGATGGCGGCGGTGGCGAGCGCAGGCCCACCACGGCCGGCTTTCGCCATCTTGTTGCCCTCCAGCGCGGTCGCCATGGATGCGCTTTCGCCCGGCGTGTTGATCAGGATGGCCGTGGTGGAGCCGCCATACATGCCGCCGTAATAGATACCGGCGAACATGATCAGCGAGCCGCCGGGATCGAGCTTGTAGGTGACGGGGAGCAGGAGAGCGACCGTGAGCGCCGGCCCAATGCCCGGAAGGACGCCAACGGCAGTACCGAGCAGAACGCCGATCAGCGCGAACATGAGGTTGCTAGGCTGCAGCGCAACCATCATGCCTTGCGCGAGCGAGACGAAGGTATCCACGACGTCGCCTCCTTAGAGCAGGCGTTCGAGCGGCCCCGCCGGCAGGCTAAGGGTGAGCAACTTGTCGAAGATCAGGAAGGTGAAGAAGCCCAGTCCGAAGCCAATACCGAGATCGGTGTGAAAGGCGCGACTACCGAAAGCCGCCGCTGTCGCCGCGAACAGGATCGCGGTCGCCAAGATGAAACCACCGCCGAGGCCGATCAGCGCAATCAGCGCTGCCAGTCCGCCGAGGATCAGCAGGATCGCCTTCGGATCGGCGCTCTCCCGCTGCGGGAATTCGCCGCGCAACGCCATGACAAGGTTTCCGATCGCCAGCAGCACCAGCCCAGCCGCGACGACCATCGGCATCGCCTTCGGCCCGACGCCATAAACGGAGGTGATCTGTAACGTCGTCGTATCCCAGAAGATCACGCCTGCGGTGATCAGGAGGAAAGCGGCAATCGCAATCCCGGCTCGGTCCGCGCGCCGCGTCGTTTCCATGCAGCCCCCAACTCGTCATGGCCGGCACAAGGCCGGGCATGACGAATAACTGTTATGACTTCACCAAACCGACTGAGCGCAGCACCGCATCGACGCGCGTCTGTTCCTGCTTTAGGAACGTGGCGAAAGCGTCTGCGGGCATATAGGCATCGTCCCAGCCTTTCTGCTTCAAAACGTCTTTCCACTCCGCTGATTTCACCATCTTGTCGATAACGTCGGCGAGCGCCTTCTTTTGCTCCGCGGTAATTCCCGGCGGGGCGACGACCGAGCGCCAGTTGGTGAGGACCAGGTCGATGCCTTGTTCCTTGAATGTCGGCACATCGACGCCCGGAAGCCGCTGCGGTGAGGTCACGCCGATAGCGCGCAGCTTGCCGGCTTTGATCTGGCCTTCATATTCTCCATAGCCGGAAATCCCCGCGGTCACCTTGCCGCCGAGGATCGCGGCGAGCGATTCACCGCCGCCGGAGAACGGAATGTAATTGGCCTTGGCTGCCTCCGCGCCCGCAGCCGCTACGAACAAGGCCGCCATGATGTGATCGACGCCGCCGGCCGAGCCGCCGGCGAAGGTGACCTTGGCCACATCTTCCTTCACCAGCTTGGCGAGGTCCTGGGCGTTCTTAATAGGCGAATTCGTCGGCACGACCATGACCTGGGTTTCCTCGGTCAGCCGCGCGATCGGCGTGACCTGATCGAGACCGACCGGCGACTTGTTCAATATCAGCGCGCCGACCATGACAAAGCCATTGACCATGAGCTGGTTGCCGTCGCCTTTGGCACCGTTGACGAATTGCGCGATGCCGACCGTGCCGCCCGCGCCGGGCACGTTGATGACCTGGACGCTTTTCGCCAATTTGGCCGAGGTCAGCACCTGCTGCATGGCGCGCGCGGTCTGATCCCAGCCGCCGCCCGGTGCTGCCGGAGCCATGAGCTTCAGTTCCATCTGCGCCGAGGCGGAGGCCACACCGGCAGCAAGTATTCCCGCGGCCATGATGCCGAACCAAAGTTGTTTCATCGCCTTCATTTTGTTTCCTCCGGTATTTTGGCTGCTGCAACAGCAAGGCGTGCACAGGTCTCAGCCGCTACTCTCGCCTTACCGTCGGCATGGGTCAATCGACGTTTGGCCGTCACATTGCCCCACGCTCAACCGGCGAAGCCGCCGCCATCGAGAAAGGCCTGTTCCTCCTCGGTCGTGACGCGGCCGAGCACCGCGTTGCGATGGGGGAACCGGCCGAAACGTCGAATGATATCCGCGTGCTGCTCGGCGAATTTCAGGTTGTCTTCGGTTCCGCCCTGCCGGCAGAGATCGATGCAACGTTCTTGGTCGGCGAGATTTTCCGAATGCATGAAGGGCAGATAAAAGAAACTGCGTTTCGGCAGTTCTAGTTGCTCGTCGAAGCCGCGCGCGATGGCTCGCTTAGCAAGGGCGAGGGCAAGCGGATCGGCGGCAAAGGTACGCGGCGAGCCGCGAAACATATTGCGGGAAAACTGGTCGAGCAGGATGATCAGCGCCAGCGCTCCGTCTGCAGTCGCCTCCCAAGCGGCGAGCCGTCCGTCCGCGGCTGCCTCATAGGCCGGTAGAAAGCGGGCGCGGATCGCGGCATCGAAAGCCTCATCCTTCTTGAACCACTTATCCGATCCGGCTTCGAGCCAAAAGGCAAGGACATCTTCAGGCGTGACCGCCGCGCCGCCGTTCGATGTCGTCACGATGTTCAAGCCGCGGGAGCCATTGTGTTTGCGGCTTCGTCCCGCAGCGCCCGGCGCAAAATCTTGCCGACCGGAGTCTTTGGCAGCTCTGTTCTAAATTCGATGTATTTCGGCATCTTGTAACTGCTGAGCAGGGGAAACAGGAACTTGCGTAAATCCGCTTCCGTGAGGGTCGGGTCCTTCTTCACCGCGAATAGTTTGACGGTCTCGCCGGAGTGCGCATCCGGGACGCCGACCACCGCGCATTCGAGAATGCCGGGATGACCCGCCACGACCTCTTCCACTTCGTTGGGAAATACCTTGAAGCCGGAAACCGAAATCATGTCCTTCTTGCGGTCCACGATGCGGACGCGACCTTGTGTGTCCATCACGCCGATATCGCCGGTGCGGAAGAAACCATCCTTCGTCATCACCTTCGCGGTCTCGTCGGGATGCCGCCAATAGCCGGGCATGACCTGCGGGCCGCGCGCGCAAATCTCGCCTTGCTCGCCGAGCGCTGCTTCGTTGTCGTTTTCATCGCGGATGGAGATGTCGGTGGAGGGCAGGGGAAAACCGATGGTTCCCGTCCATTCGCTGATGTCGGTACGGTTGGCGGTGAGGACCGGTGAGGTTTCGGACAGGCCGTAACCCTCGATGATCGGGCGGCCGGTGGTCTTCGACCACTTGTCCGCCACCACCTTCTGCACGGCCATGCCGCCGCCCAGCGCGCATTTCAGCATGCTCCAGTCGAGCTTCTCGAAATCGGGATGATTGAGCAGCGCGTTATACAGCGTGTTGACGGCGGGAAATGAGTTCACCTTGTATTTGGTCAACTCCTTTATCAGCCCCGGGATATCGCGTGGATTTGGAATGAGGATGCAAACGCCACCCATGCGAATGCTGATGAGAAAACAGATCGTCAACGCGAAGATGTGATAAAGCGGCAGCGCCGTCACGATGACTATGCGTTCGATATGCGGCGGCCGGCTGATGATCGGCACATGCCATGCCTCGACCTGCAGCGTGTTGGCGACCAGATTGCGATGTTGGAGAACGGCGCCCTTGGCGACGCCGGTGGTGCCGCCGGTATATTGCAGGAAGGCGACATCCTCCGGCCCTATGGCGGGCGTGGTCAGCGTCAGATCGCGGCCGGCGGCGAGCGCATCGTTGAACGCCACGGCGTCGGGCAATGAATAAGCCGGCACCATCTTCTTGATGCGACGCACGACGAAGTTGACGACCGTGCCTTTGAGCGCGCCGAGCATATCGCCCATGGATGCGATCACGATGTGCTTCACGGCGGTGTGCGGCAGCGCTTGCTGAACGACGGCGGCAAAATTCTCCAATACAATGATGGCCTCGGCGCCGGAATCCTTGAGTTGGAATTCAAGTTCGCGCGGTTTGTAGAGCGGGTTGACATTCACCACCGTGAAGCCGGCGCGCAGGATCGCTATGATGGCGACCGGATATTGCAGCACGTTCGGCATCATGATGGCGACGCGGCTGCCGCGCTTGAGGCCCGTATTTTGCAGCCAGGCGCCGAGCGCGCGCGAAGCCTGGTCGAGCGCCTCATAAGTCAGTGCTTTGTCCATGCAGATGGCGGCATTTTCTGTCCGGTAGAGTTTGAAACTCTCCTCGAACATTGCCACCAGGGACGAATATTTCAGCGGATCGATTTCGGCTGGGACACCGGGCGGATAGTGCCGCAGCCAAATCCTTTCCATGACGCTTCCCCGCTGCGCCGGCGGCATTGACGGCTGGCCGGCTTATTGCTCGGCAGCATCAGGCGAATCGGCGTGCGTGGCAAGATGGGCGCGGTGGCGGCAAAGCGTAGCGGCGGTGCCGGTTATCTCTTCCTAGGCTGGCTGATCGCGAGGCGGGGTCGCGGCCGAGGCAGGGGCACGGAGGTTTCCGCCAGAGTGGCCGTCAGCTCGGAAGGCGGAGCATTGGCCAGGGCGGTGGGCGTGAAGCTTGTCCATGGGACGGCGCCGGGCGCCGCAACTGGTGCCGGTCCGGAAGTGACCAGTGCGGGAGCGATCTGGCCGGGCTTGGCGGCAATGGGCTTAACAAGCTTGACCGCGTTGCCGAGAGCCGCCGCCGCCGAGGCAATCTGCGAACCCGCTGACTTTTTCGGCGGACCAATAAAGACCTCGACCGGCTGCACCGCGTAGAGCGGCGGTCCAGTCAGCGAGAAGGGTTTGCCGTTGGGGGCGCGCAGGCTGGACAGTAGGACCGGAGGTTCGGAATCGCCGTTCGAAGCCACCTCCGCCGCATCCTCCTCGACCGCCGGCCGGCGGCGATGCGGGCCGCACATCTCATCGCGTAGATTGGGCGGCGCGGCATCGATCGGGGTGAGCGCGTTTACCGTTCCCAGCGACGATGTCAGCCATGACAGTCCGCCGCTATTAAATCCCCGCTCCAGCAATTGTGCCGCCCTCATGGCGCGCACTGCCGAGGAAGGCGCACCCAGGACCACAGCGATCAGCCGCTTTCCATTTCTTGTCGCGGAAACGACCATGTTGAAGCCGGAGGCGCAGATGTATCCGGTCTTCATGCCGTCGGCGCCGGGATAGCGTCCGAGCAGCGGGTTGTAGTTACGCGTGACGCGCTTGCCGAACTTCATGGCCGGGATGTGCCAGTAGAAATCGTATTCGGGAAATTCGCGGATCAGAGCGCGCGCCAAAATACCGATATCGCGAGCGGAGCTGATCTGGCCGTCCGCCGGAAGGCCGTTCGGATTTACATAACTGGTCTGCGTCATCCCGAGGCGCTGGGCGGAACGGTTCATCTCGTCGGCAAAATTCTCGATCGAGCCGGAAACGCCCTCGGCGAGTGTCACCGCCATGTCGTTCGCCGATTTCACCATCAACATCTTGATGGCGTTGTCGACGGTGAGCTGCGTCCCGTTTTTGAAACCCATCTTCGCCGGCGCCTGCGCCACCGCGCTGGGTGTAACGGTGATCAACGAGTCGGTCTTGATCCGGCCTTCCTTCACCGCATGCAGCGTCACATAGAGCGTCATCAGCTTGGTAAGCGAAGCCGGGTACCAGGGGTAAGTAGCATTCTCGGCGTGAAGCACACGGCCGCTATCGGCCTCGATGAGGAGTTGCGCCCCCGCGAGCGCTGGTCCCGTACCGACTGCCACCGTGGCGGCGGCACTCGTGAGCCCAAGGACAAAGGCTGTGATCAGGGATTTTGCACGAAATGGCACAGGTCGGCGTCCGGTTCCGTTTCTATAAGGCCTGAGAACTCAGAATTCCCAGGGATCACGATGATTATCTAAGCCGCAGGTGGCATGTAAAGGCAAAGCCCGACACTAATTATTCCTAATGCGCCCAGGCCCGCCGCCGTTCCGCTGTGTCTCCGAGGAAAGCGTCCAAAATTCGGCGAGGCTATCCTGGCCGCTGCGGCTCATTAACCCTCCGTTCCGCGGCCGGCGGCAGGAAGGTCGAATCGAATATGGCAGCCGCGTCAGGTTTCGTCTTGAACTTGAACGTTAGCCCGAGCTGATCGATGGCGCTCGCAAGTCGCGCATAATCGACCGCGCCTAATCCGTTTTCCTTCACCTCGGGCGTGACGATGTTGTCGCGGATGGCCATCCGCAGACGTTCGATCTCAAGCTCTTTTCTGACGGCATCGTTTCGTTTGATCACCGAGTCAACCGCGTGTGTCGGGTCCTTGATGCTGTCCTTGACGCCCTTCAGGACGGCATGGAGAAACGCTTTCACCGCGTCCGGGTTGTCCGCGAGGAATTTCGTATTCGCCATGATGACATCGCCATACAGATGCAGCCCGTAGTCGGCCATCGGCAAAACAACGAGATCGTCGATCGGCACGCCGCGATCCTTGAGATCAACATAGGAGGAGAAGGAGATGCCGACGATGGCATCGACCTGACCGGCTGCCAATAGCGGTTCCCGCACTGGAGGTGCGACATTCTCGATAGTTACCTTTGAAGTATGGATGTCGTTGAGCTTGGCGAACAGCGGCCAATGCGCGCTGGCGGCTTCGGCGGCGGGCGCTCCGAGCTTCTTGCCCTCGAGATCCTTGGGCGTGGCGATACCGCGGCTTTTGCGGGCGATGATGGCGTAGGGCGGCTTATTGTAGACAATGAACACGGCCTTGACCGGTGCCGCCGGATTCTGGTCGCGGTATTTGATCAGCGCGTTGATATCGGCAACACCTAAATCAGAAGCTCCGGAGGCAACGGCCGCGATTGGATCGGACGTCGCGCCTGCGGCGTCGATTGTGACGTTGAGCTTTTCGCTGCGGTAGTAGCCCTTGTCTTGCGCGACAAGAAAGGGAGCCGACGGTCCGCCGAAGCCCCCGTCGAGCGTTACCTTGATTGCGGTTTGCGCCGCGAGGGGGCTTGCGGCGAGGGCGGCCGAGAATGCCGCCACCAAAGCGAACCCGGCACGAGGGAGCGTGATGCACCGCACGCTGTCTTCCTTCTTTTCACCCCCGAGCGAAACTGAGCGCACAAAAGAACATGACAGTCCAAAGTGCAAGCACGGAATCGGCAGGCTCACTTCTCGGCTGTGAACGGGCGTTCATAGCCGCTGTTTGCTGCAGCGCCACCTAACGAAAACGTCATGACCAGCGCATCTTACCTTGTCTCAATTCCTTCCTAAATCTCGTACAGGGTCCTGACTTGGGACCAGCAAACAACGGGAAAGATCATGCGCAGCACCACTCATCGCGCGATCGTCGCCGCCGCTGCGGCCGGCCTCGCACTCAGCGTCGGACTGACGTCCACAACCGCCTCCGCCGCGCGCCGTCACGGTGGCAACGGCGCGGCCGCATTCGGCGCCTTTGCCGTGATGGCGGGAACGATCGCCGCCATCGCGGCGGCGAATAACGGCCCCTATTACGGCTATGGCCCGTATTACGGCTCTCCTTACGGCTATGGTTCTTATTATGGGCCTGCCTATTACGCGCCTGGCCCGTACTATGGGTCTTATGGATACCGTCCGGCGTGGCGGGGCCATGTCGCGCATTATCGCCGGCACCGATAGTATGGCGTGCGACATCCTGGCGCGGCCGCGCGCGGCGCCAGGAAGCGGTGCCTCCGAATGAAATCATTAACAAATGATCATTCGGATCGCGGTAGTGTGCGAAGCATGAGTGATTCGCTCGGCCGCCTCTATGAAGCCGTCCTTGCCGCCCGCAGCTCGGACCCGACAAAGTCGCGAACCGCGCGCCTGCTGCAGTCAGGCCGCGCGAAGATGGCCAAGAAACTTGCCGAGGAAGCCGTCGAAGTCGTCATCGACGCCATGAACGGCCACACCGATGCCGTGGTGCGCGAAAGCGCCGATCTCTTCTACAATCTCGTCGTGCTTTGGGTTTCCGCCGGCGTTCATCCGCAGGATGTCTGGGAAGAGATGAACCGGCGCGAGCGGCTGTTGGGCATCGCTGAAAAAATGCCGAAGACGCGGCCTGAGCCTATTGCAAGGCGCAAGGTCGTTGCCCTTGAGGCCCGTCGCATCCGCAAGCGCCGCTGAACGCCGCACCCAGGCTTCCGCCCGTGGACATATCCCGCCCCCGCCACTAAGCAGGCTCCATGCTCCGCCGCCTCTACGATTGGTGCCTCGGCGCCGCCGGTAAGCCGCATGCCGCCTGGATCATGGGCGCCGTGTCATTCGTGGAAAGTTCGTTCTTTCCCGTGCCGCCCGACGCGATGCTGATCCCGATGGCTCTGGCCCGGCCTGACCGGGCCTATTTTTATGCGGCTCTGTGCACGGTCACCTCAGTGCTGGGCGGGCTGCTCGGCTATTTCATCGGCGCCTATCTCTACGACTCGCTCGGGCTGTGGCTGATGCAGCTTTACGGCTACGGCTCGAAGATCGACGCCTTTCGCGAAGCCTATCGGGAGTGGGGCACCTGGATCATCTTGCTCAAGGGCCTCACCCCGATCCCCTACAAGATCGTCACCATCGCCTCGGGCTTCACCGGCTATCCGGTCGTGCCTTTCGTGCTGCTGTCGATCATTGCGCGCGGCACGCGCTTCTTCGCGGTGGCCTTCCTGCTCAACCGTTATGGGCCGCAGGCGCGCAAGATGCTGGAGGAGCGGCTGGGATTTTGGGTGTCGGTCAGCGCCGCCGTCCTGATCCTCGGCATCGTCGCCGCGGTCTATCTGTTCTAAATACCGTCATTGCGGCAATTGGGCGCGCTCCTTTCCCGTGGGAGCGAAGTAGGCGCTAATCCATTTGTCCGCAAATTTGCCACGGAGTCGGCATGAAGTTATTGGGTGGCCGTGGCACCAGCGGGAGCGCCAAAATTGTCGTCGACATGACCGTTCGCTATCACCGATCTAAATCTCCAGCTGCGATCGACCGGGGCTTGGCCGCGGCTGTGACTGCCGGTGTCATCGTGCTGCTCGCCCATGCGGTCATGGCGCAGCAGCCGCGTGCGCCCGAGGCGCCCGCTCAACAAAATCCGCCTCCCCATGAGCCCGGAATGCTTGAGGGCATCGGCCGCTGGTTCGAGGATTCCGCGGCCCGTTTCAATTCCACCATGCGCGGCGCGCGCGGCACGCTCGGCGAATTCGGCGATAACGCCAGCGGAACCGCCAAGGGGGCGGCCGATGCCGCGAAGGATGCGGCGGATAGCGTCGCCCGGCTGCCCGGCGCGCGGATTATCGAAGGGCGGGAGCGTTGCGTAACCGCCGCCAACGGCGCTCCGGACTGCCGCGTCGCGGCGGAGACGGTCTGCCGCGGCAAGGGTTTCGCCTCCGGCAAGAGCACAGAGGTCCAGTCGGCGCAGAAATGCCCCACGCGGATTTGGCTGTCCGGCCGCAGACCGGACCCGAGCGAATGCGAGACCGAAGCTTTCGTCGTCAAAGCCGTGTGTCAGTAACAACCGGCGTGCCGCGTTCCACATACTCAACCTCATCCTGAGGAGCATCGCCGTAGCAGCCGTAGCCTGCGTGCACTCGGCTGCGATGCGATGCGTCTCGAAGGATGGGGCCGCCCTCGTCCTTCGAGACGCGGTCCCATCGGGCCGCGCTTGCGCGGACCCGTTGGGATCGCTCCTCAGGATGAGGGCGGAAAAATGCCGGCGCCTTTCGGCGTGTCCTGGAATGACTTAGGATATTCCCAATAAGATAAATCATTCGGGAGGACATATGCCAGCGATAGGGGATTTTCTCCGCCGCGGAATTCTGGTCGCGCCGCTATTGTTGATCAGCGCCGCCCTGACTCATGCCGCCGAAGTGCCGAAATTCGAAGTCGATCCGTTCTGGCCGAAGAAACTGCCGAACGAATGGATGCTCGGCCAGGTCGCCGGCGTCGCCATCGACGAACGCGATCACATCTGGATCATGCAGCGCCCGCGCAGCCTGTCGCGGCAGGAAAGCAATGCCGCCAACAATGCCGGCAAATGCTGCCGTCCCGCGCCGCCGGTGATCGAGTTCGATCCGGACGGCAACGTGGTGCAGGCTTGGGGCGGGCCGGGGCAGGGCTACGACTGGCCGACGCAGGAACACGGCATGCGGCTCGATCCGGACGGCAATGTCTGGTTCGGCGGCAACGGCAAGGAAGACGGCGCGCTGCTCAAGTTTACCCGCGACGGAAAATTCCTGATGCAGATCGGCAAACCCGGTCCGCGCAAGGGCGACAACGACTTCACCCAACTCGGCCAGCCCGCCGACACTTGGTTCGACAAGGACGCGGGCGAGATGTATGTGGCCGACGGTTACGGCAATCACCGCATCATCGTCTTCGATTACAAGACCGGCGCCTATAAGCGGCACTGGGGCGCCTACGGCAAAAAGCCGCCGGACGATATCGTGGCAGGCGAGGGCGCCTACAAATACGATCCGAAAGCGCCGCCGTCGCAGAACTTCGCCAACCCGGTGCATTGCGTCAAGATCGCCAACGACGGGCTGGTCTATGTCTGCGACCGCGTCAACAACCGCATCCAGGTCTTTCACAAGGACGGCAGCTTCGTGCGCGAGTGGGTCTTTCTGAAGGAGACGAAAGCCTCCGGCTCCGCCTGGGACATTTATTTCTGGCCGGACAAGGATCAGACTTTCTTCATCAACGTCGATGGCTCCAACGAGGAATTCCGCGTCGTGCGCCGCTCCGACGGCGAAGTCGTCAGTACCGTGGGCAGCGGCGGCCGCGGCGCGGGCTTCTTCTTCGGCGTGCACAACGTGGCCGTGGATTCCAAGGGCAACGTCTACACCACGGAAGTTTTCGAAGGAAAACGCATCCAGAAATTCAAGGTGGTCAGCGGCGCGCCGGAGAAGTGATTAGAATCTTTCCCTGACACTCACGGACGGCTGCCCGTCCGCGTTGCGGCTTCCCGTTCCTCTCTCACAGCCCCGGCTTTACGCCGGGGCTGTTCGCGGGCAGATGGCGAGAGATTAGTCGTATTTGAACTGCTTCATCGCCTTCAGCGAATCCTTGGTGGCGCCGGCCAAGATGGCGTGGTCGGGATACCAGCGATTACGCGAGGCGTTGTTGGTATTTGCATTGGTGTTCGCGGTGTTGTTGGCGGCGCCGGTCGTTGTATTTCTTCCAGCCGCATCCGGGGCCGCCTTGCTGTTCGCGGCGGTGCGGGCCGGCTCATCGACGAATTTCAGCTTCGCCATGTCGACCATGATGTCATGCTGGCCCACGCCCAGGAAGCCGCCGACGCCGATGACGATGCCCGCCACCTTGCCGGATTTGTCGAGAAGAATTTCACTAATGTCGCCAAGCTTTTCGTCCTTGTCGTTATAGACGTTGACGCCGACGAGCTTGGAAGCGCGCCATAAATCCTGCTGCGCCGCGCTATTGGATTGCGCAGCCGCCGGAACGGCCATCGCGGCGGCGAGAAGGCCACCGATAAGGAGTTGTTTGAGCATCGTAGTCTCCTGAAAAGGGGTTGGCAGATACCTGCTCAATCGGCGAATGTGAATTTTGTTCCTGGGGCGCAACCAGAACTAAACTGGCAAGTAGGATGAAGCGCAAGGCCCCCGACAGCAGACGGAGAAACATCATGGACATCAAACGCAGCGGGGCGCAGCCCTCCGGCAAGGGGCCGGCGGAGTATTTCACCGGCACCGTCCGCGTCGATCCGCTCTTCGAGGCGCCCGAGCCCGCCCGTGTGCGCGGCGCCCATGTGACCTTCGAGCCCGGCGCGCGCACCGCGTGGCATACGCATCCGCTGGGGCAGACGCTGATCGTCACCTCCGGCCTCGGCTGGGCGCAGCGCGACGGCGGCCCCATCGAGGAAATCCGTCCGGGCGACGTGGTCTGGTTTGCGCCTGGCGAGAAGCATTGGCATGGCGCGTCTCCTAAGACGGCGATGACCCACATCGCGATTCAGGAGGCGCTCAACGGCAGCCCTGTGGACTGGATGGAGAAGGTCAGCGACGAACAGTACCAGCGCGGACCAGCGCCCTGACGTGCCTGGTGCATCCGTAAAGCAAACATAGCGCTGTACGTCTAATTGCGGGCGCAGGGTCAACCGCTTGTTGTCTAATGTCCTGTTGCTATTGGCGGAAGAGTGGGCATACTCGACTTTTGCGATATGTCTTCAATGGCCTATCTCGGAAGTAGAGTGCCATCGCGCAGTCAAGGCAATGTTGCTTTGCAGGACAAGGTAAAAGACATCATGATAATGTTCCGTCGCGCCCCCGCCGGCCCGGTTGCGTTGAGCATCTTCGTCCTCGGGCTGTTCTACGTCTCAAGCGCAGTGACATATGCCGCTCCGGTCACCAACGAGGTGATGCTCGTCAACGCCAAGACCGGCAAGTGCTTGACCATCGCCGGGGGCACGAGCGACGCCAACAACCTTGAATCCGTGCAGTTCGACTGTGACAACGATCCGTCACGCCGCTGGATGCTGAACGAGACGACGGGCGGCATCTACCAGATCAAGAACGTTCAGACCGGCAAGTGTCTGACGATCGCCGGCGGCACGAGTACCGACAACAACGTGACGGCTCTTCAGTTTGACTGCGACAGCCATCCGTCGCGCACCTGGAGGATCAGCGACGTGACCGGCAGCGGTGTCCACCAGATCAGGAACGTGCAGACCAACAAGTGCCTGACCATCGCGGGGGGCACCAGCACCGATAACAACGTGACGGCGCTTCAGTTCAACTGCGATAGCGATGCGTCGCGGCGCTGGACGATCAGGCTGAAGCTGTAGCGCAGGCGGCCACAGCCGCGCCACATCGGCCTTGCCCGCTTCGATATCGGCGCCGCGTACAGCTGCCTTGTTATCTTTCTCCCCGCGCTATCGCCACTGAGCGGCTCCGTATACCAACACGGCGATAAGAAGGAAGGCGAACACGGCATAGACCGTCTTCGCGCTCGCGCTCACGATTTTTTCTTCTCCATTCTGCATGGAATCTGCGCCCTCAAACTCAGTGCTTTGTATTTTGAACAACACAAATTTGATCTGGTTCCTCACCAATTTTTTGCCTGAAACACACAGCCTCTAGACAACATATAGAGGTGCACATGGCACCTTCGTCGCGCCTAAGACGGAAAAAACGAGCCGGCGTGAAACTTACGTCGGCGCCAAACATTCAAGTCGCATGAAAACTATCGCCATGGTGGTAAGCGGCCTGCTTGTCGTATTGCTTGCGTCACTGTGGGTGAGTTTTTCCGATCCGAACGCCCCGGCGGACCGCAACGTCCCTGGCGCCACGACCGGTCCAGGACGCGACTCCTTGAAACCTTCGGAATAGTAACGGTGGCGTTAGGTTCAAACTTGGTTTTGCTCGGAAAATGAAGGTCATCTTCCTCGACATCGACGGCGTCTTGAATTGCAAGAAGACACCGAACCCGCGCGATCTGCCCTACATCGTCGATTCCAAGCTGTTGGCGCGGCTCAATAGGCTGCTGGAACGGACCGGCGCGAAGGTCGTGTTGTCCTCGACATGGCGCGTAGATCCCATCGGGCTGTATGCAGCTAAATATTGGAAGATTCCGCACATTGACGTCTGCCCTGACATGCCCAAGAGCCCACGTTGCCGGGAGGTGCTGACCTGGCTTTCGCAGCATCCCGAAGTGACGCGCTATGCGGTTATCGACGACGAGTGCGACGAGCTGGATGATCTTCCGCTCTTTCAGCCCTCGTCGAAGACCGGCCTCACCAAGAAGATTGCAAAAGCGGTGGAGGAATATCTTGAAGGCAAGACCGACCGCACGGTGCGAGCGGGGCCGGTGACGCGACTTTTTCAGAACATCCATGCGCTTTTCAAGCGGGACAAGAGCTAGTGCGAAAGCGCTGGCCTAACTATCGCTTCTGATCGCCTCGGTCTCCATCGCCCTTCTTCACGACGGTCTTGGACTTGCTCCGCCGGTCGGCTGAAAGCGAACGGCCGACATCAACCTGACTTTCGGTGAATTGGCCATCCTTATCGCGGCGGATGAAGCGCTTGTCGCCCTTGTGCGGCTCTATGAGTTCACGTGGCATTCAATTCTCCTCTTGGTCCTTCCTCAACATCAAGCACTGCAGTCTGCATCCCGGTTGAACGAAAAAACATAAAGACAGTTCCACCCTGATTCTTCTGTTGGGAATCCGACGGAGGAACTGGTGACGCTTCTGCTAATTAGACTGGCGCCGTTGCCATCAGCTCTCGGATGCGAAGCAAAGCAGGTCGGAAATGTCAGTCCTCGAAAAGGAAGCGAAAGTGGATACCGCGCCTCGCTGCGTATACTGCGATAAGCCAATGCGTCGCGTCCTCACGGAATCGATCAACGGTCGCGTGGTCCTTATGCAATTTGCGTGCGATTGGTGCGGTTGGGAAGTGACAGCTCCGCATAAATGACGAGCGTGAAATTTTAAGACGACGCTTTGCAATTTTGCATCCACTCTGCTTGCTCTTTCTAAGATTACGACATGCGGCGCATCCTGAAGTTCTCTAAGACTTCACAATCCCGCCACATTCTAGGAATTTAATCCGCATCACCTCGCTCGCTGAGGGGCGTCAACCGGTGATGCTCGGAAGATGGAGCGAGGCGCGGTGTCCGCGGGTTCGGTCTCATCAGCCGGGCACTCGGGACGCCTCGGGCAGCCGTCCGGGCCCACTACGGGGCTCTGCCTTCAATGGCTGGACGGGAGCGGATGAAGGGCGGCGAAAGCCGCCTGGATCAGGTTGCCCGAATGGGCGCCTCCGTCCCCGGAAGCATGGCCCCGAGGCGCAAAGTCGCCGCAGTGGAGCGCCGAGAGGCGAGACGCACCGATCGCAAGGTGCGTGCCGCGCCTCGCAAGCGCGGTTTGTTTGGTGCGCCTTCTCGGCGCTCCGCTCCCCTCATATTGGGGACCAAGGAAAAAGAGACCGGCGCGCCCGCGCCGCAAAGAATAGGGCCCGCGGAGCGTTGGCTTTTTCCCTCTCCCACAACGGGAGAGGAAAAAACAAAGTGGCTGTTTGAAAATGGAATCAGAGAATTTCGAGTCCGCCGGCTTTCGCTGAAGCTACGACGCGGCAACAGTGGCCTTTCGTGCCGGCGAAGGCGGCTGCCGCAGGCGATTTCTAGGAAACCAGCTCGACGCAGCGCGGGATGGGACCTGGTTTTTGAGGCGTATTTTTTTCCGCGCCAGACCGGTCCTCCATAAATCCCGCAGGCGCGGGCGCGATCCTGATCTGCGCCGCCACAGAGACTTCCTGGCCGTTGTTCAAGCGCCGCAGGAATGCGAGTTCGTCGAGACCCTCAAATCCAGGATGCGAGGTGTAAATAATAGCGGTCCCTCCTATCGGCCGTCCACGGCACTGCGGGGATCTGTTAAAATAGGCGTTCCCGATTTTCAGTCCTTCAATAGCGAGGCAGACGGTCCCGTGCTGAGGCGGTTGGGAAAGACGAATTTCCACCGACAACTCATTGCAATTTCGATCCCATGCAGTCATGGCACGAACAATGACCGGACGCCCCGACCTGGTGGACCGCGTCACCTGTTCCGTTAGTTCTTGCGCGCAGAGTTTATTCTTCGCCTCGTAACAGCGAGTCCGACCTTGCCCTTGCGCGAAGGCAACAGCTGGGAAAAACAATAAGCAGAACAAGGCAAGCCGCGTAACATTCATCGGACCTGCGTCCTTGCGTGTCTCGGCGGCAAGCGTAGCAACCTTCGTACGCTATGGCTTGCCGAGCCGAAGCTGCGGAGCAGCGAAGTCTGGTGCCCCTGGCCGGACTCGAACCAGCACTCCTTGCGGAACCTGATTTTGAGTCAGGCGCGTCTACCAATTCCGCCACAGGGGCATGGCGCGGATCATAGCCGCGCACCGCGCGGGGTCAACTTCCGCCGCGCGGTCACGCTGGAATCGACAGAATGCAAAGCCGGCGCTATGCCGGATGGCGATAAAGCGGTGAGGACATATGCGCGCAAAAATCCAGGACTTGGTTCGCAACGAGCCGGTCACCGCCGCCGCGTTGGTGGTGGCGCTAGGCGGCATGGCGACGATCCTCGGCGCCTGGTTTTTCCAATACGTGCTGAAATATCAGCCGTGCCCGCTCTGCCTGGAGCAGCGGATACCTTATTATATCGTGATCCCGCTCGCAGTCGTTGTCGCCGCGCTGGCGCGGTCGCAGCCGAAAGCCGCGCGCGCGGGACTCGTCGCCATCGCGCTGATCATGCTGTGGAGCGCCGGGCTCGGCGCCTATCACGCCGGCATCGAGTGGAAACTCTGGGCCGGTCCGCTGGAATGCTCCGGCACCGCGCTCGATCTCGGCACGGCGGGCGATCTGCTCAAGCGGCTGCAAACCGAACGCATCGTGCGCTGCGACGAGGCGGCGTGGCGTTTCCTCGGGATTTCGCTGGCCGGCTACAACGTGCTGATCTCGCTGGCGCTGGCGGCGATTGCCGCGATAGGCGCGCGGGCGAAGCGTTACGGCTCCAGCTCGGTATCCCAGTAGAGATAATCCAGCCAGCTTTCGTGCAGATAGTTCGGCGGAAACAGCCGGCCGTTGCGATGCAGGTGGCTGACGCTCGGCTGGAACGGCATCTGCGACGGATACATCTTGGATTCCGTCATGGTCTTGCTGCCCTTGCGCAGATTGCAGCCGGAGCAGGCGGCGACCACGTTGACCCATGTCGTGTGCCCGCCGCGCGAGCGCGGCAGCAGATGATCGAAGGTGAGGTCGTCGCGCGCCCCGCAATATTGGCAAGAGAAGCGGTCGCGCAGGAAGACGTTGAACCGGGTGAAGGCGGGATGCGTCGACGGCTTCACGAAGGTCTTGAGCGAGACCACGCTCGGGATCTTCATCTCGAAACTGGGGCTGCGCACGGCGTGGTCGTAATTGGCGACGATGTTCACGCGCTCGAGGAACACCGCCTTGATGGCGTCCTGCCATGACCACAGCGACAGCGGATAGTAGCTCAGCGGACGGAAATCCGCGTTGAGCACCAGAGCCGGAAACCCGCCGGGCGGCACATGCACGTTCAAATCGACGCTCCTCCACGCCGTCGCGCCTGGGAGCAGGCGCATAGGCACATAGTCTATAGGCAGCGTGACCGGATTGTGAAGCACCTCGCAGGGGTTGCTCGCAACCCTGTGGAGTTACCGAGCCTTGAATGCCCTGGCCAAAAATTCGCCGCCATGGCGAAGACCTTCCTGGTCGATGCCGTGACCGACGCCGGGAGAGATGTGCCATTCGACCGGGATTTCGAGCACGGCGAGGCCCTGCGCCGCCTGGAACAAAGCGGCCGCCGGAATGAGATCGTCCTGCTCGCCATGGATGAGCAGCACCGGCGGCTTGGCGCGAATCCCCGCGGCGAAAGCCTCCGGATCGACGTCTTCCTGCACGACCAGCAGCCCGGAATAGCCGACGATCGCGGCGGGTGCGGCGGCGCGGCGCAAGCCGACATGCAGCGCCATCATGGTGCCTTGGCTGAAGCCGACCAGCGCTAGTGCCGAAGGCGGCAGTTGGCGGCGCGTAAGTTCGGCGTCGAGGAAGCTTTCAAGAACAGGCGTGGTCGCATTGACGCCAAGCCAGCGCTCATTCGGATCGCGGAAGGTTAAGGGGAACCATTGCCGGCCGCTGGGTGCTTGCCCGCAGGGCTCCGGCGCGTGCGGCGAAACGAAGGCCGCGTTCGGCAGCAGGGTCTGCCAGGCGCGGCCAAGCTCGATGAGATCCTTACCGTCGGCGCCATAGCCGTGGAGGAACACCACAAGCTGCTTGGCCGGCGCGCCGCCGCGCGGCTCCAGCCGCGGACCATCGAGTTCTGCCGCCATTACTTACTCACCTTGGTTGGAGGCTGGATCGGAGCGCCATCGCGCCGTTTGACGGCGGCATAATAGGCCCAGAGCAGATGCGCTGCCACCCCGCGCCAAGGCCGCCAGACTTCGGCCAGCACGACCATTTCCTTGGCCGTGGGCCGCGCTTTCAGTCCGAGTGCGATCCGCGCGGCTTCTTGCAGAGCCAGGTCGCCGGCGGGCCAGGCGTCGGCGTGACCGAGGCAGAACAGCAGATAGATGTCGGCGGTCCAGGGTCCGATGCCGTGCAGCGCTGTGAGCGCATTGTGGGCATCATCGGCTTCCATCTCGCCGAGCTTATCCAGATCGATCTCGCCGTTGGCTATCGCCGCGCCGATCGCCTTCAGCGTGAGGATCTTCGGCTTCGACAATCCGAGACGCGCCAGCTTATCGGCCCGGGCATTGCGCACGGCCTCATGATGGAAGGGATCGAACGCAGCCGAGAGACGGCCCCAGATCGCCCTGGCGCTATGCGTCGATAATTGCTGCGAAGTCACGATGGCGCACAAGCCCGAGAATCCCGCGGGCCGCCGTCGCAGCGCCGGGCGTCCGGCCTTCTCCAGCACCGGCACAAGCCGCGGGTCGGCCTTGATCAGCTTGCGCAGCGCCTTGTGCAGATCGCCATCGGAGTGAAGATAGTGGGAGGGCATTCTTTTACTGTGTCATTGCCGGGCTTGACCGGGCAATCCATCAAGCGTGCAAAGCTTGAATGCATTTAAGATGGGCGGCGGGCCATAAGGCGTCGAGAAGCGACGCCGTCTTCGACGGCTATGCCCGCGGGCGACGAAAAATGAATGTCTTCCGTTTCGCTCCGAGCCCAAACGGCTACCTGCATCTTGGGCACGCGCTGGCGGCACTGTTGAATGCCGACATGGCGCGCGCGGCCGGCGGGCGTCTGCTGCTGCGGATCGAGGATATCGATCAGACACGCTGCCGTCCGGAATTCGAGGCGGCGATCTACCAGGACCTCGCCTGGCTCGGCATCACGTGGGATGAGCCGGTGCGACGGCAGTCGGAGCATCTCGAAGACTACCGCGCCGCCATTGCCCGGCTCGACGCCATGGGTCTCGTCTATCCAAGTTTCGAGAGCCGTGCCGAGATCGCCCGTCTGGTTGCAGAGCGCGACTCGGAGGGCTCCTGGCCTCGCGATCCCGACGGTGCGCCGCTCTATCCGGGATCATCCAAGACACTGTCAGTAGAGGAGCGCGCGCGTCGGCTTGCGGCGGGCGAGCCTTATGCGCTCCGCCTCGACATGGATGGGGCGGCTGCGCGGGCGGGCCCTCTTACCTGGACGGAATCTGGCACTGGAGCCAACGGCGAATCCGGCCCTGTCACCGCTGCGCCGCAGGCTTGGGGCGATGTGGTGCTAGCGCGCAAGGAGACGCCGACGAGCTATCATCTGTCGGTCGTGATCGACGACGCAACGCAAGGCGTTACCCACGTGGTGCGCGGCAAGGATTTGTTCTGGTCCACCAGCGTCCATCGGCTGTTGCAGCAACTCCTTGGTCTGCCGCCACCTGCCTATCTTCATCACCGGCTGATCTTCGGCTCCGACGGGCGCAAGTTATCGAAGTCGACGCGCTCGACGGCGTTGCGCGAACTCCGCGCCCGAGGCGTGAATCCAGCCGATGTCCGCCAAATGATCGATCTCGACTGACTTTTTCTGGCTCATCGTAGCGTGCCGTGCCATGCTCATCATGCCGGGCCGGGGGGCCTTCATGCCGACCAAGCGGTTGAAATCCGTTGCCAAGCGGACGCGCAAAAAAGCGCGTCCAAAACGGCGTGCGTCTGCGCAAGCAGCCGGCGAGGCCGAGGCGGCGCTCGCGGCTTTCGCCCACGAAATCCGCACGTCGCTCACCGGCATCTTGGCGCTTGGCGAACTCCTTGTGACCTCAGGCCTTGGTGAGCGCGAGGCTCGCTGGGCGGCCGGAGTCAAAAGCACCGCCGAACATCTCGCCTCCCTGATCAATCTCATCATCGATTCGGCGAGGGCAGGCGCCGAAGGGATCGTGCTGCGCCGCGAACCATTCCGGCTGCGCCGCCTTGCAGATTCGATAACGGCTTCGCTGTCGGCGCGCGCCGAAACCAAGGGCGTGCGGACCGAAGCCGTGATCGCCGGCGATCTTCCGGACAGCGTTATCGGTGACGCGGTGCGGCTGCGTGCCGCGCTGGAGAACCTGATCGACAACGCGGTGAAATTCACCGGCAGCGGCAGCATCAAATTCGAACTGACCGGCAAGCCGCTGGCGCGTGGACGCCTGCGGCTTAATTTCACCGTAACCGACAGCGGCATCGGATTAAAACCTGCCGAGATCAAGCGGCTGTTCCGCCCCTTCGCGCAGGCAAGTAAGGCGGTCGCGCGGCGCTATGGCGGGGCGGGACTGGGCCTCGTCTTCGTCAAGCACGCCGCCGAGGCGATGGGCGGCGACCTCACGGTTAAGAGCACGCCGGGCTGCGGCAGCACGTTCCGTCTGACTGCGGTTGTCGAGAAGGCAACGGCCTCCAACGACACAGCGAACGGCGCGATTGATGGTGCCCCGAACAGGTCTGTGCGCGCCCTGAAAATTCTTTGTGCCGAGGACAACCCCTACGGCCGCGTGGTGCTGAACACGATCCTGACCGAGCTTGGCCACAGCGCGGATTTTGTCGGTGATAGCGAAGCTGCGGTCGAGGCGGTGGCGCAGGGGAACTACGATCTCGTATTGATGGACGTTATGTTGCCGGGAATCGATGGCATCGAGGCGACGCGGCGCATCCGCGCACTGCCGGGGCCCCATAGGCGCATTCCGATCATCGGCATTTCAGGGCGCACCACGCCGAAGGATGAGGCCAGAGGGCGCGCTGCGGGCATGGATGGTTATGTAATGAAGCCGATCAGTCCGAAAGCGCTCGCCGAAGCCATTGCCGCAACTCAGCTTGCGGCATAGCCCGTTTTCTTGACCTTTTTTCCCTGTTCTTGCGCAATTATGGTGTTCAGCTCTCCGCCATAGATGAAGATGGCCGCGGTGAGATAAAGAAACACCAGCACGATCATCACCGACGCTAGACCTGCGTAATAGACTGCGTAGGCGAAGGCGAATTCCGCGAGATAGCGCCCGAACAATGCCCCGCCGACGAGCCACATCAATAACGTTGTCACGATCCCGGGCCAGACTTGGGAAAGGCGGCGGCGGCCCGCCGGCAGCCACAGGTGAACGATCACTAACGCAGCCACGAGCACGACAACGGCGACCGCGAACCGCACGAAGGTAATCATCCAGCCAATAGGTTCCAGTTCCGGCAGATGCCGCAGGACCCCGGCCCAAATCAGCGGTGCAAAGACGACGAGGATCGCGAAGGCGAGCAGCGCGATCGCGCCGACAAGCACATAGGCGATCGATTCCAGGCGCAGCACCCACCAGGCACGCTGCTCGGTCACGCCGTAGGAACGGTTGAGTCCGACACGCAAGCTTTCGACCCCGCTTGACGCGAAAAACAGCGCAAGCGCCAGGCCGATGGTGAGCGCGTCTCCGGTTGCGCTCGACAGAACGTTGTGGATTTCAGCCCCGATGGGGCCGGCAACCTCCTTCGGCCAAGCCGTGAGCAGAATGCGGGCGGCTTCTTCGGCAAGGTTCTGCGAGCCGAAAATAACCGCGGCGATCGCCGTCACCACAAGCAGAAACGGAAACATCGCCATCAACGTGGAAAGCGCAATGTGACTGGCTATCGCCCAGCCGTCGTCGGCGAGGAAGCGGCTAAAGGCATCATAGCTGATGCGAAAGGACCGACGAAGCAGCCTCAAGGCGTTCCCCGGAATGGAGCGCTGTTCGCTCAGCTTGAAAGCGCTTTTATACTGGGATTCAGATCGTCGATCGGGAAGCGCTTGGCAAGGGGCAATCGGCCCTTTTTATCCCTGAAGGAAAGGGATTAAGCCGCCTGCACCTCGTCGAGGAAGTGCCTGACTTCGGATTCGAGATTCTCGGCCTCGAGCGAAAGCGTGTCGGCGAGTGCCTTGACGTCTGCCGCCGTTGCGCGGGCGTCGGTGGTGGCGCCGGCGACCCGGTTCATGGCCTCGGAACCCGTGCGCGCCTCGGATGAGGCGCGGTTGACGCCCTCGGCGATCAAGCTGACGGCGATATTCTGTTCCTCGACGGTGGAAGCGACGGTGGAGGCGATGGTCGACATTTCCTCGATGATGGAATTGACCTGCTCGATGGCCTGCGCCGCGTCGGCGGCGGCGGACTGAATGGCGCCGATCTGGCCGGCGATGTCCTCGGTTGCCCGAGCGGTCTGTCCGGCCAGCGACTTCACCTCGGAGGCCACGACCGAGAAGCCTCTACCGGCCTCCCCCGCACGCGCCGCCTCGATGGTGGCATTGAGCGCCAGCAGGTTGGTCTGGCCGGCGATCGCCTGAATAAGACCGATGACTTCGCCGATGCGTGTCGCGGCGGTGCCGAGTTCGGTCATGGTTTTGCCGGTGCGCGCCGCCTCAAAGACGGCGCGGCTCGCGACCTCGGTGGATTTGGTGGCTTGCGATGCGATCTCGGCGATCGAGGCTGCAAGCTCTTCGACCGAACTCGCCGCCGCAGTCACATTGCCGGCTGCGTCGCCGACGCGTTCCTCCGCGGTGCGTGCCTCGGCGGAAACCGCATCCGCGGCGCTGTTGAGCTGGCTCGAAGTCGACTCCAACCGCCCGGCGGCGCCGCGCAATTTTGCCAAAGCTTCATCCACGGATTGCTCGAACAGCTTGATCGTGCTGGCGATCTTTTCGCTGCGCACTTCCCGCGCACGCGCGGCTTCCACCTGAGTGGAGGCGAGGCCCTCGCGTTCGATCATGGTGTCGCGGAAGACGATCACCGTACGCGCCATCGCGCCGATTTCGTCTTTCTTGTTGGTCGCCGGGACGCGGGCTGAGGTATCGCCGTCGGCGAGACGCTTCATCACCGCCGCAAGCCCGTTGAGCGGCCGGGTAATGCTGCGGCCGATCAGCCAGCTAAAGCAGAGCCCAAAGAACACAACCGTGCATCCGACCCAGATAATGATATTCTTGGTGCGGGCCTGCGAGCGCGCCAGTGCCGTTGAAGAGGAGGCTTCCGCTATCTTTACGGACTCGATGATCCCATCCGCCACCGGCAGCATCTGTTCAGTTTCGAGGTCAAGGACGGCGACGGCGGGCTCGATCTTACTCATGCTGGCGGCCCACTCGCTGAAAGTATCGACGTAGGTTTTGACTTCGCGGGATAATTGCTCCTTTACCGCCGCGGGAGCGGAGATATCGGCGAATGTCTTGCTGAACCTGGTGGCCTCGTTGGCGAAGAGATTCTTCACATATTCTCTTCCCGTCAGGCGGTAATCCGCCTCATAGCGGCGCATGACGAGGAGAGAAATCAGCAGCTTGGCGGCATCGGCATCGCGAAGCCACGCCATTTCCTCCTTGCCGAGATCGGAGTTGACGAAACGTTCGATCGCTGCAGCCGAATCTCGCATGCGGCGCCGGATGCCATTTTCATCGGTGAAACCAAGAGCTTCCTGCTCCTTGACCAGGTCGCCGAACACTGTCGCGACCGACCCCACGCGCTCACCTAAACCCGAGATTTCCTTTCGCTCTTTGGCCGTTACCGAGCTCTCGATGGTGGCAAGGCTTTTAGTCGCCAGCTTACGGCCATTGTCGAAGGCGAGGACCAAATCCGGGCTCGGTTTTGAAACGAAGTCCCGAGTACTAATCCGCATGGTGGCGAGCGCCGCCTTGAAATCGTGGCTGGCATCTGCGAGCGCAGAGGCACGTTTTACGCTGTCGAAAGCCGCCTCGACTTCCGACTGCCCCGCCGTGAAGGCGATGCCGTTGGCGAGAAAACCAATAACCGGGATAATCGCGATACCGATGATGCGATTGCGAACGGAGAGAGTGGGAATGGCGAGGCGCTTAATTGAAAACATCTAGAATCACCTAAAAGGTGCGGGCCCGCGACAATTGCCCAGAGCGGTTCGGATACCTCCGTAGGAAACAACTAAATGGTTAAAAATGTAGGAAAGTTATACCTTTCCGTTACATAGCCTGCGGTTGCAAAGTTGGCCCTTTCGCTACCCGGCTGAGCCTTGCATTCGAGACTCCCACGAGTAGTGTCGCCCACTCATTCACCCCGCAGCGACAAATCTTCCATGGAGCCGTAAATGCCGCCGCATTCCGTTCCGGAGGCAGGGCACGACCTGGTTGCCATGGCCGAGGATGCCATCAGCACCATCGAGGCACTCCTCGCCGATGCAATTGTGAAAGTGCGGGGACGGGTTGCGGTCAACGGCCGCATCGTCGCCCGGCTTTTCGCCCGTGAGCAGCGTGCGGCGCACGGGATCGCCTGGCTTGCCGCCTACGTGGAGGCGCTTCGGCAATTCGCCGCTGATGCCGAACGTATCCACTCAACGAGGGGTTTGAGCCAGGTTCAGGAACTCCTGGTCCGCATTGGGCTTGGCGAATATCTCGCCCAGATCTTTGGCGGCATTTCCATGAACCAGGGCGAGGTGGTGCGGCTTTTCGATCTCGGGCTATCGCAGTCAGAGATTTCGGCGCGGATGACGCCGCTTCTGGAGGCGCTGATCGCGTCGGGAAACACAGCGCAACGGCGTGCCCTGCTGGTGGATCTGATCCGCGCCCAGCATGACACCACATTCGTTATGGCCGGCCTGGACGATACGCTGGAGCCGATCCGCGATGAGATGCGCAGATTCACGGCCAGCGAAGTGATTCCACAGGCGCAACAGTGGCACCTGTCGAACAGCTATATCCCGCTCGAGATCATCGCCAAGTTGGCAGAGCTTGGCGTTTTCGGCCTCGCCATTCCTGAGGATTTTGGCGGGACCGGACTTGGAAAAGAGGCGATGTGCGTCGTCGCCGAGGAGTTGTCGCGCGGATACATCGGCGTCGGCTCGCTCGGTACGCGGGCGGAGATGGCGGCGGAGCTCATCCTTCGCGACGGCACGGAGGATCAGAAGCGCCGATGGCTGCCGAAGATTGCCGCCGGACAAGCCTTGCCCACGGCGGCCTTTAGCGAGCCGAGTGCGGGCTCCGATCTCGCCTCGATCCGAACGCGGGCGGTGCGAGAAGGCGGCGTCTATAAAGTTTACGGCAACAAGACCTGGATCACGCACGCTGCCCGCGCCGATCTCATGCTGCTGCTCGTGCGCACCGATCCGAAGGCAAGCGGGCACCACGGCCTCTCCATGCTGCTCGCGGAAAAGCCGCGCGGAAACGACGATGATCCATTCCCGGTACCGGGAATCTCCGGTGCCGAGATTTCGGCGCTTGGCTATCGCGGGATGAAGCAGTACGAAATCATGTTCGACGGCTTTGAAGTGCCGGTATCGGCGCTTCTAGGCGGTGTCGAAGGCGCCGGCTTCAAACAAATGATGCAGACCTTCGAAACCGTGCGCATCCAGACCGCCGCGCGGTCGGTAGGTCTCGCCCAATCGGCGATGGAACAGGCGCTCGGCTATTCCGCCCAGCGCATGCAATTCGGCGCACGGATCATCGATTTCCCGCGTGTCTCCGACAAAATCGCCATGATGGCGGCCGATATCGTGATCGCTCGGCAGCTTACCTACTTCGCGGCGCGCAAGAAGGATTCCGGCGGACGCTGCGATCTGGAAGCAAGCATGGCAAAATTATTGGCTGGGCGAGCAGCTTGGGCCGCCGCCGACAACGCGGTGCAAATCCACGGCGGCAATGGCTATGCGCTCGAATTTCCGGTCTCACGTATTCTTTGCGATGCCCGGGTGCTGAATATCTTCGAAGGATCGGCGGAGATTTTAGCCCAGTTGATCGCGCGGCAGCTGTTGACGGGCCCGGATTGATCGACAGCGCATAACGCTCGGCAACGGAATCGCTTTGGCCGCGTTATACGAGTGATCCGCGAGGCGGTGATTCCAGGAGGCAATTAATGTCAAAATTAAAGATTGAACAGGGCGACTGGGTCGTCGTCTGCGACGGTGCCAAGGCCCTGGTCTTGGAAAATGTCGGCGACGAGATGTTCCCCAATTTGAAGATGCGAGAAGTTTATGAACAGGAAGATCCGATGACGCATGAGCAGGGAACCGATGCGCCTGGGCGGTCGGTGAATTCGGTCGGATCGGCGCGGAGCGCTATGGAACAAACCGATTGGCATACTCAGGCGGAACAACGGTTTCTTCAGAAGCTTGCCGCACGACTGGATGCGGCAATTTCGGCGGGCGAGACAACGTCGATTGTGCTGGCCGCGCCGCCGCGTGCCCTAGGCGTGATCCGGCAAGCCTATTCTCAAGGTCTGCGCCAGGCGTTGCACGCCGAGATCGACAAGGACTTGGTCAAGCTTCCCGTGCATGAGATCGAAAAGTACATCGCCGCCTAACGGTCTCGGATGATAGCCCGCGGCGCCGGGGGCGTGCTAAGAGAGAGCGGGCAATGTCCAGCTTATTTGACTATGCAGTTCCCATTGCGGTCGGCGCCGTCGCCGTCGTGCTGTTGCTTGGCCTCTACAACATGATGCGAGGCGGCTCTCCTAATACTTCACAGAACCTGATGCGCTGGCGCGTTCTGCTGCAATTCATCGCGGTCATCGTCATTATGGCCGCAATCTGGGCCGCCCGAGGCTGACGCCGCAGCTATCGGCTCGGTGCCGCGCGCAGATATTGCACCTTTTCGGCCGGCTTCGTTTTAGCCTTTTTCTTTTTCGCTGATGACGCAAGCGCCGGCTTGGCTTTTGCGGACGCCGCTGCAGAGGCCTTGCCCGCTGCTGAGGATGGCGACGCGGGCATCAGCATAAACAAGGCGGCGATGGCGAGCAGGATGAAACGCATGCGATTTCTCCGTTTGTCGTTCCGCGGGAGCACCCGATAGGATAGACCTTATTCCGAATTCGGGAAGCGCCGAGACAGCCATGGTCGTCCTCAACCGCATCTATACCCGCACCGGCGACGAGGGCACCACCGCTCTCGGCACCGGCGAGCGCCGCAAGAAATATGATCTGCGCATCGCTGCTTACGGCACGGCCGACGAGGCTAACGCCGTTATCGGACTGGCGCGGCTGCATACCGCGGAGGATGCGCAGCTCGATGCCATGCTGGCCCGCATCCAGAACGACCTGTTTGATGTCGAGGCCGATCTGTGCATGCCCGATAAGGGAAAAGGGCCTGGCGGGGCGCGGCTGTCCGTCACCGAGGCGCAGGTGACGCGGCTCGAGCAGGAGATCGACCTGCTTAATGCGGAACTCGCGCCGCTACGCTCCTTCGTGTTGCCGGGAGGCACACCGGCCGCAGCTTATCTGCATCTGGCGCGAACGATCTGCCGCCGCGTCGAACGCCTGATGGTGGAGCTTGCCGACAAACCGGGCGAGAGCGTCTCGGCGCCCGCACTGAAATACATCAACCGGCTTTCCGACTTCCTGTTCGTGGCCAGCCGCCATGCCAATAACAAGGGGGCCGGGGACATACTTTGGGTGCCGGGGGAAAATCGCTGACTGCGGCTCTTGCCGGAGCTTTGATGCTCGTTGACCCCGCTCGGCTGCCCCCTTAGGTTTCCTCGCCCGTTCAGTCGGGAAGGGAAACAATGAAAATCCTGGTGCCCGTGAAACGGGTCGTCGATTTCAACGTAAAAATTCGTCTGAAGACGGACGGCTCGGGCGTCGAACTCGCCAACGTCAAGATGTCGATGAATCCATTCGACGAGATCGCGGTCGAGGAGGCAATTCGTCTGAAGGAAGGAGGTAAGGCGAGCGAAATCATCGCGATTTCGATTGGGCCGCAACAGGCCGCCGAAACCATCCGCACCGCGCTTGCCATGGGCGTCGATCGCGGCATTCTGGTAAAGACGGATGTTGCGCCAGAGCCGCTTGCCGTCGCCAAGATTCTCAAAGCGATCGTCGAGGCGGAACAGCCGGGTCTTGTAATCATGGGCAAGCAGGCGATCGATGACGATTGCAATCAGACAGGACAGATGCTTGCGGCGCTGCTCGGCTGGCCGCAGGGCACTTTCGCTTCAAAAGTCGTGATTGAAGGCGAAAACGTGCTGGTCACTCGCGAGGTGGACGGCGGCTTGCAAACGGTGAAACTGAAATCGCCGGCAATCGTGACGACCGATCTGCGTCTCAACGAGCCCCGCTATGCCAGCTTGCCGAACATCATGAAGGCAAAGAAAAAGCCTATCGACGAGAAAACACCCGAATCATACGGCGTCGACATCACGCCGAGACTCGAAGTGCTGAAAACCGTCGAGCCCGCGCGCCGCAAGAGCGGCGTCAAAGTCGCTTCGGTTGCGGAGCTTGTCAGTAAGCTCAAGAACGAGGCGGGGGTTCTTTGATGCCGACCCTCCTCATCGCTGAGCACGACAACAAACGCCTGGGGGACGCCACCGCCAAGGCGCTCACCGCCGCCATTGCCCTTGGTCAGCCGGTGCATGTGCTGGTCGCGGGCAGCGATTGCAAATCGGTGGCGGACGCTGCGGCAAAACTTGATGGCGTCGCCAAGGTCCTGCTCGCTGATGCTGCGCCCTACGCGCACATGCTTGCGGAACCGATGGCGGCGCTGATCGTGTCCTTGGCTCCGTCTTACGATGCCATCGTCGCGGCGGCGACGACGAGTAGTAAGAATTTCATACCGCGGGCGGCGGCGCTGCTCGACGTCATGCAGATATCGGAAATCATCAAAGTGGTCTCTTCCGATACTTTCGAGCGACCGATCTATGCCGGAAATGCCATTCAGACTGTGAAGTCGAAGGATGCCAAGAAAGTCATCACGGTGCGCACATCCACATTTCAGGCGACGGGCGAAAAAGAAGGCAGCAGTGCGCCGGTCGAAACCGTGGCCGCTGCCGCGGATTCCACCATCTCCTCGTTTATCGGCGAAGAGCTGTCGAAGCTCGACCGGCCGGAACTGACCTCGGCCAAGATCATCATCTCCGGCGGGCGTGCAATGCAGAGCCGCGAGAACTTCACGAAATACATCGAGCCGGTTGCCGACAAGCTTGGCGCCGCAGTCGGCGCTTCGCGCGCGGCCGTCGACGCCGGTTATGCGCCGAACGACTGGCAGGTCGGCCAGACCGGCAAAGTGGTGGCACCCGATCTCTATATTGCCGTCGGCATTTCCGGGGCCATTCAACACCTCGCCGGCATGAAGGATTCCAAGGTCATCGTCGCCATCAACAAGGACGAGGATGCACCGATCTTTCAGGTTGCCGATTACGGCCTGGTGGCGGACCTGTTCCAGGCGCTGCCCGAACTGGCGGAAGAGCTTGGCAAGCTTGCCCATTGACGAGTATGGATACGGCCCTCCCGGTGTTGTTCATGCAGGGTTCAGCGTAAAAAGCGCTTCAGGTGTCTGAGAAAAAGGTTCTATCGCGGCTCAATGACCGCGGCTTCGATCGGATGAATAATCATGGCGCTTCCTATTCGTAACGTCGGCGTAATCGGCGCCGGTCAGATGGGCAACGGCATTGCCCATGTCTGCGCGCTCGCCGGCTTTCCCGTGTTGCTGCACGATGTCATGCCCGACCGCATCAAAGCCGGATTGGCGACTATCAACGGCAATATGACGCGGCAGGTCGGCAAAAAGATCATCAGCGAGGATGACAGAAAAGGCGCGCTCGCGCGCATCAACCCGGCGGAGACTATGGAAGCGCTCGCCGACTGCGATATTGTGATCGAAACGGCCACTGAGCAAGAGCAGGTCAAGCGGCAGATTTTCTCAGCCGTCTGCGCCGTGCTGAAGCCGGAAGCCATCGTCGCCACCAACACATCGTCGATCTCGATCACCCGGCTGGCGTCGTCAACCGACCGGCCCGAACGGTTCATCGGCATCCACTTCATGAATCCGGTGCCGCTGATGGAGCTGGTCGAACTGATCCGAGGCATTGCCACCGACGACGCCACCTTCGAAGCCAGCAAGACTTTCGTCAGCAAGTTAGGCAAGACGATCGCGGTGTCCGAGGACTTCCCGGCCTTCATCGTCAACCGCATCCTCTTGCCGATGATCAACGAGGCGATCTACACGCTCTATGAGGGCGTGGGGAACGTCGAGGGAATTGATACCGCGATGCGCCTCGGCGCCCATCATCCCATGGGGCCCCTGGAGCTTGCCGATTTCATCGGTCTCGACACCTGTCTCTCGGTCATGCAGGTGCTGCACGAGGGTCTCGCCGATTCCAAATATCGGCCCTGTCCGCTGTTGGTGAAATACGTCGAAGCCGGGTGGCTTGGCCGCAAGAGCCAGCGCGGCTTCTACGACTATCGCGGCGAAAAGCCGGTGCCGACCAGGTGAGCACGACGTTAATAATTTATTAGCTATCAAATTTTGTTAACGATCTCCCCCTATACTGACCGCTGGGGTAGAGACGATGACTGTCATCAATGGACCATATGTTGCCGATTGGCTGCGAAGCTCTTTGTTGGCCGGGCTAAAGCCGCAAGATGCCGCTGGAAGGCGGCAAGCCGATATAGAAAATTCCATCGGCCTGAGCTCAGCCATAGCCAACAGGTTCGCCAACATTTCGCAGAACCAAGCTTTTGGCATGGGTAATATCGCCGCCAAGGCCGCGATCGCTCGCATCCGCGCCGCCACCAAGGCGAAGTTTTCGGAAGCTGACAAGCTCGCCGCCCAATTCAAGATCCCTGTGAAGAAAGACCCCAAGAAGGTCGACAAGAAAGTCTAATGGATTGCGCCGCGCTCATGTCCGGCTTGATCGCCGCTCGCATGGGGCAGGTGCAGCTTGCCGTCGCTGCTAAATTGATGAGCATGAATGCTGATGCCGTGGCTTCCGTCGCCAAGCTCATCGACGCCGCGCAGTGGAACATGACCAGCCTTGCCAACGTTGCCGCGGGCATCGGCGGCAATCTCGATATGACGGTCTGACGTAGGTTCCGCCATCAAGCGGAACGCACACAGCTAGTTATTGTCGATGGCCGCCTGGATCAGCTTCAACGCGTCGCCGCTCGCCCATTCAGCTGGTCCGGCGATTGTACCAAGCTCGCAGCCTTCCGGGTCGATCAGCATGGTCGTCGGCATTCCAAAGGCGCGGCCGACGCTTCTGAGATCCTGGAATATCTTCGCGTTAGAATCCGAATAGTAGGAAAGGCGGGTCACGCCCACCTCGTTCAGCCAGGCCTTGGGCTTCTCCAGGTTGCGCGTATCGATGTTGACGGCGACAACGTTGAAGGCGGGCCCGCCGAGCTTGCCTTCGAGCGCGTCCAGTGCCGGCATTTCCTTGCGGCAGGGCACGCACCAGGTGGCCCAAAGGTTGAGGAGAACCGTGTGGCCGCGCCAGTCCTCGATGGTATGCCGCTGGCCTTGAGCATCTTCGAAGGCCAAGCTGGGCACGCGGAGAGGTTTGGTCGCAATCGTAACCGCGGCCACTTCGCCACGTGCCAAAGGTGCTAGCCGACTGGCTTTTTCAACCGCGGCTTCGCAGGTTGGAGCGGCCTCCGCATTGCGCTGGAACCCGCCGATCCCGTATACCGCCGTGAGCCCCGCCAAGAGGGCGATCATGGTTCCGGCAACCAGCATAAGCCGGCGGTAGCTTGGGCGGGCCGCAATGCCGTCAGATCGATGTGTCATCGTCTGCCAAACCTTGGTGGACGTGGCGATGGACGTGTCATGACCAACAAAATGTGGGGCGGGCGTTTTGCCTCCGGCCCCGATGCCATCATGGAGGAGATCAACGCCTCCATCAACTTTGACCGGCACCTTTTCCGCGAGGACATCCTCGCGTCCAAGGCCCATGCAGCCATGCTCGCCAAGCAAGGCATTATCACGGCGGACGACGCGGAAAAAATCGCTCAAGGGTTAGATACGGTCCTGGCGGAGATCGAAGGCGGCACCTTCGCATTCAAACGCGCGCTCGAAGACATTCATATGAATGTCGAGAGCCGACTCGCCGAATTGATCGGCCCTGCCGCCGGCCGGCTGCATACGGCGCGTTCGCGCAATGATCAGGTCGCGACAGATTTCCGGCTTTGGGTGCGGGGCGCGATCGACGGCCTCGACCGCGAGCTTGCAGCCTACCAGCAGGCACTCGCTGAGAAGGCGCTCGACCATGCCGCGACGGTGATGCCGGGCTTTACCCATTTGCAAACCGCGCAGCCGGTGACTTTCGGCCACCATCTCCTCGCTTATGTGGAAATGGCGGCGCGGGACCGAGGAAGGTTTGCCGACACGCGGGCGCGGCTCAATGAATGTCCGCTGGGCGCCGCTGCGCTTGCCGGGACGTCGTTTCCGCTGGATCGCGACATGACCGCGAAGACATTGGGTTTCGATCGCCCGGCGGCGAACTCGCTCGATGCCGTGTCCGACCGGGATTTCGTGCTGGAGACGCTGGCGGCGGCTTCGATAACGGCCGTGCATCTGTCGCGCTTTGCCGAGGAGATCGTTCTTTGGACCTCGCCGCTGGTCGGGCTAGCGAAGCTTTCCGACAAGTTCACAACCGGCTCTTCGATCATGCCGCAGAAGCGCAATCCGGATGCCGCCGAACTGGTGCGCGCCAAGACCGGCCGCATTGTCGGCGCATTGAATGCGTTGCTGATGGTGATGAAAGGTCTGCCGCTCGCCTATCAAAAGGACATGCAGGAGGACAAGGAAGGCGCCATGGACGCGCTCTCGGCGTTGAGCCTTTCGGTTGCGGCAATGACCGGCATGGCGCGCGACCTTGAACCCGATACGGCGCGCATGAAGAAAGCGGCGGGAGACGGCTATGCCACCGCGACCGATCTCGCCGACTGGCTGGTGCGCAAGTTGAACCTACCGTTCCGCGAGGCGCATCAGGTCGCCGGCCGGATCGTGGCCAAGGCGTCGGAAACGGGAACGCCGCTGCATCGGCTGTCGCTCGATGCCATGCGCGCGGTGGAACCGCGAATAACCGCAGAGGTCTTCGGTGTGTTGTCGGTCGATAGTTCGGTGAAGAGCCGGACGAGCTACGGTGGTACCGCGCCAAAGAACGTGCGGGCAGCGGCCAAAAGGTGGCTGAAAAAGCTAGAGAAAGCGCAGGGGTGAAGGCATGTTGCTTAAGAGTGCAAGGCGCCCAGGCTCTCGCCTCTCTCACCATCGATCTGCTATGGTGCCGCCGATTCAGGAGCCTTTTCGTGACCCCTTTCGCTGAACGCCGATTTGCCAATCTCGCCGTGCTTGCCGCGCTTGTCGCAACGCTCGGTCTTGCCGGCTGTGGCCGTAAAGGGCCACTCGATCCGCCACCTTCGGCTTCGGTTGCCGAACCTGTGGAGGCTGCGCCGCAACGGCCGGGTGGAACAGCGGGATTAAATCCGTTGGCGACCCCTGCGAAGCCGGCGTCGGGCGAGGCCTTCGGCATCAACGGCGAGCCGATCGCGCCAAAGGGGGCAAAAAAGTCCCTGTTCCTCGATTGGTTTATCGACTGACCTGCGCGTCTGACGCGGTTCAGCTTTCCAAGATATCGTGCATCAATCAATCTGCTGAGAAGGTAACAAGTCATGGGCAACAAAACGCTGGATCCAAACAGCCCGGACCGGGTGTTCGTTCGTGCGCTGAAAGGCACCTACGGCCTCAAGGATGAGCTCGACCGGCTGCGGGCGATGCCGCGGGTGGTCAAGAGCAGCGACCGGCAGATGATGGGCGGCCCGCAGCATTTCGGCCGGCATTATGTCGAGCCGGAGGATGGCCTGACGCAGACGCTGCACATCCATCTTGAGGAATATGCGCCGGGCGGCAAGACGCCGAAGCATGGGCATGTCAACGAGGCGGCGTTCTACATTCTCGATGGCGCCGGCTACGAGATCCACGATGGCATTCGCTACGACTGGAAGGCCGGCGACGTCGCCATTGTGCATAACAACTGCGTGCATCAGCACTTCAATGCCAGTGAGAAGGAGCCGGCCCGCGCCTTGGTGCTCAAGACCAAGCCTATGTATCTTTTCATGAACATGCTGTTTCAAGACGTAGTGGAGCCGCGTCCGAAGCATCCGTCGCCGACGCAAGGCAACTTCGTGCCGAGGGAAAGCGAAGAAAACTACAATCATCCGTCCGATTAAATTCAGGCGATAACGACCGGCGCAATGGTGCCAACAACGAGGGTTGTCGATGGGGTGGGATGAATCAAAAACGTGGATGCGCGGCACGCTGAACGAGAAATTCTATCAAGGGCTTCTCGAGGAAGCCACGGAACAGCCGGCGCGCAACGCGCTGCGCAAGAAGATCGTGCATCCGGAAGACATGCCTTGGGAGATGTCGCGGCAGGGTTTGCTGAAGCACCTGCTGAACGCGCAGATGAATACGCGCATGGAGACGGTCGACGCCTATATGCAATTCATTCCGCCAGGCAGCCGCTCAGGCAAGCACCGGCATCTGGCGGAAGAATGCCTGTATGTCGTGGAAGGGCGCGGCTACGATCTGCATCAGGACTGCGATGTTGAAATTACCGACACTTATCGCTGGACGCCGGTGAATGACATCAAACGCTTCGAGTGGGAGGCGGGCGACATGATCTATATCCCGCCGAACACCATCCATCAGCATTTCAATGCCAGCCCGGAGCGTCCGGCGCGGCTCATCTCGGCGATCAACCGCATCTACAAAAATTGCGGGCTCAACGATCTTGAGCAACTCGAAGATGCGCCCGAGTATGACCCGAAGGTCGTGCTCACTGCTGAACTCATGCAGAGATACCTCGTCAGCAAGGCCAAGGAAACGGCCTGATAGAGGCGAAGCGATCATCCGTTACAGCGAATAAATGGCGAGGAAATTCAGAATGTGTCGCCTCAGGCCTCTGACCGTTTCTTTCTTTGCCGTGCTGCTAGCCCTATGCCTGCTGCTCAAGGTGCCGGCGACGGCGCAAACGCCGGTGGATTTCAAAGGCAGCACCATTGGCATCAATATCGGGTATGGACCGGGCGGTGGCTACGATACTTATGCCCGCACCTTCGCCAGGCATTTCGGACGTTTCGTTCCGGGCAATCCCAATGTCGTGCCCAGAAATATGCCGGGCGGCGGGGGCCTTAAGGTCGCCAACTACGTTTATTTCCTGGCACCCAAGGATGGCACCGAACTCGGCGCCTTCGCTTCCTCGACGGCTATGGAGCCCACGATGGGGAACGCCGAAGCAAAGTTTGACGCCGGCAAATTCAGCTGGATCGGGAGTATGGACCAGGATGTTTCCTTTTGCGGCGTCTGGCAAAGGCCCGGTGTGGCGTCCTCCTTCCAGGAAATGATGACCAAGGAAACCATTTTTGGCTCTGCCGGGCCCGCGTCGATCAGCCACCAGCATCCGATGGTGTTGAAGAATCTTCTGCACGCGAACGCGAAAGTGATCGCCGGTTATGAGGGTAATAAGGAAGTCAATCTCGCCATGCAGCGCGGCGAGGTCAACGGTGCTTGCGGGCTTTTCGTTTCCTCGATCAATTCGCAATTCCTGCCTGACGTGAAGGCGGGCCGTCTCAAGCTTGTCATTCAGATGGGACCAAAAAAATCCGATGCGTTCGGCCCTGTGCCAAGTGTCTATGATTACGTTAACACTGACGAGGACAAACAGGTCCTCGACCTGCATTTCAAGCAGATATTGTTGGCACGGCCGGTCGTCGGGCCCCCGGGCATGCCGAAAGAGCGTCTCGCTATTCTGCGTAAGGCCTTTGCCGATACCATGAAGGATCCGGCTTTTTTGGCTGACGCCGAGAAGATGAATATCGAAATCGATCCGGCAAGCGGGGAGCAGGTTGAACAGCTACTGCGTCAATTCGCAGATTATCCGGAAAATGTTGTGGAAAAAGCGCGGGCCACCATCGGACGGTAAACGGCGTCCCAATCTTTGCGCCAAGCCCCGTTGCTGTATTCATCCGAAAATTTCGACTGGCTAGAGGAGGCTGCTCTTGTTGCTGCTCAACAATGCTGATGTTGCCAAGGTACTCGACATGTCTCTTTGCTTGGCGGCGCTTGACGGCGTGTTCCAGGAAATGGCCATCGGTGACGCCGTGGGAATGGGACGCATCGATGTCTACGTGCCTTCCGGCGAGACGCCGGCGCCCTACTATCGTTGGGCGGTGATGACCGGAGGCAGCAAGAAGGACGGTTATGTCTGCGCGCGCATGTTGTCGGACATGGTGAATTGGCCACGCGAATACGGCCGAGTGCGAGAAAACAAATATGCCCGCGCGCCGGGGACCTTCTGCGGCCTGCTATTCCTGTTCAGTGCTAAAGATGCCACGCCAGTCGCGATGATCAACGATGGATTTCTTCAGCACATGCGCGTCGGCGGCGGCGCGGGTCTCGGCGTGAAATATCTTTCGCGCAAGGATAGTCATGTCGTTGGGATGATCGGTTCCGGCGGCATGGCGCGGACCTATCTCGACGCATTCTGCCAGGTGCGCGACATCAAGAAGGTCAAGGTCTACAGCCCGAATAAGGACAACGTGCTCCTCTATGCCCGTGAGATGGCGGAATTGCACGGCGTCGAGGTCCAGCCTGCCGAATCCGCGCGCGAGGCCGTCCGTGGCGTGGACATCGTCTCGTGCTGTACCTCGACCAACGAGCCGGTCTTTTTCAACGACTGGCTCGAACCCGGAATGCACGTCACCAATCTTACATCAAGCGAGATCGAGCCGAGCTTGCCACGGATTGTGGATGTGCCGATGCGGGCAGGCGAGGCGACGCCACGGCTGGAGAAGCTTCCTGCGGAAGCTTCCTATGCCCGCGCCGGATTCCTTGGCTATGTCGCCGGGCAGCCCGAGGAACGCGCGCTCGTGCCGCGACTCGAACTTCCCCCCGAGATCATCAATCTGCCCAGGCTGGTCGACCTTATTGCCGGTAAAATAAAGGGCAGAACCGGCGACAAGCAGACCTCGTTTTTCCTCAACGTCGGCGCCATCGGCGCGCAGTTCGAAGGTGTTGCCGCCGCCGTTTACAACAAAGCGCGGACGCAAGGGTTGGGGATCGAGATTCCGACCGACTATTTCTTGCAGGATGTTCGCGACTAGCCGAGTTCCCGTCACGGACTGGCAACCTGACTGTAGCAAAGTGATTTGATTTCACGGTACTATTTGCAATGCATCACTTCGCCTATCGCGACGGCGTACTGCACGCCGAGACGGTGAACGTCGCCGAACTCGCCGCCGCCGTCGGCACGCCGTTCTATTGCTACTCGACCGCGACGCTTGAGCGCCATTATAGGGTATTCGCCGCTGCCTTCGCCGATGCGCGTGCGCTCGTCTGCTACGCCATGAAGGCGAATTCCAATCAAGCAGTGCTCAAGATCTTGGCGAAGCTTGGCTCCGGCGTGGATGTGGTGTCGGAAGGCGAGCTGATGCGCGCGCTTGCCGCCGGCATTCCGCCTAACAAGATCATGTTCTCCGGCATTGGCAAGACCGCGCGCGAACTCGCGCTCGCGGTCGATCAGAACATTCTCTGCGTCAATGTCGAATCCGAACCGGAACTGGAATTGCTGTCTTCCATCGCGGCGTCCAAGGGGCGGGTTGCGAATGTGTCCATGCGGGTCAACCCCGACATCGACGCCAAGACCCACGCCAAGATCGCGACCGGCAGGTCGGAGAACAAGTTCGGCATTCCGATCAGCCGCGCGCGCGCGGTCTATGCCCAGGCCGCGAAGCTGCCCGGCGTCACGGTCGCCGGCGTCGACATGCATATCGGCAGCCAGATCACCGAACTGACGCCGTTCGATGAAGCCTTCACGCTGCTTACCGATTTCGTGCGTGTGCTGCGCGCCGACGGCCACACCATCTCCCACGTCGACCTCGGCGGCGGTTTGGGCATTCCCTACCGCGACGATAACGAGCCGCCGCCCGATCCGGCCGCCTATGCCGAGGTGGTCAAGCGCGCAACCCGCGATCTGGACTGCACGCTGATTTTCGAGCCGGGGCGGCTCATCGTCGGCAATGCCGGCATCCTCGTCACCCGTGTGCTCTATGTGAAGCGCGGCGAGGCAAAGAATTTCGTCATTGTCGATGCGGCGATGAACGACTTGATCCGTCCGACGCTGTACGACGCCCATCATGAAATCCGGCCGGTTGCGGAGCCTTCGCTACAGGCGCGGCGTATCGTCGCCGACGTGGTCGGCCCGGTGTGCGAATCCGGTGATTATCTCGCGCTCGACCGTGATCTCCCCGAGCCCAAGCCGGGCGACCTTTTGGCCGTCATGTCGGCAGGGGCCTATGGCGCCGTCCAGGCCGGCACCTACAACACTCGCGCTTTAGTCCCGGAAGTCTTGGTCCGTGGCGGCGAATGGGCGGTGGTGCGGCCCCGCCTCGAAGTGGACGCATTAATCGCGCTCGATCGCCTGCCGCCGTGGCTGTGAGCCTGAAAGCAGCGCCGGGATATGCTGTTTCCGGCGGATGCCGGGACCCTTCGCCCGTGCTAAGGTGTTGTGACTGAGATTCCCTGGAGAGCGCTGTGACGGATCGTCCGTTACCAAGCCCGAATGACCGGTCCCGTGGCGAGGGCACCGCCGCCCAAGCCGCGCTTGCACGGGCTTTGCGCGGCGCGCGCTGGTCAATTCTATGGGAGCGGCTGTGGCCGGCGCTGGTCAGCTTGGCGAGCGCCGTCGGTCTATTCCTCGTCGTGTCCTGGCTGGGCGTGTGGCTGTGGCTGCCGCCAATCGGACGCGCCATCGCCCTGCTCGTTATTTTTGTCGTCACCGCGGCTGCGAGCGTGCCGCTGTTGCGGCTGCGTATGCCCAGCGTCCAGGAAGGCCTGCGTCGTCTCGACCGCGTCAGCGGTCTTCCGCACCGGCCGGCGACCACCGTCAACGATGAACTGGCGACGGCGGCCGACGATTCCCTCGCGGTGGCGTTGTGGCGCACCCATGTCGAGCGGACGCTGGAGCGGGCGCGCAATCTGCGGGCAGGGGTTCCGTTGCCGCGGCTGGCGCTGCGTGATCCTTATGCCCTGCGCGCGCTGATTCTTGTTCTCCTGGTCGCGACCTTCTTCGCCGCCGGTGGCGAGCGGCTGCGGCGCATTTCGGCGGCATTCGACTGGCAAGGCGTCGTGACGCCGGCGAATTTCCGCATCGATGCCTGGGTCACCCCGCCGCTCTATACCGGCAGGTCTCCGATCCTTCTGCCCGGGCTGCGCCCGGGCGAACCAGTGCAGACGGCCGCGTCCTTCTCCGTTCCGGCGGGGAGTATCCTGGTGGTCCGCACGACCGGTAGGTCGGGCATCGATGTCACCGCGACGGGAGGAGTGACGGAGGCTCCTGCGGGGCCGCGGCCGCCCGCCGGCACGGACGAACGCCGCTTTAGCATCGACGATGGCGGCGCCGCGACGGTGCGAGGCATCGCCGGTGAGAACGTCACCTGGACTTTCAACGCGATTCCGGATCGTCCGCCGACCATTGCCTTGGCGAAGGACCCCGAGACCCAGCCTCAGGGCGCCCTGCAGCTTAGCTACAAGATGGAGGACGATTACGGCGTCACCGAAGCCAAGGCGACGTTTGCCCGCAAGGATGTGGCCGGTAGCCAAAAGGAGCGTCCGCTTTACACGCCGCCGGATTTTCCGTTGGTGCTGCCGCAGGCACGCACGCGCAACGGTACCGGTCAAACCGTCAAGGATCTGACCGAGCATCCGTTGGCCGGCGTCAATCTGGTCATGACCTTGATAGCCCGCGACCAGGCCGGCAACGAAGGCCGCAGCGCGGCTTTCGAGCTGAAGTTGCCGGAACGGCCGTTCTTCAAGCCGTTGGCAAGAGCACTGCTCGAACAGCGGCGTATGCTCGCGCTCGATGCGGAAGTTAAGCCGCGGATTCTTACCGCGCTCGATGCGCTGACGCTGGCGCCGGAACGATTCACGCCCGAGGCCAGCATCTATCTGGGCTTGCGTTCCATTTATTGGAATCTCACTGCAGCCAAAACCGACGACGACTTGCGCGATGTCGTGGCGCGGATGTGGTCGATGGCGGTAACGATCGAGGACGGTAATGTCGGCGATGCCGCAGCGGCCCTGCGCGCGGCAGAGGAGGCACTGCGTCAGGCGTTGGAACGCAACGCCGGCGACGACGAAATCAAGCGCCTCACCGATCAGCTGCGACAGGCGATGAATAACTTCTTGCAGGCGCTGGCGCAGGAGATGCGGAAGAATCCGCAGCAACTGGCGCGGCCGCTTGATCGCAATACGCGGATGATCCGGCCGCAAGACCTGAAGAATATGCTCGACCGCCTCGAGGAGCTTTCGCGGTCCGGCAATAAGGAAGCGGCGCGCCGTATGCTGCAGGAACTGCAGGCGATGATGGAAAATCTGCAAATGGCGCGTCCGGGCGGCTCGCCTAATGGCGATGACGACGCTGATATGCAGGCGCTCGACGATCTCGCCGACATGATCCACCGGCAGCAGCAACTGCGCGACCGCACCTTCCAGCAAGGCCAAGACATGCGTCGCGACCGGCAGCGCGGTCAGCGCGGCCAAGGCGACCAGAACCAGATGGGCGACCTGCAGAAAAACCAGCAGGCGTTGCGGGATCAGTTGAACAAACTGCTGGAGCAATTGCGCCAGCGCGGTTATGGGCAAGATCCGCTAGGCCAGCAGGGACAAGGCCAGGGTAAGCCCGACCCACTGGGACAGGCCGGCGAGGCGATGGGGGAAGCGGAAGGTTCGCTCGGTAAGGGCAATGCGGATTCCGCTGTGGACTCTCAAGGCCGCGCCTTGGATGCCATGCGTAAAGGCGCTCAGAACCTGGCGCAGGCGATGCAGCAACAACGCGGCGTGGGGCAGGGTCCTGGGCGAGGGCCAGGACGACAGGCGGAATCGGATGATGGTCTGGATCCGCTTGGACGGCCGATGCGGCGTCGCGAATACGGCGACGACGCCAGCGTCAAAGTTCCGGGGGAGATCGATGTTCAGCGCGCGCGCCGCATTCTCGACGAACTGCGCAAGCGCTTTGGCGAAAGCGAGCGTCCGCAACTTGAGCTCGATTATATCGAGCGGTTGCTGAAGGATTTCTAAGACCAACTCGCGTCAGTGCTGACGGCCTGCGGTATTAGCAGGCTTGCTGGCGAGTGCTTCCTTCACCGCGCCTTGGATTTGCGCCAGCGACAGCGGCTTGGTGATGACGTTGTGGATCAAGGCGTCGAGTCCATGCGCTCGTTCGCGTTGGTCGGCATAGCCGGTCATCAGCAGGATCACGACATGCGGGTGATCGCGCGCCGTCGCCAGCGCCAGCGCGATGCCGTCCATTACCGGCATTTTGATATCGGTCAGCAGCAGGTCGAAACGGCCGTTTTCCCGCGCCAGCGCGTCGAGCGCGGCACCGCCGTCGCGGGCAGTGACGACGTCATGGCCGCCTTCCATGAGCGCGCGCGCGACCAGCGCGCGGACCCCTTCCTCGTCTTCGGCGATGAGGATGCGTGCCATGGGCCCTCAGTGCACCCCGGCGACTACGTCGCGCCGGTTTACGAAGCGGACAAGCACATCTCGCGCCTCGCCGGGAGGCGAAGCCAGCCGGGACCGGAACGGCAGCGTTTCGGCGGCGCCCAGGATCGCGCGGGTCGGCTGCGCGGTCCAGGCATAGATCTCGTGCTTGCCGTCGTTGCGGATGGCGAGCCTGAGCTGGGGCACCGCGACAGCTTTGGCGGCGACGTTGACGATCGATCCTTCGACGACCAGTACGGTCACGCCGTCTTGCACCTCTTTCGTCATCTGCACGTTCTCGAAGGCGAGACCGCGCAAGTTGACGGGCAGTCCCAAGGTGGCGAATAGCGAGGCCGTCTGCGGAAGCACACGCACCACTTCCGTTCGCCAGCCGACTAGTATCGTGGTGGCTGCGAGAAGGGCGATTAGGATCGCGGGAAAGCCGAGTACCGGCCACCGGCGACGATGCGCGGTTTCATGGAGAGCGCGGCGCGCTGCATAGGTTTCGATGTCCTCGCCGTTGCGTAGAGCAGAAGCGACTTTAGACTCCGGCATTTGGTCCGGCCCCATGGAGGGAACCAGGGAAGGAGCGTCGGCCACCGCCATTTCCGCGCTAACCTCGGCAAGCACGGCATCAACGTCGGCCTGGTCTGGCTGCTGTGCTTCTATCTCCGCGCCTAGCCGATCGAGATCGATTCCTGCCGTGGAGACGGGCCCGGAGGTGATTTCTCCCACTTCCGCCTGTGCGGCCGCCTCACTCCAGGCGGCAACCTCGGCTTCTTCCTCCGCCAGGCGCGCAGACTCTTCCCATTCCCCCGAGGCTTCGGCCAGCGGCAGCGCGGCGTCGAGATATGGGGTTCGTGGACCGTTGTCGACGATGTCCAGGTCGCTAATCGTAGCCAAGGCCGGCACAACCCGGGGCATGGTTGCGAACCAGAGATTTTTGCAGCGGGCGCAGCGTACAGTTCGCCCGCCCGGGCCGAGCGCGGGGGGCTCGACCTGGTACGATGTCGCGCAACTCGGACAGACGATCAGCATGGCGAATCGGGGCACCCGGACCAGAGACCCCAATCCTAGCCACCGATCCGTTAACGGATCGGAAACCATAATTATACAGCGGCCGCTTCTCCGTCGCAGCCTGATAACCCCGCAGGCTTTGCCAAAGCAGGCCGCGGCTCCGGCCGGGCGTGGTAATCCTTGAGAACGCGAATCATCGCGGGTTTTGCCGAGGCGGCTTGGCTGCAGGCGGCGAACTCGCCCGACTTTCCGGAGCGAGCGTGGTTCGATTCGAGAATGTAGGTCTGCGCTATGGGCTCGGCCCCGAGGTCCTCCGCGACCTGTCCTTCCGCATCGAGCCGCATTCCTTCCAATTCCTGACCGGCCCCTCCGGCGCCGGAAAGACCTCGCTGCTGCGTCTGTTATTTCTGACGCTGAGGCCAACGCGAGGGCTGGTCACGCTGTTCGGTCACGATGTGGCGACGCTGAGCAAAGATTCCCTGGCGACGCTGCGGCGCCGCATCGGGATCGTGTTTCAGGATTTCCGGCTGCTCGATCACATGACCACCTATGAAAATGTCGCTTTGCCTTTTCGCGTGGCGGGACGCCATGAGGATAGTTTTCGCGACGAGGTCATTGAGCTCCTGCGCTGGGTCGGGCTTGGCGAGCGCATGAGCGCGCTGCCGCCGGTATTGTCCGGCGGTGAGAAGCAGCGAGCCGCGATCGCGCGTGCGGTGATCGCGCGCCCGCAGCTGCTGCTTGCCGACGAGCCGACCGGCAACGTCGATCCGAATCTAGCGCAGCGGCTGCTGCGTCTGTTCATTGAGCTCAACAAGTCCGGCACTTCCGTCGTCATCGCCACCCACGACATCGCGCTGATGGATCAATACGATGCCCGCCGCCTCGTGCTGCACGAGGGGCGCTTGCATACCTACGAATAGCCATGTCCGATCCGCGAGACACCAACGAGTTGGCAGTGCCGGCAAGGACGGCGGATACGCCGTTGCCGCGCTTTGAAGCCTCGATCGTGCCGAAAGCTTCCATTTCCGGGCGCGCGCTGGTCGCCGTCGTCGCCATCATGACTTTTCTCGCATCGCTTACCACCGGCGCGGTCATGCTGGTGCGTGCCTCCGCCGGCGAGTGGCAGTCGGAGGTCGCGCGCGAGGTGACTATCCAGGTCCGCCCCGTACCCGGCCGGGACCTCGAGGCCGAAGTCGGCAAGGCCGCTGCTATCGCCCGAGCCGTGCCCGGGATTGCCGAAGTCAGGCCCTTTTCCAAGGAGGAATCCGCTCGGCTGCTCGAGCCTTGGCTGGGGACGGGCCTCGCCTTGGACGACCTGCCGGTCCCGCGGCTGATCGTGGTCAAGGTGGCCGCCGGAGCCGCGCCGGATTTAGCCTCGTTGCGCAAGACGCTCGCCGAACAGGTCGTGGGCGCAAGCATGGACGATCATCGCGGATGGATTGATCGCATGCGCGTGATGACGCGGACGGCCGTGATCGGCGGCGCCGGAATTCTTCTTCTCGTGTTCGCTGCGACGGTGCTCTCGGTCACCTTCGCCACGCGCGGAGCCATGGCCACCAACCGCCCCATCGTCGAAGTGCTGCATTTCATCGGCGCGCAGGACAGCTTCATCGCCGGGCATTTCCAGCGTCACTTCCTGATGCTTGGGTTGGAGGGTGGGGGCATCGGCGGCGGCGCCGCACTCCTCCTGTTCGCCCTTGCCGGATTGGTGAGCGATTGGTTCGTAGGCACTGCTGGCGTGGACGAAGCTGCCGCCCTGTTCGGCAGCTTTTCCATCGGCACCGTCGGCTATGTGGCCGTCGTAGCCCAGATTGTCTTAGTGGCAGCCGTGACCGCGGAAACTTCGCGTCATACCGTGAACCAAACCCTGCTAACCATCGACTAAGCGTTCAAGCAATTACTCGCTCGCCATGGTATTTTGTCCCTATGGAAAGGCCGGGTGAAGGGCCGATGCCGGTCGTTCGATCAAGCAATAATGGAAGCCCCGCGGGTAATGACCCGCCGGCGGAAGCTCCGGCGCGGCGCGGCCTTGTCACGTGGCTTGGGCGAAAATTTGCTCTCGTCGTGGCCCTAATAGCGGGAGTGGTCGCGGTCGCTCTTCCCGCCGGCTTTTTCTGGTTCGTCGCCCGGGTTCCCGTAGAGGAGGTCACTCTCGACCGCAATGCCGATGGGATTGTCGTCTTGACCGGCGGCGCATCGCGGATCAACGACGCCATCGAGCTTCTCGCCTCCGGGCGCGGGCGCCATCTGCTCATTACCGGCGTCTATCCGGCCACCAGCCCGGGGGAACTCTCGCGGCTGATGCCTGAATATGAGAAAAAGTTCGCCTGCTGCGTCGATCTTGATCGCTCGGCCGTCAACACGCTCGGGAACGCTATCGAGACCAGGAAGTGGACGGAAAAGCGCGGGTTCCGTTCCTTGATCATCGTCACGTCCGCCTACCACATGCCGCGCGCCATGGCCGAACTCGCGCACCAGCTTCCCGACGTCACCCTGATTCCATTCCCCGTGGTTACGGAAAAGTCGCGGACCGAGCCGTGGTGGTCGCATGGGTCGACCACGAAGCTTCTCATTTCCGAATATCTGAAGTACATCGTCGCCGTGGTGCGGATGCGGATCGATCCGGCTTCCACAGCCACCAACCCGGGCCGGTTTTCCGACCTGCATCCTGGTATCTCCCCGCACCGGCTTCGGTAGTCCGGCAATAGGGTTGCTCCGTGCTGGTCATTGTTCGCTCCATCATTTTCAACGTTCTGTTCTATTTGAACCTGCTACTCCACTTGTTGGTGGAGCTGCCGGCTTTGCTGATGCCGTCTTATTATTATGTTGTTGCCGTCGCTAAATCCTGGGCGAGAACCAGCGTATGGCTGCTGCGGATCACGGCGGGTGTTAAGCTCGACATTCAGGGTCTGGAGAAGCTGCCGCATGGCGCCTATATCCTCGCCGCCAAGCACCAGTCGATGTGGGAAACCTTCGCGTTATTGGCCGTCGTCCATGATCCGATTTTCATCCTGAAGCGCGAGTTGATGTGGATTCCCGTGTTCGGCTGGTGCCTATGGAAAGGCGATATGATTCCCGTCAACCGCGGTGCGCGCGGGCCGGCGCTCGCAGCCATGACCGAGCGCGCGCGCTTTGAGATCGGCCGCGGTCGTCAGCTCATCATTTTTCCTGAAGGTACCCGCCGTCCGGCCGGTGCGGAGCCCAAATACAAATTCGGCGCGGCACACCTCTATGCCGAGATGGGAGTGCCCTGTGTGCCGGTGGCGCTCAATTCAGGATTATTTTGGCCGCGGCGCTCATTCCGCCGCTTCCCCGGTACGATTCGCGTCGAGATTCTCGATCCGATTCCGCCTGGGCTCGACAAGCAAGTTTTCGCTGAGCGCCTGCGCAACGAAATCGAAACCGCGACGGCGCGGCTGGTGGCGGAAGGCGAGCGCGAGCTACGCGCAGCGGGATATGAGCCAGTCTCGCAACGGTAATAGCTAATTTAAGTGGCCGCCTTGCTTTCGTGGGTGCCCTTGAGGCGTTCCGCCAACAAATGCAAATTGGCGTCGCGGAATCCCTGCGCCTCCAGTTCCTTCACCGTTGATAATACATATTCGCGGTTGGGCCCCGCATGACCGTGGCCTTGCCGCACTAAATGAAGCTGCTCGTCCAGCGAAAGCCGTCCGGCATATTGCGGATGGCCGCGATCGACGACGTAGCAAAGCGCCTCCACCCGCCGTTCCGGCTCTCCGAGCAGCCATGCCGAGCGTAGGCATTCGCGGTATACGTTGGTCACCTGCTCACGGGCACGCAGATAGGACAGCGTTTGTGCCCGCAGTGGCGCGGCGATGCGAAAGGCGAGGCCGCGGCAGGTGCCGCCCCGATCGAGTCCCAGGACCAGGCCGGGCTGTTCAGGGGTCCCGCGATGGACGTGGGAGAGGACGCAAAGGCCCCGATGCGCGCCGATTACCCGCGCGGGGGCCCGCTCGATAAACTCGAAGCCCGGCCGCCACATCAGCGAACCATAGGCGAATACCCATAAGTCCTCCGGAAGTTGATCAAAAGTCGGGTCCATGGCGGCTTTTAGGACGGGTTCTCAGCCGGACATCAGAAGATACTGAGGCGGCAGCCCATGGCCGCTCGCCTAACAGCACAAACGATCTGACGCAACGCTCTGGACATTAGGGAGCATTCGCCGGAAAACTCCCCCGTCTTCGCAATGATGGACACTCCGCATGAGCCATCCCCTCCTTATGCCGCGCCGGCGACCTTGGCCGCTCATTCTTGTGCTGGTCGGCTTGGCCGTGCTTGCGGTGGGCTGGTGCGGGTTATGGTTTTATGCCTCGGGGGTGGCGCAAAAAACTCTCGCTGGTTGGTTCGAGCGCGAAGCCAAGGCCGGCCGCATCTATAGCTGCGGCTCGCAGAGTATAGACGGCTTCCCCTTCCGCATCGAACTGCACTGCGATCCGGCGACCATGGAATGGCGCAGCGGGCAGCCAACCGTTTTGCTGAAGACCGCCGGCCTTCTGGTCGCCGCCCAGATTTATCAGCCGAGCCTCCTGATCAGTGAATTCACCGGCCCGCTGACGATGGCCGAGCCGGGCGGATCACCGCAATTCATCGCCGACTGGAAGCTCCTGCAGAGCAGCGTGCGCGGTGGCCCGGTGCTGCCCGAGCGTGCCTCGATTGCCATCGATGAACCTTTATTTGATCGGGTCGCGGGATCGGCCAGGGAGACGTTGTTCAAAGCCGCCCATGCCGAAGTCCACGGTCGTATTGTTGAAGGCTCCGCTGCCGACAATCCCATCATCGATCTGGTGTTGCGGCTTGCCAGCGCGACTGCGCCGAGCATTAATCCCCTGGCAGGGCTGCCCTTTGACGCGGATATTACTTTTCGCCTCCGCGGCCTGAAGGATTTCTCACCGAAGCCATGGCCGGATCGCTTTCGTGAAATTCAGGCGGCGGGTGGCCGCATCGATGTCAGCCACGCTCGGGTGCAGCAAGGCGAGTCGATCGCCATCGCCACCGGCTCCCTGGGCCTGACGGCGAGTGGCCGTCTCGATGGCCAGCTTCTCGTCACCGTTGCCGGCCTGGAGCGCTTGCTGCCGGCGTTGGGGCTTGAGCGCCTGACCGCGCCGGGAGGCGGGGTCGACCGCGTCGCCGGGGCGCTCGACCGGCTCGCGCCCGGATTGGGCAATATCGCGCGCAACAATGCCTCCAGCATTGCCGCTGGTATTGGCCTCCTCGGCGAACAGACGCAGCTCGAAGGCCGGCGCGCGGTGGTGCTGCCGCTGCGTTTCACCGACGGCAATATGTTTCTCGGCGCGGTTCCGGTCGGCCAAGTCAGCCCACTGTTTTAGGTTTTTTTCGCCGCTTCATCGGACAAATGCGGATGTGGGCGGCCGAAATCCGGCGCGGGTGAATCCTGACCGATTTCGACGATGCCTTTGCGGATCGCGCGCGTGCGCGTGAAATGCTCGAACAGTGCCTCGCCGTCGCCCGCGCGCATGGCACGGGTCAGCGCGGAGAGGTCCTCGTTGAAGCGGCCGAGCATCTCCAGCACCGCATCCTTGTTGGCGAGAAAGATATCGCGCCACATGGTCGGATCGGAAGCAGCGATACGGGTGAAATCGCGGAAGCCGCCGGCCGAGAATTTAAGCACTTCCGAACGCGTCACTTCGGATAGCTCGTCGGCCGTGCCGACAATCGTGTAGGCGATCAGGTGTGGCAGATGGCTGGTGATGCCGAGGACGAGGTCGTGGTGATCGGCCGGCATCGTTTCGACATTGGCGCCGAGCCGCGTCCAGAAGGTTTTCAGCTTCTCAACCGCTTGCGCATCCGCATTCTCGGGCGGAGTGAGAATGCACCAGCGGTCCACGAAAAGCTCGGCGAATCCCGCGTCGGGCCCGGAATATTCCGTGCCGGCGACGGGATGCGCGGGGATGAAATGCACATTGTTCGGCAGATGCGGAGCCATATCGCGCAGCACCGAGCCCTTCACCGAACCGACGTCGGAAACGATGGCGCCCGCTTTAAGGTGCGGCCCGATTTCCTTGGCGACAGCGCCGCTGGCGCCGACGGGAATACAGACAATGATGAGATCGGCATCCTCGACCGCTTCGGCGTTGGTGTCGGCCACTTTGTCGGCGATGCCGAGTTCTTGCACGCGCTTGCGCGTCTGCGCCGAGCGCGCGGTGGCGACGATCGAGCCAACAACGCCCTGCGAGCGCGCTGCCCGCGCGATCGAGGAGCCGATCAGGCCGACGCCGATCAGCGCGAGGCGGTTGAACATGGGTTTGCCTGCGTTCACGTCTTCTTCGCCATGAATTCCGCCAGCGCCTTGACCACCAGTCGATTGGCCTCCTCGGTGCCGACGGTCAGCCGCAGCGCGTTCGGCAGATGGTAGGTTCCGACCTGCCGCAGGATCAGCCCGCGAGACAACAGGAATTGGTCCGCGTCCTGGGCGGTGCGCCCCTTTGTCGTCGGGAAATGGATCAGCACGAAATTGGCCACGCTTGGCGTCACCTCCAGGCCGAGGTTGCGGATCTCTTCCGTCAGCCAAGGCAGCCAGCGCGCGTTATGGGCGCGGGAAGTCTCGATGTGCGCCGTGTCTTCAATCGCCGCGATTCCGGCGAGCATCGCCGGTGTATTGACGTTGAACGGTCCGCGGATGCGGTTGACTGCGTCAACGACGGCCGCAGGACCATACATCCAGCCAAGCCGCAGCGCGGCGAGGCCATGGATCTTGGAGAACGTCCGCGTCATCACCGTGTTATCGGAGGTCGCCACCAATTCGATGCCGGATTCGTAATCGTTGCGGCTGACGTATTCCGCATAAGCGGCGTCGAGCACGAGCAGGACATGGGGTGGCAGTGCGCTGTGCAAGCGCCGTATCTCATCGAAAGGCACATAGGTGCCGGTCGGGTTGTTCGGGTTGGCAACAAAGACGATGCGGGTGCGATCGGTTACCGCCGCAAGGATTGCATCGACATCCGCTGTGTAATTTTTCTCCGGTGCCACTACTGGCTTGCCGCCGGCGGCGAGAGTGAAGATCGGATAGATACTAAAGCCGTGTTTGGTGTAGATCGCCTCGTCGCCCGGCGCGAGATAGGCATGCGCCAGCAGGTTGAGCAGATCATCGGAGCCCGCACCGCAGACGATGCGCGCGGGATCGAGGCCGAAGCTCCGCCCGATTGCCTCGCGCAACTTTCGCGCCGAGCCCTCAGGGTAATCCTGCAATTGGCCTACGGCGTCGCGATAGGCTGTGAGCGCCTGCGGGCTCGGCCCGAGCGGCGTCTCGTTCGAGGACAAATTGAATACCCGCGCGCCGCCCGGCGCCGTGCTCTTGCCCGGCACATACGCTTGGATGTCGAGCACGCCGGGGCGCGGCTGTGGGCGCGATGAAATGGGCATCGACCAACTCTTCTTCCGCGCATGCGGGAGACGGGAATTGAAGGTTAGCGCCCGGTCGGAGTCGGCTGGGCGCCGGCGGCCGGGACGGTATAGCGGGTCGCGTGGCTTCCGACGAGGGCCGAGGAACGTACCGAAGCTCCCGCTTTGACCAGGGCGTCGGCGACTTTGGCAAAGCTTAACCCTCGCGGCACCGAGACCAGCAGGGCCGCTCCATCGAAAGCGCTGTCCGGCACCGCGATCATGCCTGCGAATTGCGAGATGGCGCGCGCCGCCTCGGCACCCCAGCCGGAAACGCGGACGCTCCACACTTCAACGTCCGGTACCATGGCCTCCGGAGCGACACGCGAGATGACGAAAACCGGCAGCGCTGCCGGATGGTCGGCGCGGTCGACAAAAGGTAGCCGGGCGATGATCTTCGGCGCGCTGTCGAATTCGAGCGCGTTCCACCACGCTCCGGCGCCGCCGACCGCGCCAACCAATCCAAGGTCGCCGCGGGATTCGGAAACGGCGGCGACCACGCCGGAGGCCCCCATATGCGGGACGAAGGGCACGGTGAAGCCGAAATGGAATCGCGCGGAATCGCGCATCGCCGCGTCGCTGGCGGTCAGGTCGGCGTGGACCGCGAAGGGCGCCTGCACATAAGTGAAGGTCGATATGATGACGCGCCAAATGCTTTCCGCGGTATCGAGCGGGAGAATGCCGCGGTGCCGGTCCACCAGACGGCGCATCATCTCCGCTTCGCGCGCTGGGCGGAAGGCGGAGCCAGATTCCTGCGTCTGCTTCACCGCGATCAGGCGGTCGATAATCTCGCCGCGCTGTATCAACAGACCGTGCATGGTCTCGTCGATGTGATCGATCTCGGTCCGCAGCGCGGCGAGCGACGAGATATCGGAGCGGGGCATTTTCGACATGGCACACAACGCGGCGTATGGTGGCTTGGCCGCAAGACCCTGCGGATGACGATTGTTAGGTGGCTCTGGGGCCGAAATCAAAGAAAACGTTGACACGACGGAGCGGAACCTATTCAAGCCGCTCCCGGCTGCCGGCGTATAGGGCTCGGTGTTGACCTCGGGTGGGAGCAAGGGCGGAATGGTCGAAGCCGATCTAAGCACCTCCGCTGACATAGCGGGGGCCTCCCGCGAGGCCGATAATCCGCGGGATTCCCTTGTCGTGCGCTTCGGCCCGGACCGGCCGCTGCGGCTAGATGCCGGCCTCGAGCTCACCCCGTTCCAGATCGCCTACCAGACCTATGGCACGCTCAATCCGCACCGTTCCAATGCGGTGCTGGTCTGTCATGCGCTGACTGGCGATCAGCATGTCGCCAGCAAGCATCCGGTCACCGGCAAGCCCGGCTGGTGGGAAACCATGGTGGGTCCGGGCCGCCCGATTGATACCGAACGCTACTTCGTCATCTGCCCTAACGTCCTTGGCGGCTGCATGGGAACCACGGGCCCGGCTTCGACGCATCCGCAGACGGGCAAGCCATGGGCTCTTGAATTTCCCGTTGTCACCATTCGCGACATGGTGCGCGCGCAGGCAATGCTGCTCGATCATCTTGGCATCGATTCTTTATTTGCCGTTGCCGGCGGTTCGATGGGCGGGATGCAAGCGTTGCAGTGGGCGGCGAGCTACCCGGCGCGCGTCTTCTCCGCTCTGCCGATCGCCTGCGCCACGCGTCATTCGGCCCAGAACATCGCCTTCCACGAAGTCGGCCGCCAGGCGGTGACGGCCGATCCGGAATGGCGCGGCGGACGCTATCTGCTGGAAGGCACCGACCCGCGGCGCGGGCTTGCGGTCGCGCGCATGGGCGCGCATATCACTTATCTCTCGGACGCCGCGTTGCATCGCAAATTTGGACGGAAGTTTCAGGACCGGGCGAATCTGACCTTCTCATTCGATGCCGATTTTGAGGTGGAATCCTATCTGCGCCATCAAGGCATTTCGTTCGTCGATCGCTTCGACGCCAATTCTTATCTCTATCTAACGCGCTCAATGGATTATTTCGATCTCGCCGCCGACTGCGGCGGCGTCTTGGCCAATGCCTTCAAGGATGCGCAGACGCGTTTCTGCGTCATTTCTTTTACCAGCGACTGGTTATTCCCGACCTCGGAGTCACGCGCGATCGTGCATGCGCTGAACGCGGCGGGCGCGCGCGTTTCCTTCGCCGAGATCGTGACCGACAAGGGTCACGACGCTTTCCTGCTGGACGAGCCGGAGCTATTCGCCATCGTACGAGGTTTCCTCGACGGCGCAGGCAAGGCGCGTGGTTTGCCGGTCGGGAAGGGCGCCTGATGTTGACACCCCTCGAGCGCGACCTCACCCTCTCTAACGCGGCGGCTACCATGGGCAGCGGGCGTATAGACCTGCTTGTGGTGGCGCAGATGATCGAGCCGGGTGCCAAGGTGCTCGACGTCGGCTGCGGCGATGGCGAGCTGCTGCGCCTTCTCGCCGATACGCGCGGCGTCGACGGACGGGGGATCGAGATTTCACGCGAAGGCGTCAATGAATGTGTCGCCAAGGGACTCGCGGTGATCCAGGGCGACGCCGACACCGATCTCACCGATTATCCCAACGACACGTTCGATTACGTCATCCTGTCGCAGACGCTGCAAGCGACCCGGCATCCGCGGCAAGTGCTCGAGCACATGCTGCGCATCGGACGCCATGCGGTAGTGTCTTTTCCGAATTTCGGCCATTGGCGCATCCGGCTGCAACTCCTATTCGGCGGCCACATGCCGCAAACCGACAACCTGCCCTATAGCTGGTACGACACTCCCAATATTCACTTCTGCACCATCAAGGACTTCCGCCATTTGTGCGGGCAGGTCGGCGCCAAGATGGAAAAGGCCGTGGCGCTCAACGCCTGGGGCAAGCCGCTGCGCTTCAATGCGCCGTGGTGGTTCTGGAACCTGTTCGGCGAGCAGGCAGTGTTCCTGCTGAGCCGCCGCGGCGGCGAGTAGAGACCGCGGAAACTGAGGCGTCGCGCCTTATTGTCTTCATCAAATCGCCACCTCCGCCGTGCCTGTGCGGTCTCGATGTTGCATTGCAACAGAGAGACAGATCAACAATCAGGGACCTTTGGGATGAATGTGATTAAATCGACGCTGTTGCTGTTGTGCGCCGTTA
>JAXDOR010000073.1:0-31042 GCA_034668825.1 Alphaproteobacteria bacterium | reverse complement strand
CCGCCGCCGAGCGCATCCCCTTCGGCCAATCCAATTGTCACCATCGGAAGACCAAGCCCGTTTAGATTCCGGTGCAGGATGCGGACGCAGGAGTTACCGTAGGCAACAAGAGACTGCCGATCGCGTTCACGAATCTTAGTCGCGAACAGGTTTAGGTCGCCGCCAAGATTGAACACACCCGGAGTGCGCGATCCCAGCAGCAAATAGCGCAGATCGTCCGGCCGGTCGGCGAACATCGCCACGATGCCGCGTTGCCAAGCGTGGAAGTCTTCCAGAAGGTCGGGGTTATAGCTCGGTCGCCCACGCGGCCGCATAAAGGTCCACAGCGTGCCCGTGGCCTCTTCCCAGGATACCTCCAACTGCTCCAGTTCAAATAGACGCCGTGCGTTCTTCGCATTGGTCAGCGAGTACGCCGCGACTGGTGGGAATGACCGAGCGGCCCTAACCCTGCCGAGGGTAGCAGCGTCTAACGCAGGAACAGACATGGACGCACCACTGTGACGCAGCACCTTTACGATTTTTTTACCTTAACAGGATGTTAAGCTATCCACAATCGAGCGTTGAGCTTCGAGTCTCGGAACTCACGTTGGCAGATGTATTTTGCAGGGATTTTCGACCGAAAATCCTCGTAAAATCTTCGTGTTAACCACGAGGACAAGATTCCGACGCGCGACAGCCGAAACTCGCGCGTTCGGTTTCTATTCCGAAAGCGGCGGCACATCCTTTTGAATCGCGACTCGCTGGTTACCGGCCATTCACCGTCACTGCCGATAGGTCCATCCCGTTTGGGCGATGTTGACCAACGACATGTATTATCTCGACAATCCAGGCACCCGCAGGTCCCATGCTTATTAAGAGGCTGATGCATACCCGCCGGACGGACGCGGAACTCCCAACAGAAATCCGTGCGGCGTTGGTCGAGAAATTGTTTGCGCCGGTGGGGTCGCTGATCCTCGGCGCGCTCGCTTGTTCGATCGTCGGCGCGGCCGTTGCGTTGCGGGCTGGCAATGATCGGATCATGACTATTTCGGTCGCGCTTTTTGCGGTCGGAATGCTGCGCGTTGCCTCCGCCCTCCTCTACGAGAGATATAAAGAACGCCAAAAGCTCGCGGCCACCAAGCTGTGGGAACATGTTTATGAATATGGCGCCTGGGGATTCTCCGCTCTCCTCGGCCTGTTGTGCTGGGTGACGATCACACACTCCGGTGACGCATCCCTCCAGATGGCCGTCAGCACGACGGCGGTAGGTTATGCGGCTGCTATTTCAGGCCGCAACGCCGGCCGTCCTTTCATCGCGATTGCCCAACTCGCCTTCACCACCTTGCCAATGGCCCTGGCACTTATTGCCTATCCTGATTGGGTACATCGAGCGCTGGGTCTTGTGGTGCTGATGTTCATCTACGGAATGGTCGACATCACGCTCAGCATCCGCGACATCATCATCCAGGCGCTGACGATGACGCGGAAGGAAGCAGCTTTAGCGGCCCGCTTCGAGCAACAGGCGAGGCGCTTCGATATCGCTCTCAACAACATGTCGCACGGCCTTTGCATGCTCGATCAGGAGGATCGTCTGCAGGTCTGGAACGAGCGCTTCTTGGAGTTGCTTTACCTGCAAAATACTTCAGTCCATGTCGGTATGCGGGTCGCCGATTTGGCTCGCTACAGCATTCGCGCTGGCAAATTCCAAGCCAGAAATGTGAGAAGGGTTTTCCGCGACTTAGCTCTCAATCTGCAGCAAGACACGTTCGACCAGGTGCAAACATCGCCCGACGGCGACCGGACCATCGCGCTGTCGCGCAGGATGATGTCCGACGGCGGGTCTGTCATCATTCTTGAAGACGTAACCGCACGCAAGCACGCGCAGGAGCGCATAGCGCATTTGGCCAAGTATGATGAACTCACCGGATTGCCCAACCGAACGCAGTTCCGCGAGCAGATCAACGGCATGCTGGCGGCGGCGTGCGAACCCGAAAATCACGTCACTGTCCACCTGATCGATCTCGATCAATTCAAGTCCATCAACGACACGCTCGGTCATCCATTCGGCGACAAGCTGCTGAAAGAAGTGGCGCGGCGATTGGTTGGCATCATCGACACCGCCGAAACCATCACGCGCTTTGGTGGCGATGAATTCGTCGTGCTGCAGGTCGCCACCGAGCGTGGGGATGCCGAGCAACTGGCTCAGCGACTGGCCGCCGCGCTGAGAGATCCGTTCGACATCGACGGCCACCGTGTCGAAGTCGGCGCTTCCATCGGCATCGCCATGACGCCCACGGACGGCGTCGATGCGGACGAGTTATTGAAAAAGGCCGATATGGCGCTTTACGCCGCTAAGAAAGATGGCGGCGGCAGCCACCGGTTTTTTGCCGGAGAGATGGAGGAAGCGGTTCGGGCACGGCGCGCGCTTGAGCTTGATCTGCGCGATGCTCTTGCATCCGACCAATTCCGGCTACACTTCCAGCCATTGGTAGACCTGCGCACCAAGCGTGTCACGGCGTGCGAGGCGTTGCTACGCTGGTCGCACCCGGAGCGGGGCAACGTCCCACCATCCATATTCATACCTGTCGCCGAAGAAACCGGATTGATCATCGCAATCGGGGAATGGGTATTACATCAAGCCTGCCTCGAGGCGGCGAAGTGGCCGAAGAACGTCAAAGTCGCCGTCAATCTGTCTCCGGTACAATTCAAAGATCACGCGCTTGCCTTGCACGTTGTTTCGGCGCTCGCGAAGTCCGGCCTTCCGGTGCAACGGCTCGAACTGGAGATAACCGAGCGCGTGCTGCTTGAGGAATGCGACGATACGCTAGCGACGATGGAGCAGCTCAAGAATCTCGGCATCAGCTTCTCGTTGGACGACTTTGGCACCGGCTATTCGTCGCTCAACTATCTGCGCAAGTTCCCGTTCCACAAGATCAAGATCGATCGATCGTTCATTTGCGATCTTGAGGAGGAGCGGGACGCCCGGGCGATCATTGGCGCCATCGCCACCCTCGGCGCTGGGCTAGAAAAAATAGTGGTCGCCGAGGGCATCGAAACGGAAGAGCAGATGAAACTGGCCACCGCGCAGGGCTGTCACGAGGGGCAGGGTTACTTCTTTGGCCGGCCCGTGGCAGCCGATGCCATACGCGCTCAGTTGGAAGCGCTGAACGCCGCGGCGCGGCTTGTCGCTTAAGAAGCCACGTTGGCTTGGAAGCGACGAAACCATCCCGCCATTCCAGCCGCATTCAAACGCCTTTGCCGTAAGGCGGACGCGGGATCGCCATATGCGCCGCCCGCAAAGCAGCCGACCAACGCTCACTCAAGTCGTGGAAATACGGTTCGCCCGGTTCGATCCTGTGGGTTAGTTCCGCCGTGCAGGTGTCGCGGCGCGCGATCACGAAGTCTATCGGCATGCCGACGCCAAGATTGGAGCGCATGGTGGAGTCCACCGACAGCAGCCCGATCTTAAGCGCGTCATAGAGGTCGATATTGTAGGTGACGGCGCGATCGAGGATCGGCTTACCGTATTTGTGCTCGCCGATCTGAAGGTAAGGCGTGTCCTTCGTGCATTCGATGAAATTGCCGGCGGGATAGATCATGAACAGGCGCAACGGCCCGCCCTTGATTTGACCGCCGAACAAGAAGGCGATTTCAAACTTAACGTCCGAGGCTTCGAGCGGGACGGCCTCATTAGTGTGAATACGGCGAATCGTGCGCCCGATGCGTTGCGCTGCCTGGAACATGGTCGGTGCGTTCTTCAGCGTCTCAAGCTCGCCGGTTTCCGGATTTTCGATGCCTTCGCTGAGCATGCTGAGCACCGACTGGCTGATCGACAGATTGCCGGCCGAGGCAAGCGCCATCATGTACTCGCCGGGCTCGGAAAATACATTGAGTTTGCGGAAGGTCGACACATTGTCGAGCCCGGCATTGGTCCGGGTGTCGGCGATCATCACGAGACCGTCGCGAACAAGGATTCCACAGCAATAGGTCATCGATTAGTAGCCCCCTAAATTCTGGTCACGTTATAGCGGCGCTACGGCGTAACCGCCAATGCCGTTTAGTTTTGCGCCTGCCACGTGGCCTGCTCCACATGCACGGCGACCGATAGCGTTTCGCTACCGCCGCCGTAACGCGCCCCGCGGACCGGAGCCGCACCGAGATAATCAAGCCCCACAGCAACGCGGACATGAGCGTCGGTGGCGGAAATACCGTTGGTCGGATCGAAGGCCACCCAGCCAAGCTCCGGCACGAAGGCTTCCGCCCAGGCATGTCCCGCCTCCTGGTCCACGACTCCGTCGGCACGGTGGAAATAGCCGCCGATATAACGCGCCGGGATGCCAAGCTTGCGCGCTGCGGCGATAAAGATATGGGTGAAATCCTGGCATACACCGCGCTTGAGCACGAAGGCTTCGGCGGCACTTGTGGTGCTTTGGGTAGGACTGGTGTCGAAGGTCATCTCGCCGTGCAAGCCGGTGACCATGGCGTGGAGCAGCTTCAACACATCACCTCCCGCGGCCTTGTGCGCGGCGGCGGCAAATGCGGTGATGCTCTCGTCAGCCCGCGTCAGCGGCGTTTCGCGCAGGAACAGGCTTGGCGGCAGCCGCTCCACCGCGCCGGCGACGATACCTTGCGTATCCTGGGTTTCGATCTCGCCCTCGACGCTCACCCGCAGCTCGGTGAACGGACCATCCGCCGTAAAAGTATGTGCGATGTTGCCGAAGGCGTCTTCATGCTGATCGAGGCGGCAATCATCGGAGACGTCGATTGCCCAGCGGACCACGTATTGACCGTCGTGGTTGCGCGGGGTCAAGCGCAACACCTGGATCACCCCCGTGGTCGGGCGGTCGTAGCGATAAACGGTCTGGTGTGAAACGCGGATACGCATGCAGCCGGCTTATAGCAGATATTGTTCGGCGATGGCGGCGCCGAGCCGGTTGTTGGCGTCGATGAAGTCGCTGATGAATTCATGCAGCCCGCGCTGGAAGATCTCCTCGATGCGGCTATTCTGCAGCCGGGTACGCAGGCTGCGCGCCTGCCGTTGCGCCGGGCCCTGCCTTCCATAGGCCTGCGCGATCTGATCGAGATTGCGCACCAGATTCTCGTAACAGCTTGCGAGCGAGCGCGGCATCTGCTCGTTGAGCATGAGCAGATCGGCGATCAGCCAAGGCTTGAGACTCTCGCGATAGACCCAGTGATAGGCGGTGAGCGCCGACACCGACCGTAAAATCCCGGCCCACTGGAAGTAATCCAGCGGCCCGCCTACCTGCTCCTTCGCGGGCAACAGCAGATGATATTTGACGTCCAGGATGCGCGCGGTGTTGTCGGCGCGCTCCATGTAGACGCCAAGGCGCGAGAACCAATAGCTGTCGTTGCGCAACATCGTGCGGTAGGCCGAGCCGTCGAAGCGCAAGGAGGATTCCTGTACCCAGCGCAGGAATCGCCGGGACTCCTCTTGCGAAGTGGAGCCTTTTCCGAATTTTTGCAGTTCAAGCCAGGTGCCGTTGATCGATTCCCACATCTCGACCGTGAGCGCGGTACGTACGGCGCGTGCGTTGTTGCGTGCAATGTCGAAGCAATTACGGATCGAGAATGGATTAGCCGCGGAAAAAGCCAGGAAGTCGATGACGTTCTCGCTGTTAGCTTCGGAATAGGCCTTGAAGAAAGCATCAGCGCAGCCCGCGGTGGCGACGGCGGATTCCCACTCGTTGGTCGTGCCGGCCGCGGCAATGGGGACCGCGCTCAGCCGCTGCGCCGCCTCAAGAACACGCGACAGGTATTCGGCGCGTTCGACGTAACGCGCCAGCCAATATAGGTTGTCGGCGGTACGGGACAGCATCGGCTAAATCGAGATTCTCATGAGTGCAGCACCCAGGTATCCTTGGTGCCGCCGCCCTGACTGGAATTGACGACCAGCGATCCTTTTTTCAGGGCGACGCGGGTGAGGCCGCCGGGCACGATGCGGATGCGGTCGCGTCCGGTGAGCACGAAAGGGCGAAAATCCACATGGCGCGGCGCGATTTCCTCGTCCACGCAGGTTGGGCAGGTCGACAGCGCCAACGTGGGCTGGGCAACAAAGTTTTTCGGATTGGCTTTGAGCTTGGCGCGGAAGGCTGCAAGCGTAGCCTTATTAGCGGTCGGCCCAATAAGCATGCCGTAACCGCCGGAGCCGTGGACTTCCTTGACCACCAGGTCCGCCAAGTTGTCGAGCACATAGGACAGGTGCTCGCTTTGCCGGCAGCACCAGGTCGGCACGTTTTTCAGGATCGGTTCTTCGCCGAGATAGAATTTCACGATCTGCGGCATGTAGCTGTAGACCGCCTTATCGTCGGCAATGCCGGTGCCGACCGCATTGGCGAGCGTCACATTGCCTTTGTGGTAAGCGGACATCAGGCCGGGCACGCCGAGCGTGGAATCGGGGCGAAAGGTCAGCGGATCGATAAAGTCGTCGTCCACGCGCCGGTAAATCACGTCGACGCGCTTCGGTCCTTGCGTCGTGCGCATGTAGACGATCTCGCCTTTGACGAAAAGATCGCGACCCTCCACCAACTCGATGCCGAGCTTGTCGGCAAGGAACGAGTGCTCGTAATAAGCCGAGTTGAAGACTCCCGGAGTCAGCAACACCACGGTTGGGTCGGTGTCGGTCGTCGAAGGCGCGACCGATCTCAGCGTCGCCAGCAATTCGTCCGGATAATTCTCCACCGGCGCGACGCGGTAGCGCGAAAACAACTCCGGGAAAAGCCGCAGCATGATCTCCCGGTTCTCCAGCATGTAGGAGACGCCGGACGGCGTGCGCGCATTATCCTCCAGCACATAGAAGGTCTCGGCGTCGACCCGCACGATGTCGATGCCGGCGATGTGAACGTAGATGTCATGCGGGATTTTCTGGCCATTCATCTCCGGACGGAACACCGGATTCTCAAACACCAATTCTTCCGGAACAATGCCGGCCTGGACAATGTCGCGCCGGCTGTAGACGTCGTTGATATAGGCATTCAGTGCCTTGGCGCGCTGCTCAAGGCCGCCCCGCAACAAATCCCATTCGGCTGCCGCCAAGATCCTGGGAATCACATCGAAGGGGATCAAGCGCTCCTGCGCCTCGGCGTCGCCATAGACCGCGAAGGTAATGCCGATGCGGCGGAACAGCAGCTCCGCCTCGCGCTGGCGATAATCCAATTCGTCGGACGATATCTCGCTGAGCCATTGCGACAGCTCGGCATAGGCCGGCCGTATGGCCGCGCCGCCGCTGCCCATCTCATCAAATGAGGCCGTCATTGAAGCTCTCGCGGATGAACCCTGACTTCCAGCCGTAGCAAGGCTTGGGCCAGCAACACTGCCTGCGTTAAGGCGCCAAAAGCGGCGTAGCGACCAGCTACATTATGCTTTCATTACGGAAATTGGGACTCTCTGACTATTTTCCGGGCTTTTGCCGTTATTTGTAGCGCTGCCCGTTTGACCGCTCATGCCCGCGCGAGAAGGCGATCCTGCAGAAAATGGATGAGTGGAATAGCTCTTTTTTAAGCTTATTCGGACGGCCAATGCTCTGCCGCTGCTACTGAACTTCGAGACGTTACGTTCGGTTTACCCTGATGTTTCGATGTCACTGATTTTTAATGCGGACTCGCTAGGGCTTCATGATGGAAAAGCCCGAGAATACAGAACAACTAATCCCACCCGGTATCACGAACCGCGAGCATAATACGAAAGTTCCGACGCCGGATCGCCGGCGCTTAAGCATCGCGCATTTGGTTGCTGCTGTCGCCGCGACAAGTCCCGGTGCAGTAGCCCTGCGAGCAGCTTGCGGCGAGCTGACCTATGGCGATCTGAACGCGCGCGCCAACCGTCTCGCCAGATATCTCGAATCCCTGGGCGTCGGACCGGAAGTGCCGGTCGGCATCTGTCTTGAACGTTCGTTCGATCAGATCACCGCATGTTTAGCAGTGCTGAAAGCGGGCGGCGCATTTCTACCGCTGGATCCGTCCTGGCCGGAAGAACGCATAAAACTTCTCTTGGATGATGCGCGCGCGCCGGTCGTGATCACCACCTCATTACGGGCGGAACAGCTTGCGGGGGACAACCGTGTGGCCGTGGCGCCTGAGCGTGACGGCGGCATCATTGCGCGGTTCGATGCTCGCGAGTTCTCCGCGAATGTTAAGCGCGAAAATCTCGCCTACGTGATTTTCACCTCCGGCTCCACCGGCGAGCCCAAGGGCGTGGAAGTCACCCATGGCAATCTTCTCAATCTGATCTTTTGGCATCGCAGCGCCTTTGGCATTACTGCGGCGGATCGGGCCAGCCATCTCGCGGGCCTGGGTTTCGACGCTTCGATCTGGGAAGTGTGGCCGTATCTCACCGCGGGCGCCTCGGTATCTTTAGTCAGTGAGGCGCCGCGCACGTCGCCGGATTTGCTGCGCAAGTGGTTGGTCGACGAGAAGATCAACATCGCCTTCGTTCCCACGGCGCTGGCCGAACCGATGATCGCGGCGGAATGGCCGGCGAATACCGCTTTGCGCTTTTTGCTCACCGGTGCCGATACGTTGCACAGCTATGCGCGGCCAAACCTGCCGTTTGCCGTCGTCAATAATTACGGCCCTACCGAGTGCGCGGTGGTGGCAACGTCAGGCGTCGTTCCCGCGCAGACCGATATAAGCAGCGTTCCCACCATCGGACGGCCGATTGCAAATACGCAGATTTATCTGCTGGACGAGAACCGGCAGCCGGTAGCGCCGGGGCAAATCGGCGAGATTTATATCGGCGGAACCAGCGTCGGCCGCGAATATCGCAATCGCCCGCAAATGACTGCGGAGCGCTTTCTGCCTGACCCATTTCGTGGCGTTGCCGGCGCGCGGATGTATCGCACCGGCGATCTCGGTTGTTTGCTCCCGGACGGAGAGATCGCGTTTCATGGCCGCATTGACGAGCAGGAGAAGATTCGCGGCCATCGCGTTGAGCCGGCCGAAATCGCGACGGCGCTGAACCGCAATCCGCAGGTGGCCTCGAGCGCCGTGGTCGCGCGCAGCCGCGGCAAGGAAAAGCAACTCGTGGCCTATGTGGTCCCCGCCGAATCCATGGAACCGACAGCGGCCGAACTGCGGGATTTCCTCACCGGCTTATTGCCCGACTACATGATCCCGGCGGCTTTCGTGAAGCTTGCTTCATTGCCGCTGACGACCAGCGGCAAGCTCGACAAAAAGGCGTTGCCTGAACCGTCCTCCGATAACGCGCTGGGTACCGACGGATACCACGCTCCGGAGACTCCGACCCAGCGCTGTCTCGCCGACATCGTGGCCGGCGTATTGGGCGCCGACCGCGTCGGCATCAACGATAACTTTTTTCTCCTAGGCGGCCATTCGTTGCTCGGGACTCAGCTCGTGCTGCGCGCGCGCGACGCGTTCGGTGTCGAGCTGACGCTGCTGCATTTGTTTGAAGCGCAGACCGTCGGCAAATTGGCGGCGACAATCGAGCGCCTCGCGATGGAGAAGCTCGAAGCGATGAGTGAAGAGGAAGCGCAGCAGCGGATCGCCGGCTAACAATCGAGGCACCCAAGTGACAGCAGCTTCCGAAGCGGCGGCAGTTCGGGTCGATCCGGCTCTCAGCCTTTATCAACTCCTTGATCCGGCGGTCCTCGCCGATCCTTATCCACTCTATCGCCGGCTGCGCGAGCATGACCCGGTGCATTGGGACACCTTCCTGCATGCCTGGGTGGTGACCAGTTACGCCGGGTCCGTGACTGTCTTGCGGGATTTTTCCGCCGATCGCACGCCGGCACCGGAGCAGGTCAAGGCGCTTGGGCTCGCCTCCTTGGAACCCATCGCCCAGGTGATGGCGAAACAGATGCTGTTCATGGATGCGCCGACGCATACGCGCCTGCGCAAGCTTTGCTCGACGGCATTCACCCCGCGGCGCGTGGATGCCATGCGATCGCATATTCAGGACATTACCGAGCGGCTGCTCGACGATGTCGTGGCGAGAGGGCGCATGGACGTCATCGCCGACTTCGCCAATCCGTTGCCGGCCATCGTCACCGCGGAGCTTTTGGGCGTACCCACCAGCGACCACGAACAGCTCAAGTCCTGGTCGGCGGATTTCGCCGAGATGCTGGGAAATTTCCAGCACAATCCCGACCGCGCCGGCCGCGTGCTGCGCAGCCTGCAGGACATGACCGCCTATTTCCGCGCCGCCATTCGTGAGCAGGAGCGCAACCCGCGCGACGGCCTGATCCATTCGTTGATGACGGCGGAGGTCGATGGAGCGCGGCTGACCGAGGAAGAGGTGATCGCCAACACCATCGTCACCATGGTGGGCGGACAAGAGACGACGACGAATCTGATCGGCAACGGATTGCTGACGTTATTGAAGAATCCCGAGCAACTAGCACTGTTGCGCGACAACCCGTCGATCATTGAGACTGCGGTTGAAGAGCTGCTGCGTTACGAAAGCCCGAGCCAGCATACCGCCCGGCTCGCGCCCGACGACGTGATGCTGGGCGGAAAGCTGATCCGCAAACGAGACGCGGTGATGGCGGTGATGGCAGCCGCCAATCGCGATCCTGAGCGTTTCCCCGAGCCCGACCGGCTCGACTTGACGCGGAAGGATAATCGCCATTTGGCCTTCGGCTGGGCGGCACATTTCTGCTTTGGCGCGCCACTGGCACGCATGGAAGGGCAGATCGCCTTTGCCACGCTGCTGCGCCGCCTGCCCGATCTGAAGTTGGAGCCCGCGCGGTTGGAATGGCGGGAAAATCTCGGCCTGCGCGGGTTGAAATCGTTGCCGGTGACCTTCGCCGCGCCCGGCGCAATGTTGTCGTAGTTATTGAACCCGCAGACATGAATAGCACCGCCGAATTATCCGACGCCAAGCGCTTGCTGCTGCAAAAGATGCTGAGCGGCGGCGGCGCGCCACGCGCCGCTCATGTTGAAGCCGTGATGCCGAGGCCCGCGGGAACGACACCGCCGATTTCGCTGGAACAACGGAATGTGTGGCTGCACGCCTCGATGGCGCCGGACCTGCCGCTTTATAATGAGGCCATCACCATTCATCGCAGAGGGACGTTCGACCTCGCGGTGATGGAACAGAGCTTCAACGAAATTCTCCGCCGCCACGAAGCCTGGCGCACATCATTTGAGATGGTGGACGGCGAAATTGTGCAGGTGGTGCATCAGGATTTACGCGTTCGATTCCCGCTTATGGACTTGACCGGCATGCCGGCGGCGGGCCGCGAGGCGGAGGCATTGCGGATTGCTACCGAGGAAGCGCGCAAGCCTTTCGACTTCACCACGGCGCCGCTTTTCCGCGGCACAATCGTGAAGTTGGGGGAGGATAATCACCGGCTCTACCTTACTCTGCATCACATCATCTTCGATGGCGTGTCGATCTATAAAATGATCGTGCCCGAACTGGCGGCGATCTACGACGCCTTGGCAAGTGGCAGGGAGCTAAACCTGCCGGAGCCGACGCTGCAATATGGCGACTATGCGCTTTGGCGTGAACGTGATGCTGCGAGCGAAACGGTTGCGCGGCAAATCGATTATTGGCGCGGCGCGTTGGCGCGGCCGCTGCCGGTCCTGCAACTACCGTCGGACCGCCTCCGGCCCGTGGCGTTCAGCTATCGCGGCTCGATGGAGACCTTCAGTCTTCCCCATGATCTGACAGAGGCGCTCAAGGAGTTCAGCCGCAAAGAAGGCGTCACGTTCTACATGACCCTCTTGGCAGCGTTCAAAGTCCTGCTTTATCGCTACACCGGGCAGGAGGATATTTTAATCGGCGGGGTTACCGATACGCGCCGGCGTCCCGAGTTGCAAAACCTGGTCGGCTACTTTCTCAATAGCATCGCATTGCGGACCCGGCCGTCGGGAGGCCTGCGGTTTCGCGATTTCCTGATCCAGACGCGCGATGCCGTGGCGGGCGCCTTAGGCGCCAGCGATATCCCTTTCGATCGCGTCGTGCGGGAATTGCAGCCGAGGCGCGACATGAGCGCGCATCCGCTGTTTCAGGTGCTTTTCTCCATCGAGCCGCCGGCGCCCGCTTTCGCCGAAGGTTGGGATCTCACCCAGATGGACGTGACGATGGGCACGGCGAAGTTCGACTTGTATCTGGAACTGGATGAGCGGCCGGAGGGTGTCTTCGGGCGGTTTATGTACAGCACCGACCTTTTCGACGCGCCGACGATCCAGCGGATGATCGGCCACTGGTGCACTTTGTTGGAGGCCGTCTCTCGAAATCCGGATTGCTTGCTTGGAGACTTGCCGCTGCTGACCTCCGAGGAATCAAAGCAGTTGCTGGTAAAGTGGAACGATACTCAGCAGGAATTTCCGTCGGCGGCGTTCCACGAATTGTTCGAAACCCAGGCGCGGCGCACGCCGTGCGCGGTGGCGGTGGAGTTCGAAGGAAGCACGTGGACCTACGTTGAATTGGACCGTCGTGCTTCACATCTGGCGGTGCGCCTACGCGACGCCGGCGTTGGACGAGAGACCCTGGTGGGAATTTGTCTGGAGCGATCGCTCGATATGATGGCCGGCCTTTTGGCGGTGTTGAAAGCCGGTGGCGCCTATCTGCCTCTCGATCCGGCGTTTCCTCGGGAGCGGCTCGCCTTCATCCTCCGCGACGCGCAGCCGGTGGTATTGCTGACGCAACACTCTCTTGTCGGAACGCTGCCGCAGTCGAACGCACGCATCGTCATTGTCGACGACGATCAAAAGGTAAAAGCTACTTCGACGCTTCGCGTCGACGTGAGCGGCGACGATCTGGCCTATGTCCTTTATACCTCCGGCTCGACCGGAAAGCCGAAGGGCGTCGAGGTTTCGCATCGCGCACTGGTGAACCTGCTGGCTTCAATGCAGCGGCAGCCGGGTTTCGACGCGGCGGACAAGCTACTGGCGGTGACCACGCTATCCTTCGATATTGCCGCGCTGGAACTGTTTCTGCCGCTGCTTAGCGGCGGGCGGGTCGTTATCGCGAGCCGGGAGACGGCTACCGATCCTGCGCGCCTTATGGACCTGATCGGTCAATCCGGGTGCACGGTGATGCAGGCAACCCCGGCAACCTGGCGCGGTTTGATCGAAGCTGGTTGGTCAGGCGGCAGAAACTTGAAAATTCTATGCGGCGGCGAAGCGTTGCCGCGCGATCTTGCCGACAAGTTGCTCGCTCGCTGCGCTAGCCTTTGGAACATGTATGGGCCGACGGAAACCACCATCTGGTCGACTGTGCATGAGGTCAAACATGACCACGGACCGGTGCCGATCGGCCGTCCCATCGCCAATACCCAAATCTATATTCTGGATGCGCGGGATAATCCGGTTCCAACCGGCGTTCCGGGCGAGCTTTATATCGGCGGGACCGGCGTTGCGCGCGGATATCGCAATCGCCCGCAACTGACTTCCGAACGTTTCGTCACCAGCGCCATCGCGCCGGGTCAAAGGCTCTACCGTACCGGCGATCTCGCGCGTTATCGGGCCGACGGCGTCATCGAATGCCTGGGCCGCACCGACAATCAGGTCAAGATTCGTGGCTTCCGGGTCGAGGTTGAAGAAATAGAGGCTGCGCTTCTGCGCAACGACAGCATAGCCGCGGCGACGGTAAAGGCCTGGCCGGATAGTTCGGGCGAAAACAGTCTCACCGCTTACATCGTCAGCGGGACAGAGGCGGCGGCTAGCGCAGCGGAACTACAGCAGTTCCTGAAACAGATTTTGCCGGATTACATGGTTCCGTCGCGGTTTGTTTCTTTACCTGCATTGCCGATGACGCCCAACCGCAAAGTTGATCGCAACGCTCTGCCCGAGCCGAAATCCTTCGTGCCGGTGGCAACGTTTGTCCAACCTTCTGGAGAGGACGAGCGCAAACTTGCCGGGATTTGGCAGGAAGTTCTCGACATCCAAAATGTCAGCTCGCATGACAACTTTTTCGATCTCGGCGGCCATTCGCTGCTGGTCGCAAAGTTGCTGCGGCGGATCGAAATGGAATTTGGCCGTCGGCTTCCCATGGCGGCGGTGTTTCAGGCGCCGCGTCTCGATGCCATGGCCGCGTTGTTGACCGATAAGGTTTCCATGCAACGATCGCCCCGCGTCATCGATATTCAACCGAAAGGCTCGCGCCCGCCTCTGTTCTGGCTCAACGATCCGCTGATGATGCGGCCGCTGGCGGAAGCCATCGGAACCGAGCAGCCGTTTCTCGGCGTCGTTTTGGACATCGCCGAAGAGGGCAGAGTAGACCGCTCCACCCATCTCTCTGACATTGCGGCTTCCATGGTGCGCAGCATTACGGCGACGCAGACGGCAGGTCCGTTTTACGTCGGTGGCTGGTGCACGTCGGGAATTCTAGCCTTTGAAGTCGCGTCGCAGTTGATGGCAGCAGGCCATGAAGTGGGACTCCTGGTTCTGCTGCATGCGGGCAATCCAGCCCACTTCCGCCGGATCGGCAAATGGTCGCTGGAATTCAGCAAGCTGATGCACCACTGGGACGAGATGATGCGCTACCAAGGCCCGGAACGTTGGAATTACGTGACAGGCCGGGCGCAGGGCATTCTTCGGCGGCTGTCGCTTGGACCTCAGCTTCAGGAAGAGGTGAGCCAGCTATCGGAATTCAATGGCCTTCTCGATCATGCGGCGCTGCGTTATGCGCCCAAGCCATATGCGGGCGATGTTGTGTTGCTCCAGCCGGACAGACGCCCGCATTTGCTCGACTATCAGGCAGGCTGGGCTGAGGTCATAAACGGGGAATTCGCCGCCTACGAGGTTCCCGGAACGCACTACACGATGCTGGAGCCGCCCGAAGTTGCGGAGCTTGCAGCGAAGATGCGTGACTGCATGCGCCGGGCACAATGGCGCGCGCAACAGCCACGCCAGGCGGCGAGTTGATCTATGCGAGCAACGGTTGACGCTCATTATATGGATTTGGACGACGTCGGCCTCGACGTTGGCCGGTTTCGCGACGTGCTGAGCGCTCAAGAGCGCGAGCGAGCGGCGCGCTTCCGCTTCGAACGCGACCGGCGCCGCTACATTTTGCGGCATGGAAAGTTACGCGAGCTTTTGTCGGATTACCTCAACTGCGCGCCGTCTCGCCTACGCTTTACCTATAATCCATTTGGCAAGCCATCCGTTGCCGGCGGCGATCTGCGCTTTAATGTGTCCCATTCCCACGGTACGGCTCTCTTTGTATTTGCGCGCGGCGTTGAGGTTGGCTGCGACATCGAGCGCCGCGATCCGCGGTTTGTCTGCGACCAAATACCGGAACGGTTTTTTTCTCCGCTCGAGGTGCAAACCCTGCGCTCGCTTCCGGCATCTTCGCAGACTCAGGCTTTTTTCAACTGTTGGACACGCAAGGAGGCCTATATCAAGGCCCGCGGTTACGGCCTTTCGCTGCCGCTGGACAGCTTTGATGTGTCCCTAGCTCCTGACGAACCCGTCCTATTGCTGCGCGGATGTGATGGTTGGTCGGTGCAACCTTGCGAGCCGGCACCGGACTATCAGGCAGCTATCGTCGCTGAGGGCGCCGATTGGCAATTAAATTTTCCCCTATTATCTGTGGAAGCCCCAACCGCCGTGCCGATACAAAACATTGAATTTCATGCAGCCGCTGCCCATTAGCAGCGGCTAGGCCGGAATGATTATGGCCATGGCGGCGGCACTATGTTGCTGGCCCGACAATACGTTCTGATCTATATTACTCTCCCAAGCGCCACATTTGATCCGGCGCCGGGAGGAAGGACTCGCGCGATGCCGGTAACGCACGAGCCTTGGCTTGTCGCGCTGTCTCTGATCGTGGCGATCCAAGGAGCCTATGTAGGGCTGAGCCTTGCTGTTCAAGTCGGCGAGGCTATCGGCCTACGGCGGCGCCTGTTGCTCGCAGGCGCGTCGCTTTCGCTCGCCGTCGCGATCTGGGCCATGCATTTCGTCGGTATGCTGGCCGCCCGTCTTCCGTTTCCCGTCGATTATCTTGTCTTCCCTACGCTGCTGTCGTTTCTCGTCTGCGTCCTTGTTGTCGGCGCGGCCGTTTTCGCCGCGAGTGCGGGCCCATTGACGATAGGCCGTCTCGCCGCCGCCGCGACCTTCATGGGATGCGGTATCGTGTCGATGCACTACATCGGCATGAATGCGCTTCATGCCAGCGCGCAGATGCAGCACGCGCCATTGTTCGCGGCAGGCAGCGTGGCCATCGCTATAGCCGCATCGGGACTTGCGCTCTGGCTGGCAGGGGGGCGGGGCGGCCGTCCGCCGCTTCTGCTTTCGGCGGCGGTTCTCGGTCTGGCGATCGCGGGCATGCACTACACCGCCATGGAGGGGTTGGTCCTATTCTCGCTCACCAACGCTCCTTCGAGTGCGCCGGCGCTTTCCAGCGATCTTCTTGCGATTGTTGTTGCGGTCGTAGCCTTCGGAGTATCCGGCATCTTCCTTTTGGCACTCGTTCCCGACAAGTCAGGCGGAGCGAGCTTCGTTCGCAGCGAAGCGGCTGCGTCCATCTTCCAGAGCGAAAGCCGTGATCGGTCCGTGCCGGTTCCGGTCGATGCAACGGCGGCCGCTGCAACGGGCGCAGAGTCTGATGTGAGCCAAGCCACCTATGCCCTGAGCGAGGGAGCCGCCGGCACACCGCGCCGGTCCGCTCTGCGCTTGCCGATAGAGCGCGATGGAGCCACCCATTTCGTCGCTGTCGATGACATCGTCGCCATCCATGCCAACGCGCATTACACCTATATTTTCGACGGAACGTCGAAGATGTTCTGCCCGCTTGCGATCGGTGATGTTGAAGCGCGGCTCGACACCACCCGCTTTGTCCGCGTTCATCGCAGCCATATCGTCAATGTAGGCCGGATCGTCGGACTCAAGCGCGCCGGGGATAATGGGCTCATCGAGCTTGCCGGCCTGGATCATTATACGGTGCCGGTTAGCCGTAGCCGCCTGGCTTGGCTTAAAGCGCAGTTGGGCATGAAGATGGGCGAAGCGGTCAGCTGACGCTTCCCAATTACGCTGCACTGCAGCGGCCTGTCCTAAATGTTTGCCATTGAGGGCCGGAAAGTCGCGTTCGTGAGCGTTGTACCGCCTTCGGTCAGCAAGGCTGACGCAATTCGTGCAGGACCGGAGGGACTGGTGCACGCGCCGCCCGGCTCGTGAACCAAGCGTTGTTGTTGCAGCGCAACTACCTCCAAATTCACATTAATAAAAATGCGCGGGGTGGAGCTTGCCGCATCGCGGCGAGTGTCAGGTCTGATGCCGGGCTGGCTGGCGGGCTTTTCCTCTCTGATTGGTCGTCATTCGTAGTTTTTCTTGGGGGCTAACATGGACAAACTTATCAAGGGCATCGCTGGCGTTATTTTCTTAGCGGCAGCTGTTTCGGCAGGTTCAGCCGGAGCGGCAGATATGGCGGTCAAGGCACCCGCCGTTGCCATGGTTGACGTCTGGAGCCCGTGGATGATCCGCGGACGCGTGCTTGTGGTAGCGCCAGAAGCTTCCGCGACGATCGATCAGATTCCGGGAGCAAGCGTGTCGATCGGGACTTCAGTGGTTCCCGAACTCGATATCACTTACTTCTTCACTCAGAACCTGGCGGCGGAACTGATCCTCGGCGTCACGCCGCATAACATCACCGGCGCCGGGACTATTACCGGCATTAACGTCGGCCGCGCCTGGCTGCTGCCGCCGACCCTGACAATTCAATATCACTTCACTAACTTCGGCGCGTTCAAGCCATATATCGGCGCCGGGCCCAACTACACGGTCTTCTTCAATCAGAGCGCCGCCGGCGGAACGATTACGCAGCTCAGCGTCAAGAACAGTTTTGGCTTCGCTTGGCAGGTCGGGTTTGACTACATGGTGAACCGCCACTGGGGCTGGAACGTCGACGTCAAGAAGCTGTATCTGCGTCCCGATGTGAGCATGAATAATGGCGCGCTGACCGGACGGGTCAGGATCGATCCGTGGATCATCGGTACCGGCGTCACCTACCGTTTCTAAACGGAAGCCACGTTTCGTCCGCGCCGTTCTCATGAGCGGCGCGGCTTGTAAACCGCGCAGTGCTGCTGCATCTTAGGTTGCGCAGCGGTCAACGCGCCAACACAGGTTGATCGCGCTTCCGTGCTTGCGGAGGTGCAGATCCAACCAGGGGAGGGTGATGTGATTCCGGGAGCCTTTGCCTATCATCGTCCGAATTCCGTTCAGGAAGCGGTGGCTTTGCTCATTACCCTGGGAGAGGATGCTCGTCCGCTCGCCGGTGGACACAGCCTCATCCCGATGATGAAGCTGCGGCTCGCCGCGCCCGAGCATCTCGTCGATCTCGGCGGCATTGGCGACATCAAGGGTATTCGCCAGGACGGCGGCGACATCGTCATCGGCGCGATGACCACGCAGCACGAACTCATCACGTCCGATCTGCTGGGCGCCAAGCTGCCGATCCTGCGCGAGACTTCTCTGGTCATCGCCGATCCGCAGGTGCGCTATCTCGGAACGCTCGGGGGTAACGTCGCCAACGGCGATCCCGGCAACGACATGCCGGCGGTGATGATGTGTCTCGGCGCCAGCTATCAGGTGGTCGGAAAAACCGGCGAGCGCCGCATCGCTGCGCGTCAATTCTATCAAGGTGCTTATGCAACCGCGCTTGCCGCGGGCGAGATCGTCACCGCGATCCGCATTCCCGCGCCTGCGGCGGGTCATGGCTCCGCCTACGAAAAGCTCAAGCGCAAGATCGGCGACTATGCGACCGCGGCTGCCGCCGTCGTGCTCACCATGAACGGTGGCAGGGTTGCCACCTGTTCGATCGGTCTAACCAATGTCGCTGACACCCCGCTGTGGGCCGAAGAGGCCGCCAAGATTCTCATTGGCTCAGCGCTCGATGCCGCGACAGTAAAAAAAGCCGCCGCCGCTGCCGAAGCGATCACGTCACCGGCTTCCGACAATCGCGGCCCGGCTCACTATCGCACCAAGATGGCAGGCGTGATGTTGACGCGGGCACTCGCTCGCGCCAAGGCGCGCGCGGCCTGATCGGAGAAAGTCTCATGTCCAAGTCCCAGATCAGCCTGAAGGTGAACGGCAAAGCGATCGATGCACTGGTCGAGCCGCGCACCCTGCTCATCCACTTCTTGCGCGAGCAACTAAACCTCACCGGGCCGCATATCGGCTGCGACACCAGCCACTGCGGGGCTTGCACGGTCGATCTCAATGGCAAATCGGTGAAGTCCTGCACCGTTTTCGCGGTGCAGGCCAACGGTGCCGATCTCATGACCATTGAAGGCGTGGCGAATGCCGATGGCACGTTGCACGCCTTGCAGGAGGGCTTCCGCGAAATGCATGGGCTGCAGTGCGGTTTCTGCACGCCGGGCATGATCACCCGCGCCTACCGGCTGCTGCAGGAGAACCCGAGCCCGAGCGAAGAAGAAATTCGCTTCGGCATCGCCGGAAATCTCTGCCGCTGCACCGGCTACCAGAACATCGTGAAGGCCATTCAATACGCCGCCGCCAAAATGGCCGGCGTTCCGTTTCAGGAGGCCGCAGAATGAATGACCAGACCCCCACCTCGCTTGAACGCGCCGAGAAGCTTGAAGGCATGGGCTGCAAGCGCAAGCGCGTCGAAGACGTCCGCTTCGTCCAGGGCAAGGGAAACTACGTCGACGATCTGAAGCTGCCGGGAATGCTCTACGGCGACTTCACGCGCTCGCCGCATGCGCATGCGCGCATCAAGAAGATCGACATCTCCAAGGCGATGAAGGTGCCGGGCGTGGCCGCGGTGCTGACAGCGGAAGAATTGAAGCCGGTCAATCTCGCCTGGATGCCGACGCTCGCCGGCGACGTGCAGATGGTTCTCGCTGATGGCAAGGTCCTGTTCCAGAATCAGGAAGTCGCCTTCGTCATCGCGGAAAACGCCTATGCCGCAGCGGACGCAGCAGAGCTTGTCGAAGTCGAATATGAGCCGCTGCCGGTCAACGTCGATCCGTTCAAGGCCATGGCGGCCGACGCTCCTGTGTTGCGCGAAGACCTCGCCGGCAAGACCGAGGGCGTGCACGGCAAGCGCAAGCACCACAACCACATCTTCAGTTGGGAAATGGGTGACAAGGACGGCACCGACGCCGCCTTGAAGAAGGGTGAAGTGACGATGAAGGAGATGATCTCCTATCATCGCGTGCATCCCTGTCCACTCGAGACCTGCCAATGCGTCGCGTCCTTCGACAAGATCAAGGGCGAGTTGACGGTCTGGGGTACATTCCAGGCGCCGCACGTCATCCGCACGGTGGCGTCCCTGATCTCAAAGATTCCCGAGCACAAGATTCACGTCATTGCCCCGGACATCGGCGGCGGCTTCGGCAACAAGGTCGGCGCTTATTCCGGCTATATCTGCGCCATCGTCGCCTCGATCGTCACCGGGCGTCCGGTGAAATGGGTCGAGGACCGCATCGAGAATCTTTCGAGCACGGCGTTTGCGCGCGACTATCACATGCTCACGGAAATGTCGGCGACCAAGGACGGCAAGGTCACCGGCTTGCGCGTTTACACGATCGCCGACCACGGCGCCTTCGATGCCTGCGCCGACCCAACCAAGTGGCCTGCCGGCCTGTTCAACATCGTCACCGGTTCCTATGACTTCCCGGTGGCGCATGTGCTGGTGGACGGCGTCTATACTAACAAAGCGCCGGGCGGCGTGGCCTATCGTTGCTCGTTCCGAGTAACGGAAGCGGCTTATTGCATCGAGCGCGCCATGGACATCATGGCGCAGAAGCTCAACATGGACCCGGCCGACTTCCGGATGAAGAATCTCATCCGCCGCGAGCAGTTCCCGTACAAATCGGCGCTCGGCTGGGAATACGATTCCGGCGACTATCACACCGCCATGCAGAAGGCGATGGATTCGGTCGGCTACAAAAAGCTGCGGGCGGAGCAGAAGGCTAAGCAAGAGGCGTATAAGCGCGGCGAGACGCGCGAGCTGATGGGTATCGGCGTCGCCTTCTTCACCGAGATCGTAGGCGCTGGGCCGTCGCGCAGTTGCGACATTCTCGGCATCGCCATGTTCGACTCCGCCGAAATCCGTATCCATCCCACTGGGACCGGCATCTGCCGCCTCGGCACCAAGTCGCAGGGCCAGGGTCACGAAACAACCTATGCTCAGATCATCGCGACGGAACTCGGCATTCCCGCCGCCAACATCATGGTCGAGGAGGGCAACACCGACACCGCGCCTTACGGCCTCGGCACCTATGGATCGCGCTCGACGCCGGTCTCCGGCGCGGCGACGGCGATGGCCTGCCGCAAGATCAAAGCCAAGGCGCAGATGATCGCCGCCTATCAGCTCGAGGTCCACGACGACGATCTCGAATGGGATGTCGACCGCTTCCGGGTGAAGGGCAATCCCGAGCGTTTCAAGACCATGACCGAGCTGGCTTGGGCTGCCTATAACCGGCTGCCACCGGGCATGGAGCCGGGGCTTGAGGCGGTGAACTATTACGATCCGCCGAATTTCACCTTTCCGTTCGGTGCTTACATCTGCGTCATCGATATCGACGTCGATACCGGCAGCAGCAAGACCCGGCGCTTCTACGCGCTGGACGATTGCGGCACGCGCATCAACCCGATGATCATCGAAGGGCAAATCCACGGCGGACTGACGGAAGCCTTCGCCATCGCCATGGGCCAGGAGATCCGTTACGATGACGCCGGCAACGTGATGACGGCGTCGCTGATGGATTATTTCCTCCCGACCGCGGTCGAGACGCCGAAGTGGGAAACCGACTGGACCACGACGCCCTCGCCGCACCATCCCATCGGCGCCAAAGGCGTGGGCGAGAGCCCGAATGTCGGCGGTGTGCCGTGTTTCGCCAATGCGGTGAATGACGCCTTCGGCTTCCTTGGCTCCAGCCATATCGCCATGCCGCATGACCAGTGGCGCACCTGGACGGTGGCGGAAGAGCTCGGGCTGCATGGGTAGGGCGCCGGTGCCCCAATATCGTCATGCCCGGCCTTGTGCCGGGCATCCACGTCTTCGACATATACAAGACCGAAAAGTCGTGGATGGCCGGGACAAGCCTGGCCATGACAGCTGAACATCGGTTTGTGCTGTAATGACTCTGACCCGCGAACAGATTTCCGATCGCCTCGCTACCGTCGGCTATGTCGCCGACCGCGATCTCGCGACCGCGCTGTGGCTGATGGATTTTCTGAAGCGGCCGCTACTGCTGGAAGGCGAAGCGGGCGTCGGCAAGACCGAAGTCGCCAAGGCGCTCGCGGCGCTGCATGCCACCGAGCTGATCCGGCTGCAATGTTACGAAGGCCTCGACCAGAACGCCGCGCTCTACGAATGGAATTATCAGCGCCAGCTTCTAGCCATCAAGGCGCGCGAAGGCGCAGGCGAGGCCGCCGACAAGATCGAAGAACACATCTTCTCGGAAAAATATTTGCTCGAGCGCCCGCTCTTGGCCGCGATCCGCCGCGAGAAACCTCCCGTGCTGCTGGTGGATGAAGTCGATCGCGCCGACGAGGAATTCGAAGCATTCCTGTTGGAGCTGCTCTCGGATTTCCAGGTCAGCATTCCCGAACTCGGAACCATCACTGCGCGCTCGATTCCCCGCGTGGTGCTGACCTCGAATGCCACGCGGGAGCTTTCCGACGCGCTGCGCCGCCGCTGCCTCTATCACTACGTCGATTTCCCCGAGGTCGAGCGCGAGGCCAAGATCATTGTTACGCGCCTTCCCGGCATCGATGTTTCGCTGGCGCAGCAGATCGCCCGCCTAGTGGGTGCGATCCGCAAGGAGGATTTGCGCAAGGTTCCCGGCGTGGCGGAAACGCTCGACTGGGCGGCGACGCTCGCGGGCTTGCAAGTCCAAGATCTGCGGCAGGAGCCCGAGGCCGTCCACGAGACGCTGATCTGTTTGCTCAAAACCCACGAGGACCGGGCGCGGGTGACGCGCGAGGTCACCGACCGGTTGCTTGGGAAGGTGGCGTGATGCGCGCCGCGCTTAACCAGCCAATCGACACCATTGGCGCCACCGCACGTCTACGCCTTGCCGGCTTCGTGCGTACGCTGCGGGACAACGGTTTCGCGGCGGGATTAGCGGAGACGCGCGATGCGCTCGCGATTCTCTCGTCGCCGCTGGCGCTACGGCCATCGTCGCTGAAGCCCGCGTTGCGAACGCTGTTCTGCGCCACCCATTCCGACTGGGAGCGTTTCGACGAGATTTTCGCCGCCTATTGGCTCGGCCGCGGCATGCGGTCAGTGCAGACAATCGGCGGCGTCGCCGCGGAAAGTCCGTCATCGCTCAAGCGCCTCTCGGAAGCCGGTGCAGCGCAAGGCGAGTTGGGCCAACCCGACCACGTGGAGCGACGCTACGGCGCCGAAAACGAAAACCCCGCCGACGGCCGGGGCCGGCGCGAAGGCGCCTCGCGGGCGGACAATCTTGCAACGACCGACATGCGCCACATCGTAGCTCCCGAAGATATCGCGGCGGCACATGCGCTGGCGGAACGGCTGGCGCGAAAAATGCGCGCGCGGCTTGTTCGCCGCCAACAGGTTCGCCGCGGCGGGCGGAGACTTGACCTGCGGCGCACCATCCATCGCAACATCTCTCACGGCGGCACGCCGATCGATCTTGTCTGGCGCCGCCGCAAGGTGAAGCCGCTGCGTCTTGTAGTTCTGCTCGACGCTTCGGGCTCGATGAGCCTCTACACCGCGTTTTTCGTGCGCTTTCTGCATGGCGTCGTCGATGCTTTTCGCGAAGCCGAAGCTTTCGTCTTCCATACGCGGCTGGCGCATGTGTCGGAATCGCTGCGCGAACGCGACGTCACCCGCGCGGTGGACCGGATGTCGCTGATGGCGCAAGGCATCGGCGGCGGCACGCGCATCGGCGAGAGCCTCGCCACCTTCAATCGCTGGCATGCCAAGCGCGTCATCAATTCGCGCACGGCGGTGATGATCGTGTCTGACGGCTACGACACCGGCGAGCCGGAAAAGCTCGGGCTCGAGATGCAGCGTCTGCGCCGCCGCTGCCGCCGCATCGTCTGGCTCAATCCGCTGATCGGCTGGAAGGACTACACGCCGCAAGCGCGCGGGATGCAGGCGGCGCTGCCTTACGTCGATCTGTTCGCGCCCGCGCACAACATCGAGAGCCTGGCCGCTCTCGAACCTTATCTCGCGAGGATCTGACCATGAAGCAATCGGCAGACATTCTCGAACTCATCTCCACCATGAAAGCCAGCGGCAAACCTTTTGCGTTGGCCACGGTGGTTCGGACCGTGGCGGCCACCGCTGCCAAGGCCGGAGCAAAAGCCGTGATCCTGCCGGACGGCAGCATCTCGGAAGGCTGGATCGGCGGCGGTTGCGCGCGCGCTGCCGTGCTCAAGGCCGCGAAGGAATCGCTTGCCGACGGCAAGCCGCGCCTCGTTTCCGTACAGCCGCCCGATGTGTTGCAGGAACACGGCGTGCAGGCAGGCGACGAGCGCGAAGGCATGCGCTTCGCCAAGAATATGTGTCCAAGCCAGGGCACCATGGATGTGTTCGTCGAGCCGGTGCTGCCACGGCCGCAGGTGGTCGTATGTGGTTCGAGTCCGGTCGCCGTCGCCGTCGCCAATCTCGGCCGGGGAATGGGGTTCGCCATCACTATTTGTGCGCCCGCGGTGGACCAGGGCGCTTTCCCTGACGCCGACCGGCGCATCGAAGGCTATGCGCTGCCGGTCGACCAGGGCGGCCAGCGGTTTGTCGTAGTGGCGACGCAAGGCCGTGGCGACGAAGCGGCGCTGCAGGCGGCGCTCGCGATCGAAGCGCATTATGTGGCTTTTGTCGGCAGCCGCAAAAAAGCTGAAGCGCTGAAGAAGACGCTACTAGAACGCGGCGTCGCGTCCGAGCAGTTGGCGAAGCTGAAGGCCCCGGCGGGCCTCGATCTTGGCGCCATCACGCCGGACGAAATCGCAATCTCCATCCTGGCCGAAATCGTCGCCATCCGCCGTGGCGGTCATCCGCGCGGCATTGCGCCGGCTTCGTAACAGCAAGGAAACATCATGGATCTAACCGGAACCCAGCGAATAGAAGCCCCTCGTGAAGTGGTGTGGGCGGCGCTGAACGATCCGGAGATTTTGCGCCAGTGCATTCCCGGTTGCGAAAGTATCGAGAAACTGTCGCCTACGGAAATGAATGCCAAGGTCACGCTTCGCGTCGGGCCGGTGAAGGCGTCCTTCATGGGAACGGTGACCTTGGCCGACCTTGATCCTCCCAACGGCTATACCATCACCGGCTCCGGTTCCGGCGGCGCTGCCGGCTTCGCCAAAGGCAGCGCCAAGGTGCGTCTCGTTCCGGACGGCACCGGCACGATCCTGAACTATGAGGTCAAGGCTGACATCGGCGGCAAGCTGGCCTCGCTGGGCGGCCGTCTGATTGATGGAACCGCCAAAAAGCTTTCGGCTGAGTTCTTTGAAAAATTTGGTCAAGTTGTTGCACCGACCGCTACGCCATCAGCTCCGGTCGCGATTGCGGCAATAGCGGCCCCGAAAAAGCCGGGCTGGTTTCGCAAGTTAGTGGGCAGGGCGGGCGCCGGTTAGATATCGTCTCGTCGCTGTGGCACACATGTGCCAGATTGCAGCAGCGACGCGCTATTCCATTCAAGAATAGCTTTTTCGGCCCTGTCAAACAGGCCTTTCGTCACAACAATTTGCAAATCCAAGCACTTAACCTGGAAACCTAAGTTAGGGACCAGCGTTGGAATAGCGGGGAGATAGCCCAGCGAATTGATGGAGATGACACTATGAAACTTTTCCTTGTGACCGCGGCGGTGGCGACCGCGCTCGCGTTTCCGGCTATCGCCGAAACGGGCGGTGACGGGTCCGGACAGGCTCAAATGGCGCAGCCTTCCACAGGGCTCAAAGCAAATGATGCAGGGGTCAAAGCCAATGCCGGAACAAAGGCTTCGGCGAAGGATCCGAAAGCCTCAAATTCGACGAAAGACCCCCTGAACGATACCACTGGCCGTGGCAGCGGAAGCGAAGGTTCCAGTAGCGGCGGCGGCGATGCTGGCGGCGCTGGTAGTGGCAGCGGTGCTGGCGGCGGTGGCAGCGGCGGTTCGAGTTCATCCGGCCGGTAATTTCCATTCTGCATGATGAAGAATCCCGGGCCAGCGGCCCGGGATTCTTTTGTGCAGAATTACTCTCGCTCTCATGGCGAGGAGCGTCCACCGGACTCGACCACAGGGCGTTCGTTCCCCGGAGACGCCGCTTCGCGAGTCCCTCAGGATGAGGGAGGAGAAAATCAGCGCCTCGGATCGAGCAGCACCTTGCCTAGGCCGTTACGGGCTTCGACGATTGCGTGAGCCCGCGCAGCTTCCGACAGCGGCAATATCTGATCGATCAGGGCCTTGAACTTTCCTTGCGCGGCGGCTTCGAGACTGAGCTTCACATCATCAGCCGAGCCGCCGGTCGCGCCCATAATGGTGATCTGGTTCAAATAGAGATGATTGACATCAAGCGGCACCGTGCCGCCGCCATGCCCTCCCGCGGTGACCAGACGGCCATTGCGGCCAAGCGATGCAAATGCTTTCGGGAACAAGTCAGGCGCGCCGATATTTTCGAACACCACATCGACGCCCTTTCCGCCGGTCGCGCGCATAACCTCGGCTGTTAAATCTTGTGCGCGATAATTGACGCCCACATCAGCGCCTAAGCTTACCGCGGCCTGCACGCGCTCGTCCGCGCCCGCGCCGGCGATCACATGGGCTCCGAGATATTTCGCGGCCTGCACGCCGGCGCTACCGAGTCCGCCGGAAGCGCCCATCACCAGCACCCATTCACCTTTTTGAATCTTAGCGCGGTCGCGCAGTAGGTGAAACGCGGCGGGCGCATGACGGGCGATGCAGGTCGCCGTGGGAAAATCGACTGCATCGGGAATGAGGTGGGTCATCGCCACCGGCACCTTCACGTATTGTGCGTAGCCACCCCACACATTGACACCAAGCATGTGCGCCGGTGCCGAGCCCTTAGCTGCCGGACCCCGCCCGGTCGCCACCCGATCGCCGATCTTGCGCCCACTCACGTTGGCGCCAATGGCGGAGATCACGCCTGACGGATCGGCGCCCAACACATGCGGCAGTGTAACTTTCTTTGCATATTTTCCGGCGCGCAGGATCAGGTCCAAGGTCCGGTTCACCGATACGGCATGAACTTCGATCAACACCTCGCCGGGGCCCGGCACCGGCGTCGGCACCTCCTCCAGGCGCATGACGCCAGGCGGCCCGAACTCACGAATGACGATGGCTTTCACCGAGGCTCCTGCCGCATCCGGTTTTGACAGCGTGCGCAAGGTACACATAGGCTGCCGCCGATCAAAGCGGAGCGCATGAATGACCGGCTATAAATTGGCAACCTATCAAAGCGCGGACGGGCCGCGCGCCGGCGTCATACTCGACGACATGATCTTCGATGCCGAACGGCTTACCGGCCGGGCTTCCTACGCGACCGTGCTGGGCGTCCTGCAGGATTGGGACAACGCTGACGATATGCTGCGCGATGCTGCCGCAAAAGCGGCGCGGGACGGCAGAGGCCGGCCCTTGCAGCAGACCCAGCTCTGGGCGCCGGTGCTGTGGCCCTCGGCGATTTATTGCGCCGGCGCGAATTACAGTGATCACGCCGCCGAGATGGCAAAGCGCGCCAACCGGCCGCCGGAGCCAGACCCGAAAAGCCTCGGGTTGAAGCCGTGGCATTTCATCAAGGCATCGCGCTCGCTTGCCGATCCCGGCGCCACCGTGTCGGCTTCGCACTACACGCAGAAGCTGGACTGGGAGGTCGAACTCGCCGCCGTGATTGGCAAGACGGCGAAAAACGTCTCGGTCGGACAAGCACTCGGCCATGTGGCCGGCTACACCGCCGCCAACGATCTTTCTGCCCGCGACCTCTCCCGGCGCCCGCATGTCAGCGAGACCTCGGCGTTCAAATCGGACTGGATCGGGCAAAAGAGCTTCGATGGCGCCTGTCCGCTCGGTCCCTGGATCGTGCCGGCGCAGGACATTCCCGACCCGCAAAATCTTGCGATCAAGCTGTGGGTCAACGACGTCCTCAAACAGGATTCCAACACGAGCAAGATGATTTTCAACATCGCCGAGCAGATTTCACATCTATCGATGGGAATGACGCTGCACCCTGGCGATGTGATCCTCACCGGCACGCCGGCCGGTGTCGGGTCCGCGCGCAACGAATTTCTGCAACCGGGCGACGTGGTGAAGATCGAGATCGAGCGGGTCGGGACGCTGACTAATACCATCGCCTAGTCCTTGCCAATTCTGCCTCCTTGCACTCATAATCGAGCTATAGTGATGTCCACGCCCGCTCGGGCAGGCATCCGTCAGTTTCGACATAACGCCCGGGCAATAGGAGCCAAAGGCTCCAGGCTAATCCTAGGGAGGATGACGTGGCCAAACGCATCGAACTCAACGTCGACGGCAAGACGCAGACGATCGACGCCGATCCCGACATGCCGCTGCTCTATGCGCTGCGCGATGATCTCGGCATGAGCAATCCGCGTTTCGGCTGCGGCTTAGCCCAGTGCGGTTCCTGCACGGTCTTGTTGGATGGCCAGCCGGTGCGATCCTGCGTGACGCCCGTCGACTCTGTTGGTAGCGGCAAGATCACGACGCTGAACGGCATCGGCACCGCCGAAAAGCCGCACAAGGTGCAGGCCGCCTTCATCGAAGAGCAGGTGCCGCAATGCGGCTATTGCCTCAATGGTTGGGTGATGACCTCCGTCGCCTTGCTCGACAAGACTCCAAAGCCGACTGACGCGCAAATCCGCGAGGCGCTCTCCGGCATCAAATGCCGCTGCGGCACCCATGTCAGCATCCTGCGCGCCGTGAAGCGCGCGGCTCAGGCTTGAGGGAGGCACCCATGAACATCGCAATCAATCGCCGCCATCTGCTCGCGGGCGTCGGCGCCCTCGTCGTCTCCATTACCCTCCCGGGAGTGAAAGCCCGTGCCGCGGCCGCCGGTCTCGACTCACGGCTGCCGCTGAAGCCCGAACAGCTTGCCACCTATATCAGCGTCAATCAGGACGGCAGCGCCGTCGGCTGGATCGGCAAAGTCGATATGGGCCAGGGCACCGAGATCGGCTGGGTGAAGATGATCGCCGAGGAACTTGATCTCGACCCTGCAGGCGTCACTATCGTGCAAGGCCATACCGACGTGACCATCAACCAGGGCGGGGCGGCCGGCTCAACTGGCATCTGGAAGGGCGGCGCCGCTATGCGCAACGCCGCAGCCGAAGCCCGCCGCGTGCTGGTGGAGATGGCCTCGGAAAAGCTCGGCGTACCGGTTGAGCAATTGGCGGTCAATAACGGCGTCATCACCGACAAGAACGACGCCAACAAGAAAGTCTCCTACGGCGAACTCATTGGCGGCCGTCACTTCGATGTGCAGCTTGAGTGGAACAAGGTGATCGGCAGCGATCTCAACGTTAAGGGCAAGGCGAAGCCCAAATCGCCGAGCGAATACAAGATCGTCGGCAAACCCGGAACGCGGCGGCGTGATGTGCCGCCGAAGGTGCTCGGCACCATCGAATACATGGTCGATGTCAAAGTTCCGGGCATGCTGCACGGACGGATGATCCGGCCCGCGGTGGCCGGCGCGGTTCCCACGGCCGTCGATGAAGCGTCGCTCAAGGACATTCCCGGCGCCAAGGTTGTTTGGCAAAAGGGCTTCATCGGCGTCGTGGCGCCGAAGGAATGGGACGCGATCCGAGCCGCGGAAAAACTCAAAGTAACCTGGTCGGATGCAAAACCGCCGTTCCCCGGCAACGCCGGCCTCTACGACTACATCCGCAAGGCTTCGATCGTGAAGCGCGATGACGACGTCAATGTCGGCAACATCGAGGCCGGCTTTGCCAATGCGGCGAAGGTCGTCGAAGCCACCTACGAATGGCCGTTCCAGTCGCATGCGCCGATGGCCCCGGCATGCGGCGTCGCCGACGTGCGCGATGGCGAGGCGACCGTGTGGTCGGGCACGCAGAAACCGCATTACGGGCAGGAAGGCATCGCCAAGATGCTGGATCTGCCGGTGGAGAAGGTGAAAGTCGTCTCCATGTCCGGCCCCGGCTCTTACGGCCGCAACGATGGCGACGACGCGGCGATGGACGCCGCCGTTCTGTCCAAAGCCGTCGGCAAGCCGGTCCGCGTTCAGGGCATGCGCTACGAAGGCCACGGTTGGGATCCCAAGGCGCCGGCCTCCATTCACGTCTCTCGCGCCGCGATCGACAAGGACGGCAAGGTGACGGCCTGGCACTTCGACACCAAGGCGTTTTCCAAGCGCGACTTCCTCAACAATGCCGGCGTGCCGGAACACACGCTGGCCGGACAACTGATGGACCTGCCGTTGAAGCCGGTGCATCTGTTTGGCCCACCGGATGAGTCCTACAACTTCGCCTCGATGCGCAAGACCGGGGCAACGGTGCCGCCGTTGCTCGACCGCGCCTCGCCGCTGCGCACCGCGCATATGCGCGATCCGGGCGGGCCGCAGACGCATTTCGCCGTAGAATCCTTCATGGATGAAGTGGCGCTGGCGACCAACACCGATCCGGTGGAGTTCCGCCTGCGTTATCTGAAGGAGCCGCGCGACATCGCCGTGATCAAAGCGGCGGCGGAGAAGGCCGGATGGAAACCGCGCGTCGGCCCGCGCAAGGAAGCCAAAGGTGATGTGTTCGTAGGCCAGGGCATCGCTTATGCGGCGCGGCAAGGCACGCGCGTCGCCATTGTTGCCGACATCGAGGTGAACAAGGGCACCGGCAAAGTGTGGGCCAGGCGCTACACCGTGGCGCATGACTGCGGGCAGATCGTCGCCCCCGATCTGTTGCGGCAGGTGATCGAAGGCAACATCGTGCAGAGCACCAGCCGGGCGCTGTGGGAGGAGGTGATGTTCGACCAGAAGAACGTCACCAGCGTCGATTGGAAAACTTATCCGATCCTCGACATGACCGAGGCGCCGGAGGCGATCGACATCATCCTCATCGACCACCCGGAAATCGCGCCCACCGGCGCCGGCGAAGCTGCCTCACGTCCGACCGCGGGGGCGCTCGCCAACGCGATCTTCGACGCCACCGGCATCCGCCTGCGGCGTGCGCCGTTCACGCCGGACCGGCT
>JAXDOR010000072.1:0-15268 GCA_034668825.1 Alphaproteobacteria bacterium | reverse complement strand
TACTGAAGGGACCGTCGAGATACTCCACCAGGATTTGCAGCTTCGGCTTGTCGAGGGTGACGCGGCTGGTGAAGGTTTCTCGAATCACTTTGTAGGCCACGGTCATATCGGCGACGAGGATTTCGGCGCTCTCCCCTGACGGCATGCGTTTCTTCACTTTCAGCGCTTGGCAGAGCGGCACGAATTGCGGATATTTCTCCACATCCGCGACCAGATCGAACATGTTGCTCGCGGAATGGCGCACGCGCCGGGCGGTGGAAAATTCCGGCATCACGCCGTTCCGATCTTTTCCAGGAAATTGCCGGTGTCGCGATCATCACGGAAATGAAATATGCGGAGGTGACTGCCGAACTTTTCGATGCCATCGACGATCCGAGGCCGGTAATCGGTCGGAAAATCCCAGACAAAGCGCAGGAATTCCGCGTCAAATTGCTCGGGGCATTCGTCCGGCAATTCCGGTCGGGTACGGCCGTAGTCCTTGATGATCCGTGTCAGCACCCGGCGCATGCACCTAAACCGCCCATGGTCGAGCCAGATCAGGCTGTCGGCGCGCGGCATGCGAATATCAAATGTGCTGGAATAATTTCCATCCATGATCCAGTTAGGCGCGGCGGCCAGCGCCGCAGCCTTTTCACGCCACTCCGCTTCGTCCGAGGCCTTCCAGCCGTTGTGCCAATAATGGCCATCCAGATGGATCACGGGAAGCGGCAGCCTTTCGGCAAGCCGCCCCGCGAACGTGGTCTTGCCTGCTCCCGGGCAACCAAGCACCAAAACGCGACGCATCGACGCGTCAGAGCCGCCCACACTGCGCCTCGCGTGCCGCCTTGAGCCGCGCGAAATCCTCGCCGGCGTGATGCGACGAGCGCGTCAGCGGCGAGGATGAAACCATCAGGAAGCCTTTGGCATAGGCGACGGTCTTCAGCGCCTTGAATTCGTCCGGTGGCACGAAGCGGGCGACTTCGTGGTGCTTGCGCGTCGGCTGCAGATATTGGCCGATGGTGAGGAAGTCGACGTCGGCCGCGCGCAGATCGTCCATCACCTGGAGGATTTCGTTCCGCTCCTCGCCAAGCCCAAGCATGATACCGGACTTCGTGAACATCACCGGATCGATTTCCTTCACCTTCTGCAGCAGACGGATCGAGGCGAAGTAGCGCGCACCCGGCCGCACTGTCAGATAAAGCGAAGGCACCGTTTCAAGATTGTGGTTGAAGACGTCGGGCCGCGCCGCGACGACCTTCTCCACCGCACCGTCCTTGCGCAGGAAATCCGGCGTCAGCACCTCGATGGTCGTGGACGGACAGCGCGTGCGAATGGCGCGGATCGTTTGCGCAAAATGCTCAGCGCCGCCGTCATCGAGATCGTCGCGGTCGACGGAGGTGACAACAATGTGCGCAAGGCCAAGCTTCGCCGTCGCCTCCGCCACATGCTCCGGCTCATGCGGGTCTAGCGCACCCGGCAGCCCGGTCTTGACGTTGCAGAAGGCGCAGGCGCGGGTGCAGGTGTCGCCCATGATCATGAAGGTCGCGTGCTTCTTCTCCCAGCACTCGCCGATGTTCGGGCAGCCGGCCTCCTCGCAAACGGTGTGCAGACCGTTTTCCCGCATGATGCGGCGCGTCTCGTCGTAGCCGCGCGACACCGGCGCTTTCACGCGGATCCAATCCGGCTTTTTCAGCACGGGCGTATCCGGCCGGTGCGCCTTTTCCGGATGACGCGGGCGCGACGGGCCGTTGATGGTGTCAAGCACGATGGTCATGAAATCTCCGGGCCGAAACCCATCCGTTAGTTACGCATCCGGCAGCCGCGCTGCAAGCGGTTACGCTCGCCGGATAGCCTGCCAGATCAAGAGAAACACGACCGCGCCGATGGTCGCCGTGATCAATCCGCCGAGGAAGCCCGACACGGTCTGGATGCCGAGCTTTTCAAACAACCAGCCGCCGATGATAGCGCCGACCAGCCCCACGGCAAGATTGCGCAACAATCCATGCGGCGCGTTGGTGATCTTGGCCGCGAGCCAGCCGGCGATCAGGCCGATGATGATCCAGGCGAAGAAGCCCATGTGTCTACTCCGTCGGCCCGCCGTTTTTTCGTCATGCCCGGCCTTGTGCCGGGCATCCACGTCTTTGCCCACGAAAGTAAGTCATGGATGGCCGGGACAAGCCCGGCCATGACGGCTTTCAAGCTTCACATATTCAACACGCGCCCGTAAGCGTCGAGCACGGCTTCCTTCATCATTTCCGACAGCGTCGGATGCGGGAAGACGGTGTGCATCAACTCTTCTTCCGTCGTCTCCAGATTCATCGCCACCACATAGCCCTGGATCAGCTCGGTGACTTCCGCGCCGACCATGTGGGCGCCGAGAAGCTGGCCGGTCTTCTTGTCGAAGATCACTTTCACCAAACCTTGATCCTCACCAAGCGCGATGGCCTTGCCATTGCCCGCGAAAGGAAAGCGGCCGATGCGGACATCGAGCTTCTTTTCTTTCGCCGCCTGTTCCGTGATACCGACCGAAGCAATCTGCGGCGAACAATAAGTGCAGCCAGGGATCATCTGCTTGTTCATCGGATGGACTTTGAGGCCCTTGATCGCCTCGACGCAGATGACGCCCTCGTGCTCCGCCTTGTGCGCCAGCATCGGCGGGCCGGACACGTCGCCGATGGCGTAGATGCCGGGTACGCTGGTGCGGTTAAGCGGATCGACGACGACAATGCCGCGGTCGGTCTTCACACCGACTTTTTCCAATCCAAGATTTTCGATATTGCCGGTGACGCCCACAGCGGAGATGACGCGCTCGACGGTGAGCGTCTGCGTCTTGCCACCCTCTTCGATGGTTGCAGTGACGCCGTCAGCTTTCTTGTCGAGCTTCGTCACCTTGGCGCCGGTGATGATCTTGATGCCCTGTTTCTCGAACGCCTTGCGCGCAAAGGCAGCGATCTCGACGTCCTCGACGGGCAGAATTTGCGGCAACACCTCGACGATGGTCACCTCGGCGCCAAACGAACGGTAGAAGCTCGCGAACTCGACGCCGATGGCGCCGGAGCCGACCACCAATAGCGACTTGGGCATTTTGTCGGGCACCATCGCCTCGAAATAGGTCCAGACCAGTTTCTTGTCCGGCTCCAGCCCCGGCAGCACGCGCGGCCGCGCGCCGGTGGCGATGATGATGTGCTTTGCTTGATACGAGCCGGACCCAAGCGTTCCTTTCGGCGCTTCCGTCTTCGACGGCTTCACCGTGACCTTGCCCGGCGCGTCGAGGGCGGCCTCGCCCCAGATCACGGAAACTTTATTCTTCTTCATCAGGAAGCCGACGCCGTCGTTGAGCCGCTTCGACACGCCGCGCGAACGCTTCACCACCGCCGCGGCGTCGTAGCTGACTTTCTCCGCGCTCAGGCCGTAGTCCTTGGCATGCTGCATGTAGTGATAGATTTCCGCCGAGCGCAGCAGCGCCTTAGTCGGAATGCAGCCCCAGTTCAGGCAGATGCCGCCGAGGTGGTCGCGCTCGACGATGGCCACCTTGAAGCCAAGCTGCGCCGCGCGAATAGCGGTGACATAGCCGCCGGGGCCGGAGCCGATAATGATGATGTCGAAGGATGTGTCAGCCATTCTGTCCTCATGGCGGCCACGCCGCGCTTGAAAGCCTATGGCATGAGCACGCGGGCGTGGAAACCCTATCTACATGGCGTCGGCGGCGACCGGATGAAAGACGCCGTCGTCACCGAGGGTTTCCAGAATACCTGAGCGGATGTCGAAGAAGCAGCCATGCAGCTTGAGGCGACCCTGCGCGACCGCGTCGTTAATCCAGGGAAACGTCATCAGGTTGTCGAGGGATAGCCGCACCGATTCACGCTCGCACACGTCCTGACGTTGCTCCGCCGGCATCTTGAGCGCCCGTTGGCGCGCCGCCTCGGCGATATGCATCCAGTTGCCGACAAAGTCGTTGCCTGCCGCCGGTCCGCCGTGCAGCAGCGCATCAATGCCGCCGCACATGGCATGGCCGAGCACCACGATCCGCTGAACCTTGAGTTCGCGGACGCCGAACTCAAGCGCCGCACTGGTGCCGTGATATTGCAGGTCAGGCCCGTAGGGCGGGACCAGGTTGGCGACATTGCGGATGACGAAGAGCTCGCCCGGGCGGGCGTTGAACACCATCTGCGGATCGGTGCGGCTGTCCGAGCAGGCGATGACCAACGTCTTCGGCCGCTGCCCGTCCCGGCTCAGTTCCTCGAAGCGCTGCCGCTCACGGGACCACATCCCCGCGCGGAAACGGCGATAGCCTGAGATGAGGTCTTCCATTGGAGGCTAGACGATCATCATTACAGGGTTCTCGATCAGCGCCTTGAAGGCGCCGATGAGCTGCGCGCCGAGCACGCCGTCCACGGCACGGTGATCGGTCGAGAGAGTGGCAGTCATCATGGTGGCGACCTCAAGCTTGCCCTTGCGCACCACCGCCCTCTCCTCGCCCGCGCCGACCGCGAGGATGGTGGCGTGCGGCGGGTTGATGACGGCGGCGAATTCGCGGATGCCATACATGCCGAGATTGGACACCGCCGTGGTGCCGCCCTGGAATTCCTGCGGCTTCAAATGCCGCGTCCGCGCGCGCGCGGCGAGATCCTTCATCTCGTTGGAAATGACCGACAGCGATTTCATCTCCGCCTGCCGAATGATCGGGGTGATCAAACCGCCGGGAATCGAGACGGCGACGCCGACATCGGAATGCTTGTGCTTGAGCATGCCACCTTCGGTCCAGGTAACATTGGCGTCCGGCACGCGCTGCAAGGCGAGAGCCAGCGCCTTGATGACAAAATCGTTGACGGAGAGCTTCCACGCCGGCTTGCCGTCCTTGTCCTTTGGCGCGGCAGCGTTGATTTCCCCGCGCGCGGCGGTGAGCTTGCCGATGTCGCAATCCACCGTGAGATAGAAATGCGGGATCGTGGTCTTCGCCTCCACCAGCCGCCGCGCGATAATCTTGCGGATATTGTCGTGGGGGATGATCTCGTAGCTGCCGGGCTCGAACAGCGCGCGGATCTTGTCGTCGGATTGCGGTTGCGCTAGCGGAGCTGCGCCCGGCCCTGCGGCGGGAGCTTTCAAGCCGCCGCCAGATTTCGCGATTTCGACATCGCGGGCGATGACGCGGCCATGCGGACCGGAGCCTTGCACACGGCCGAGATCGACGTTCGCTTCCTTGGCGAGACGCTTGGCTAGGGGCGACGCGAAGACCCGGCTCGTGCCCTGTGCTTGCGGGCCTTCGTCCTTCGAGAGGGGCGCCTTCGCGCCCTCCTCAGGACGAGGAGCAGATTTTGGTGCGGGTTGCTGTTTGCCCTCATCCTGAGGAGCGGCCGGAGGCCGGGTCTCGAAGGATGGTGCTGCTTTCCGGCCCGCGCTCGCGCCCGCCGCCTTCACGTCCTCGCCTTCGGTGGCGAGAACCGCGATCACCTGATTAACCGGAACGTCTTGCGTGCCTTCCGCCACCACGATCTTCGCCAGCACGCCTTCGTCGACCGCCTCGACTTCCATCGTCGCCTTGTCGGTCTCGATTTCCGCCAGCACGTCGCCGGGCGCGACCTTGTCGCCTTCTTTCTTCACCCACTTGGCGAGATTGCCCTTCTCCATGGTGGGCGATAGCGCAGGCATCAGGATGTTGGTGGGCATGGCGCGCGTTACCGGTAGGAAACGGCCTTCGCCGCCTCGACGACTTCCTTCACCGACGGCAGCGCCAGCTTTTCCAGATTGGCGGCATAAGGCATCGGCACGTCCTTGGCCGCGATCCGCGCAACAGGCGCGTCGAGGTAATCGAAGGCGCGCTCCATGACCCGCGCAGCGATTTCGCTGCCGATGCCGTTTTGCTGCCAACCCTCCTCCACCGTGACGACGCGGCCGGTCTTCTTCACGGATTCGATGATGGTGTCGGTATCCAACGGTCGCAGCGTGCGCAGGTCGATCACCTCGGCGGAGATATTCTCTTTCGCCAATTCCTCGGCGGCTTTCAGCGCGTAGGTCATGCCCATCGACCAGGAAACGATGGTGACGTCGCTGCCGGCGCGCACGACCTTTGCCTTGCCGATCGGAACTACGTAGTCGTCGAGCTTCGGCACCGGGAAGGATTGGCCGTAGAGAATCTCATTTTCCAGGAAGATGATTGGGTTGAGATTTCGGATCGCGGCTTTCAGTAAACCTTTGGCATCAGCGGCGGTATAAGGCGAGATCACGATTAGGCCGGGGATGTGGGAATACCAGGCGGAGAAATCCTGGCTGTGCTGCGCGGCGACGCGGGCGGCGGCGCCGTTGGGTCCGCGGAAGACAATCTGCGCGCCCATCTGCCCCCCGGACATGTACAGGGTCTTGGCCGCGGAATTGATGAGCTGATCCATGGCTTGCATGGCAAAGTTCCAGGTCATGAACTCGACAATCGGTTTGAGACCGGCGAGCGCGGCGCCGACGCCAAGTCCGGCGAAGCCGTGCTCCGTGATCGGCGTGTCGATGACGCGCTTGGCGCCGAATTCCTGCAGCAGGCCCTGGGTGACCTTATAGGCGCCCTGATACTCCGCGACCTCCTCGCCCATGACGAAGACATCCTTGTCGCGGCGCATTTCCTCGGCCATGGCGTCCCGCAGGGCTTCGCGCACCGTCATGATCACCATTTCGGTGCCTTCCGGCACGTCCGGCTCGGGAAGGGCTTCTGGCTGCGGCGGCGCGGCGACCGCGGATTTCGGCGCGGCTGGTGCGCGCGCGGCTTTTGCAGCGGGGACGTCCGGCGCGGCCGGTGGCGCGGATTCCTCGCCCTTCTGCTGTTGCGCTACCGGTGAAGCCTTAGCTCCGTTTGACGCGGCGGCGTCTTCGCCTTCGGCGAGAATGGTGGCGATGGGCGTGTTGACGGCGACGTCCTGCGTGCCTTCCGGCACTAAAATCTTCCCGAGCGTGCCCTCATCGGTCGCTTCGACCTCCATGGTCGCCTTATCAGTTTCAATCTCGGCGATGATATCGCCGCTCTTGATCGTCTCACCTTCCTTCTTGAGCCATTTGGCGAGGTTGCCCTTCTCCATGGTGGGCGAAAGCGCGGGCATCAGCACTTGGATCGGCATGGGCGTTTTGAACTCTATGGGACGAAAGGCGGGTCGTTGGACGGTATGCGTTTAATCAGTAGCCGTTGGGCGCGAAGAGTCAGCGCAAGACGTTGGTGTAGAGCTCGGATGGGTCGGGTTCGGGATCATGGGTTGCGAATTCAGCGGCCTCGTTGACGATGGCGCGCACCTGAGCGTCGATCTTTTTCAGTTCATCCTCGCTGGCCCATTTTTTCTCCAACAGGCGATGGCGTACCTGTTCGATGGGATCATGCTCGGTGCGGACCTTCTCCACCTCCTCGCGCGTGCGATATTTTGCCGGGTCGGACATGGAATGGCCGCGATAACGGTAGGTGAGCATTTCCAGAATATAGGGGCCTTTGCCGTCGCGGCACCACTTGACCGCCTTCTCGCCGGCGGCCTTCACTGCGCGCACATCCATGCCGTCGACCTGCTCGCCGGGGACGCCGAAGGAAAGGCCGCGCTTGGCGAGATTGGTGGTTGCCGATGAGCGGGTGATGGCGGTGCCCATGGCATAGCGGTTGTTTTCGATCACATAGACCACGGGCAGCTTCCATAGCTCCGCCATGTTGAAGCTTTCGTAGACCTGGCCCTGGTTCGCGGCGCCGTCGCCGAAATAGGTCAGGCAGACGTTGTCGTTTTCCCGATAGCGGTTGGCAAAGGCCAAACCGGTGCCGATGGGGACGGACGCGCCGACAATGCCGTGGCCGCCGTAAAAGCCTTTCTCCACGGAGAACATGTGCATGGAGCCGCCCTTGCCGCGGGAATAGCCATGCTGGCGGCCGGTCAGCTCCGCCATGACGCCTTTCGGGTCCATGCCGCAGGCCAGCATGTGACCATGATCGCGGTAGCTGGTGATCACCTGGTCGCCCGGCTTGAGTGCCAACTGCATGCCCACCACGACGGCTTCCTGGCCGATATAGAGGTGGCAGAAGCCACCGATCAGCCCCATGCCGTACATCTGCCCGGCCTTTTCCTCGAAACGCCGGATGCGGAGCATCTCCCGCAACGCGTAAAGCTCTTGATCCTTGCTGAAATCGGGCGCAGCCGCGGCATCGGCGGGTCTGTCCTCCGAAGAGGCTCGGGAGGAGGCGGGCTGCGCCGCGGGCTTAGTACTGGAAACGGCCATGGCTGTCCTGGGGCGATGTCATGGAATGGCGGCGGCGATGGCATCCCATAGCCCAATTCCTCCTAAGGCGGAAGCACATGAAAGGGCGTCGGGGACGCAGGCCTGGCGGCCGGCAAAACGCCTATCGCTGCTTCAACAACAGCGTAACTTCGTGGGGATCGACGTAGTTCAACTCGGCCCGAGCCCGTTCGTTCAACATGTCGGGGTCGAGACGGTCGGACCGCAGCAATGAAACCCGGCGGTCCCATTGCGCGCGTTCCGTCTTGGCGCGGTCCAGTTCGCCGCTAAGCTCCACGATCTGGAGATCCAGCTCCTGTTTGGCGCGCAGGCCAAGATTGCCGGAAAAGGCATTGACGGCGAAATATCCGATGAAGAGGGCTGCCGCAGCATAGAGCCCGAGCGCGGTGAGAATGGACCGGAGTCGTTTGCGGGTGACCATGGTGGAGAGCATGCGGTGGCGGCTATTAAAGTCACTTTAACGGGCCGATCCCTCCGCATGGCGCCAGCGAGATTCTCGGTCTTGAAAAATCGCTAAAGGACGTGCTTCAGTTCGCGCAAGGGAGTCACATGCGGTGCGGCGGAGGCCATTCTGAACCGATGAAACGTCCAGAACTCAAAGGGTTGATCGATTTTGTTGTGGGCTCGGTCGAAGCAACACCGGCTCGCGAGAGTCCCTTCTATCACCTCGAATTCGAACGGGTGTTTCCGGAAGACGTGTATGCGCGCATGTTGGAGGCGATGCCCGTTGTTGCCGATTACCGGCCTATGTCGGGCCGCGCCGCAAACGTTCGGGACGACGGCACGCCGACGCGGGTCAAAATAGACCTCTTCCCGGAATACATCCGCAATCTGCCCTCGGAGAAGCGGCGGCTCTGGGATCTAGTCGGACGCGCTCTGTGCTCGAGCGAGTTACAGGCCGCGTTCATGCGTCGCCTGGCCGAACCCCTGAAGCGGCGCTTCGGCCCGGACTTCGCCGAGACTGGCTTCTACCCCATTCCGATTCTGACCCGCGACATCCCGGGCTATAAGATCGACCCGCACACCGACACGCGCTGGAAGGGGATCACGGTACAATTCTATTTGCCGCGCGATAATGCAGCGACCCATATCGGCACCATCTTCCACAGCGTGCTCCCGGATCGCAGCCTGGAAAAAGCCACGCAGATGAAATTCGCCCGCAACAGCGGCTATGCCTTCGCGGTCGGTACCGACACTTGGCACTCCGCCGATCCGGTCGGAAACGAGGTCGAGACCCGGGACAGCATTTTGCTGACCTATTTCGTCGACTCTGGCCTGCTGCGGTTTTTACGCAACCGCGGCAAACGCGTCGGCAATTTCGTGCTCAACGAAGTCCGGCAATTGACGGGGTGAACGATCAATTTCGCTTGCGGCCTTTGAAGGGATTTTCCTTTTCCCGCAGCATCAGCCGGATCGGCGTCCCCGGCAGATCGAAGGCCTCACGCAGTCCATTGACCAGATAGCGCTTGTAAGCATCGGGGACGGCGTCGGCGCGGGTGCAGGACAGGATGAAGCTCGGCGGTCGGGCTTTGTGCTGAGTGATGTAGTTGAGCTTCAGCCGGCGACCCGACACCGCCGGCGGCGCGTGTTCCGCCAGCGCCTCTCCCAGCCAGCGATTGAGTGCACTCGTCGGCACGCGCCGGTTCCAGACGGCGTGGCTTTCAGCGATCGCCCGCATCAAGCGATCGAGGCCCTCCCCCGTCAAACCCGAGACAGGGACAATAGGCACGCCTTTTACCTGCGGAAGCCTGTGATCCATTTCCTCGCGAAGCTTGGAAATCCCGCCGCCCTGTTTTGCAATCAAATCCGTCTTGCTCATGCCCATGACCAAGGCGCGGCCCTCGCGCTCGACGAGATCGGCAATGCGCATATCCTGGTCCTCGAAGGGCCGCTCGGAATCCATCAACACCACGACCACTTCGGCAAAGCGGATGGCGTCGAGGGCGTCGGCGACCGATAGCTTTTCGAGCTTCTCCTGCACCTTGGAACGCCGCCGCATCCCGGCAGTGTCGTAAACGCGGAAATGTTGGCCATGCCATTCCAGCGGCACCGCGATGGCATCGCGGGTGATTCCCGCCTCCGGACCGGTCAGAAGCCGCTCTTCGCCGAGCAGCCGGTTGATCAGCGTCGATTTACCGACATTGGGACGTCCGACCACGGCCACGCGAATAACCTGCGGCGTGCCCGGTTCCGCAGTCGCGGACTCTTCGTTCTCGTCGGGAGCAGCAGTCTCCTCCGGTAGCGCTGCGCGCAACGCCTCATAGAGATCGGCAAGACCTTCTCCATGTTCCGCGGAGATGGCAATCGGCTCGCCTAGGCCAAGCGCGTAGGCTTCGAGCGCACCGGCCTCCCCTGCTTTGCCTTCGCTCTTGTTGGCAATTACCATCGCCGGCTTGCCCGACCGGCGCACGAGATCGGCGAAGCCGCGATCTTCCGGCAGCGGCCCGATACGGGCATCGATCATGAAAAAGATCGCATCCGCGTCGGCAATCGCGGCTTCAGTCTGAGTCCGCATCCTGCCTGACAAGCTTTCCGCCGCCGCGTCCTCAAGGCCAGCGGTATCGATCACGGTGAATTCGATATCACCGAGCCGCGCACTGCCTTCGCGTCGGTCACGCGTCACGCCAGGCCGATCGTCGACCAGCGCTACGCGGCGGCCAACAAGCCGGTTGAACAGCGTGGATTTGCCCACGTTGGGCCGGCCGACAATGGCAATGGTGAAAGTCATGACGCGATCCGGCAGCGCGGGAAAGAATGCGCGCCAAAGTACCGTACTGAAGCTATCAGCGGGAAAAAGTGTTTGGTCTCGGCGCGTCCGGCCAAGGCGACACATTCGTAGAGGACTGCCCTGGCCATGGTGAAGCAGCCGATCGGCTGGACTGAGCGGGCGCGGCAGTCGCGGGCTGCGCCTGCGCCGTGCTCGGTTTCTTTGCCTTGGGTTTAGGCTTCGCCGGCTGCGCTGCCGCCGCCTTCGCGGGGCGAGGAGCCGGAGCAGGTTCCACCGCCGCTGCCTGTTCTTCAAACTGCTGCTGGTTGCCCTTCACCATTTCAGGGGGAACGCCCTGCGCTACCCCGGGAACGCCCTCGGGAAATACCGCATGGCGCTCGCCGGGCAACGGCTTCTTGCCGCCGCCAAACCAAGTGTTGGGCATCATGTCGGTCGGATCGAAACTCTCGCACGCGGAGAGCAACAATCCGAGCGCCAACGTTGACGCGGTCAGGAGTACACGGTTGAAGCGGAACATGTCGGTCTTCCCTGCTCAGCTTTTGCCGTCGGTTGCAGCCAGAGCCATAAGCATGTCGATGCGGCGCCGCGTCGTGTCGGACGCCGCGACATCGGTGATGATCATGTCAAACCAATTTCGCGCGGCAGGAAGGTCCCCGGCACGCCAAGCGGAAAGCCCAATAAGTTCTCGCGCCGTGTTGCGGAAAGTGCGGTCCGGCGCCGTCAACGCTTCCAGGCGCTGGCGCACATCGGCGAGCGGAGCAGTGTCGACGAGGATAAAACCTGCACGCAGCGCGGCGAGATCCTGCAGTAGTTGAGGCATCCGTCTGTCGGCTGCGAGCGCGTCGTAGGCAGCAACCGCCGCCTTCGGATCGCGTTGTGCTACCTCTGCTGCCTCGCGCAAACGCGCGAGATCGCGATAGCCCGACGCACCTACGTCGGTGATCTTGGCAAACGCTGCTTCGGCCTCGGCATGCTTGCCCTGCTCGCTCAGCGCGATGGCGGCCTGGAACGCGGCGCCTGCTTCGGCTGCCTTTTGTCCCTCCCACCATTCATAGCCGCGCCAAGCGGCGACCAGCAGAACGACGAGGACGGCAGCTCCCACGATGTAGTGGCTGTGCCGATCCCACAGCTTCTTGAGCTGTTCCCGCCGGACTTCCTCATCAACTTCATTGAAAATATCGGACACTTAAACCCCTCGGGACCCTTCGCAACCGCCGCAATCTTAACGTTGCCAGCGCAAGCGCGCGTAACCTAACGATATGGCGGTGGCAAGGCAAAGGCTTGATGCCACAATCGTAAATGCGCTGGATCAGCGTATCAGCTTGGTTTCAGCGGTCCTTGCGCTTCATGTCGTAGACATGCTGCGGGCCGGGAAAGGTGCGCGCCCGCACCTCCTCCGCATAGGCCTCGACGGCCTTGCCGATTGAAGGCCCCAGCTCCGTATAACGTTTGACGAATTTCGGTACCCGCGGCGACAGCCCGAGCATGTCTTCCAGCACCAGGACCTGGCCATCGCAGGCCGGGCTGGCGCCGATGCCGATGGTGGGGATCGGGATGTCTGCGGTGATACGCCGGGCCAGGGGTTCCGCCACCGCTTCGATGACCACGGAAAAGGCGCCGGCGTCGGATACGGCGCGGGCGTCGTCGTCGAAGGCGGCCCATTCGCTTTCGTCGCGTCCACGCGCCTTGAAGGAGCCGAGCACATTGATGGATTGCGGCGTCATGCCGATATGCGCCATCACCGGTATGCCGCGCTCCACCAGGAAGGCGATGGTCTCCGCCATCCGCCGTCCGCCTTCCAGCTTGATTGCGCCGCAATGGGTTTCCTTCAGCACGCGCGCCGCCGAATGAAAAGCCTGCTCCTTCGACGCTTCGTAGGAGCCGAACGGCATGTCGACGATCACCAGTGCGCGCTGCGAGCCGCGCATCACCGCGCGGCCTTGCAGGATCATCATGTCGAGCGTGACAGGAATGGTGTTCTCAAAACCATGCATCACCATGCCGAGCGAGTCGCCGACGAGAATGATGTCGCAGTGCTGATCGAGGATGCGGGCGGTATGCGCGTGATACGACGTGAGGCAGACGATCGGCGTGCCGCCTTTGCGCGCCAAAGTGTCGGGCGCAGTCAATCGTTTGATGTCTTGCTGCGCCGACATCGCTATTGCGACTCCAACGCTTTCAACGCGGAACGGCCAGCATATTGCGCCTGCGCCCCCAACTCTTCCTCGATCCGCAAAAGCTGATTATATTTGGCGACGCGGTCGGACCGCGCCAGCGAGCCGGTCTTGATCTGCCCGCAGTTGGTGGCGACCGCGAGATCGGCGATGGTGGCGTCTTCGGTTTCCCCGGAGCGATGCGACATGACCGCTGTGTAGCCACCTTTGTGCGCCATCTCCACCGCGGCCAGCGTTTCCGTGAGCGTGCCGATCTGATTGACCTTCACCAGGATCGAGTTGGCGATGCCGTCCTTGATGCCATGCGACAGACGCGCGACGTTGGTGACGAACAGATCGTCGCCGACCAACTGGCATTTGCTCCCGATGAGGTCGGTCAAAATCTTCCAGCCCTCCATATCGTCCTCGGCCATGCCGTCCTCGATGGAGACGATCGGATAGCGGGCCACGAGATCGGCAAGGTATTTGGCCTGCTCCTGTTTCGAGCGGGTCTTGCCCTCGCCTTCGTAAACATACTTACCGTTCTTGAAAAATTCCGTGGAAGCGCAATCGAGTGCCAGCATTACGTCCTTGCCGGCTTTAAACCCCGCCTTGTCGATGGCCTTGACGACGAATTCAAGCGCCGCATCGGCCGACGGCAGGTTCGGCGCGAAGCCGCCTTCGTCGCCGACGTTGGTGTTGTGGCCCGCTTCCTTCAACGCGCTCTTCAGCGTGTGGAAAATCTCCGCGCCCATGCGCAGCGCCTCGGCGAATGTCGGCGCGCCGGCCGGCATCACCATGAATTCCTGGAAGTCGATCGGATTGTCGGCATGCGCGCCGCCATTGATGATGTTCATCATCGGCACTGGCAACAGCCGCGCGGAGGTGCCGCCCACATAGCGATAGAGCGGCAGACTATTGGCCGCAGCCGCCGCTTTCGCCACCGCAAGCGAGACGCCGAGGATGGCATTGGCGCCGAGACGAGATTTGTTTGGCGTGCCGTCGAGCGTAATCATTGTCTCGTCAATCTTGGCCTGGGTTTCGGCGTCTATGCCGCCGACGGCGTCGAAAATCTCGCCATTGACCGCATCCACCGCCTTGCGCACGCCCTTACCGAGATAGCGTTTCTTGTCGCCGTCGCGCAGTTCCACCGCCTCATGGGCGCCGGTAGAAGCCCCCGACGGAACGGCGGCACGGCCCAGCGAGCCGTTTTCCAGCACCACATCGACCTCCACGGTCGGATTGCCCCGGCTGTCGAGGATTTCACGGCCGATGATGTCGACGATAGCGGTCATTGTGCTGCACTCTATCCCATTGGAATGAAGCGGATTAAGCACATTGTCATGCTCCGCGAAAGCCGGGCATCCAGCAATCGGCGCGATTGGTGTATGAAGGCCCATGCCTAAGAAAACGCTCCATCTCGGTAAACCAAGCCGCATCCCCGCGTCGCCCGCCAAGGCTGTTCTCGACCGCGTGGCAAATCCGCATCCGGACACGAATTACGTCGCGCGTTTTACCGCGCCGGAATTCACCACGCTTTGCCCGATCACCGGCCAGCCGGACTTCGCGCATCTGGTGATCGACTACGTGCCGCAGCGCTGGCTGCTGGAGTCGAAGTCGCTGAAGCTTTACCTGGCGAGCTTCCGCAATCACGGTGCCTTCCACGAAGACTGCACTGTCGCCATCGGCAAGAAACTGGTGCAGGTGCTCATGCCGCGCTTCCTGCGCATTGGCGGCTACTGGTATCCGCGCGGCGGGATTCCGATCGACGTGTTTTGGCAATCGGGCAAGCTGCCCATCGGCGTTTGGCTGCCGGACCAGGGCGTCACGCCCTATCGGGGACGCGGCTGAGGCGCGGTGAGTGCCGCGAGAAACTGCTGCATCAGACTTTGCGGATCGTCCGCGCGCATGACGCTGCCCATGACGGCGATGCCGGCCGCACCGGCCGCGATACAATCGGGCAGGTTTTCCGGCGTGATGCCGCCGATAGCGATGACCGGCACGGTAGATGCCTGGACAATCAGCGCAAGCCCATCTGGTCCAAGCGTCGGGCCATAATCCGGCTTGCTCGCCGTGGCGAAAACCGGCCCGGCAATCACGTAGTCGATAAGAGCCCCATCAACGTTCCGCGCCTCCTCGGCGCTATGCACTGATAACCCAATAA
>JAXDOR010000071.1:0-6708 GCA_034668825.1 Alphaproteobacteria bacterium | reverse complement strand
CTGCATATACGCAAATTCCGTCGTCACGGTCTTGCCGAGGACAACGCCGCCGGCGCGACGTAGCAGCGACACCACCGCGCTATCCGCCACCGGGCGATGACCGGCATAAATCGGCGAGCCGTATTCGGTCGGAAAATCGGCGGTGTTGAAAATATCCTTAACGCCGATAGGAAGGCCGCGCAGCGGAGCTGCGGCAAGGGCAGGGGCTTCGGCGCGGCGGCGGGCTGCCTCGATGTCGAGCGCCACGAAGGCGCCGATCTCGTTTTCACGCGCCTCAATTGCCTCGGCGCAGAGATCGATTACTGCCGCGGGCTTAAGTGTGCCGGCTTCGATCTGGCTCGCAAGTTCAAGCGCCGACAGCATCGCGACTTCCTGCCGGTCGAACGGCGATTGCGAAAGTTAGCCTGGCCTTTACCATGAAATCCTCCGACGCGCCGCGATGTGACCCGAAAGCATCGCCGCGGGCAATCCTTTCCTCGTCGTTAACAGAATCCATCTCATTCTTCGCGTCATGACGCCTGGAGTACGTTTGTGTCTCGTCGGCTCCGTCGTCCTCGTTGCGCTCGCCGGCTGTGGTCGTAGTTTCTTTCAGGTCAGGGAACGCGAAGCTTGGCGGCACGAGGCGGAGGTGCAGTGTCTTAAGTCCGGCTCCGTCAAGGAGACCTCGGCGCTTGTCCGCATCAATCCGATTGAAGGACCGGGAATCTGCGGCGCCGACTTTCCCTTGAAGGTGGCGGCACTGGGCGAGGGCGAGGCACTCGCCTTCGCCGACGACCCGCGCCCGCCGGGGGCTATTCCCAATTCTTCCGTCACGCAGCCACGCTGGCCGGTCGCCGTGGCGCGTTCCCCTGCACCCATGTCCGAGCCTTATCCTCCGCCCGCATCGGCGCGTTACTCTCCGCCGCCGCCGCAAAGCACGCCGCTGTCGCTCACTCCGCCCGGCATCGCCGACATCCTGGAGCAGGATGAGATCGAGCCGCCGCCGTATTATCCGCCGCAGAGTGTGCCGAGCCCCTCATATCCCCCTAGCCAGGCTCCGAGCACGCCGATTCCGCTTGGTCCACCGCGCGGCCCGCAAATGACAGCCGCCATCGGTCCGGTGGCGGTAACGCCCGCTGCTACTCTGGCCTGCCCCATCGTGTCCGCGCTCGACCAATGGATCGCGGCGACGGTGCAACCAGCAGCGATACGCTGGTTCGGCCAGCCGGTTGTCGAGATCAAACAGATTTCCTCTTATTCCTGCAGGGGAATGAACGGGCAGGCGGGCGCACCTATTTCCGAACATGCTTTCGGAAATGCGCTGGATATCGCCGCCTTCACCTTGGCCGACGGCCGTAAGGTGGTCGTGCAGACCGGCTGGAACGGCGCGCCGGAAGAGCAGGGCTTCCTGCATGACGTGCAGGGCGGCGCCTGCGAGGAATTCACCACCGTGCTGGCACCGGGGTCGAACCAGTATCATTACAATCACATCCACGTCGATTTGATGCGGCGCGCCAGCCGGCGCCAGATCTGCCAGCCCAAGGCCATTCCTGGGGAAGTCGCCGCGGCGCGTGCCGGGCGGCGTAATGGCTCCTATGCGCAGCGCGGCGATCCCGGAGTTACCGGGTCGATCGGCAAGAAACGCCCGCCGGTAGCAGCTTTTGCGCCTGTGGATGCGGACGAGTGGATGGAAGACGATTGACTGCGGATGCTGGTTAACTGAGCTCATTGGCGGCAATTTGCGGCGACGTAGTTAATAGTTGGTACCGGAGCGAGGCTCCGCAGTATTACGTATCAATTTGCACATGGATTTTAATCGGCGGGTATGAGTTTGCTACTATATCCAACTCATGCGCGTCGTATTGGTAGATCCGAGCCGCACCGTGTTGAAGTTTGTCACGCGGTTGCTGGAAACCCGTGGTGACGATGTGCGGCCGTTTATCGACGGGCGCGCCGCGCTCGAATACGTCAAGAAGGACACCTCGGTTGACGCGCTGATCACCAGCGCCGAGCCGTTGTCGATCACAGGCCTGGAGCTGTGCTGGGAAACGCGGCTACTCGCGAGCGACCGCCGGCCGATCTACGTCATCTTGATGTCGTCGAACCAGGAGCGGCGCAATCTGGTGGAGGCGCTGGATTCCGGCGCTGACGATTTTATCGGCAAGCCGCCCGTTGCCGAGGAGCTCTACGCGCGTTTGCGCGCCGCCGAGCGCCTGGCTTCCATGCACCGCGATTTGATCCAGCTTGCATCGCTGGACTCGTTGACCGGCATTTTCAACCGGCGGGCCTTCTTTGAAAGGGCGGCGGAAACCCACGCCCAGGTCGCCGCTATCGGCACCTTTTCCGGCATCATGCTCGACATCGATCACTTCAAAAGGATCAACGACGTGTATGGGCATGACGTCGGCGACAAGGCCATTCGCGAAGTCGCCAGCACCATTTCCGGTGCCAGCCCGATCGTCGGCCGGCTCGGCGGCGAGGAATTCGCCGTATTGCTGCCGGGCCGCAATCTTGCGGCCACCGCGGTGATTGCGGAAGGCTTGCGCCGGGAGATGGCGGCATTGCAGTTCGCCGCCGGCAAAGAGACCGTGACGCTGACTTGCAGCTTCGGCGTCGCCGAGTGGCAGTCTGGAGAAAGTGTCGACCAAGTGCTCAAGCGGGGGGACATGGCGCTCTATGCCGCCAAGACCGGAGGCCGGAACCGGGTCGTTCTCGCCGACGACAAGCTCGCGGTGGCGGATTACGACGGTTCCAACCGGCTCGTCCGCTCCAGCGTTCGGACCGAGATCGCGGCTTCCCCGCCTAAAGCGCCGGCTGGGGTCGAAGAGCCGGAAAGCGTTCCTCGGTCGGCTGCTGGATAGTCAGCGCCCGGCCCGCTGCCTTTTGCCGCATCTCGCCCTTTATAAATCAGGTGTCAGACACCATATAGATTGCTGTCCGCGGTCTGACCGCGCGCCAAGGGAGAGCCACATGCTCCGCTTCCGTTTTCGTCTGGTTGCAGCGTTACTTGCTGTCGCGGCGACGCTTGCTTTCGTCGCCGTAGAGGCCGATGCACGGGTAGGCGGCGGGTCCAGCGGTGGCAGCCGTGGCGCGCGCACGTTTTCCGCGCCGGCTCCGACGCGGACGGCGCCTTCCACGGCCGCGCCTCTGCAGCGTTCCGTGACCCAGCCGGGCGCTGTCAACACTCCTTCCGCCGCGCCTTCGGGTGGCCTCTTCGGCCGCCCCGGCGGCTTCTTCGGCGGCGGTCTGCTCGGCGGGCTGGCAGCGGGATTCATCGGCGCCGGTCTCTTTGGCATGCTGTTCGGCCATGGGCTGTTCGGCGGCCTTGGCGGCATGGCTTCGTTCCTCGGCCTGCTGTTGCAAGTTGGGCTTGTCGTCATCGTCGCGCGTCTCGCCTGGGCTTGGTGGCAGCGCCGTCAACAGCCGGCCTTTGCCGGCCCGTCCATGCGCGATGCACCCAGTGGCGGCTCGGGTTTGGGCGGTCTTGGCTTGGGCCTCGGAGGCGGAGGCGCCGCAGCCGCTTCGGCGGCCGGCGATCAGGTTGGGATCAAGCCCGCCGACTTCGACAGCTTCGAGCGCCTGCTCACCGAAATCCAGGCGGCCTATAGCGCGGAAGACCTTAGCGCCTTGCGTGGCCACGTGACGCCGGAAATGCTGTCTTATTTTGCCGAGGATCTGGCGCGGAATTCCAGCCGCGGCGTCGTCAATCAAATCTCTGACGTCAAGCTGCTGCAGGGCGATCTCGCGGAAGCCTGGCGCGAAGGCAACACCGACTACGCCACCGTTGCGATGCGCTTTTCGCTGGTGGATCAGACCGTCGAGCGCGCCACCGGGCGGCTGGTCGAGGGCGGTACCAATCCGCAGGAAGTGACGGAAGTCTGGACCTTCCGTCGCGAACCGCGCGGCAACTGGGTGCTTTCGGCGATTCAGCAGGCGTAGATTATTCGGCGACGTGCTTGGTTCGCGAGCGCGCTCGTCTTATAGAATGCTCGTGAGCATGTGATCGCAGACCACGTTATATGTTCCTTTGAGAGATTGCTGCTGGGATCCGATTGTGGGCACGAGCGGAGTTTTATATCCGCGGTAACCCTGTCATCGCATGCGATATGAGAACGCGCCTCACCTGAAGCCAGGATCAACTACTAGAAGTCGCGCTTAGTTTCAGGCGAAAATAATCCCCGTTTTCCACAGCCGTTTTGTTGAAACCTTGGAGCGGGAAGTTTCCCTTTGCTTTCAAAGAATTATCTCTCAATGCGCTCTTTTTTCCACTGATTGTCTGTCGATAGTTCAAGTTGTTCTCCTAATCAGCGGCAACGGTATTCCTATCCTCAACCCGTCATGGTTGCATCGTCTTGGGGTTGTCAGGGTGGGAGGGGTGCCATGAAGTTCCGGGCGGCTGTTGTCGCTTGCGTTGTTTTGTTGAACTTGGCGGGATGTTCGGGACGTGCGCCGCTCAATCCACCACAGCTTGTCACCGCTAACGAAACAGATATGGCGATCCAATTATTTATGCAAGCTACGATATTAATGGCGAAATATTATGGGTTTGACACGATTGAATATGGAGAAATAGCAGAGAGATCGCAGCGTGCAGGGTTCCAAACGATTCCTTTCATGGCTCCAGTCACAAGCCGTGCAACACCTCCATTTGTGACCGCGAGTTTGAAACAGCGAGTCTATGACCACAGCACTTTGACCGGTGATGGCGAAAGTAAGAAGTTTCGTGAATGGGTTGGAACGATGGGTGGCTATCCGGTACTATTGAGATATTATGTGACGACGGGCTGGCGAGCAGCGCAGATCGTGTGTCGCAACTATCTCCTCGACCTAGATGAGCGAAATCAATACTTCGAGTTTCTGCAGAAGGAACTGGGTATCAGTTTCGGACTCTCGAGCACGATACTTGCGTTAGCATCTGCTAACGGCACGCTTAGAAGCGCATTGGCAATTTCGCAAACAGCGGTCAATGACGGCATTAATGCCTATCAGGACTATCGCTTTCTTCCAATAGTCGATCGCGAAGCTGCACGTGAGTTGGTTGAAGCCGCACAGAATCAGTATGCAATGGACTTTCTAAAAAATATTGGCGGCTCAACGAACGGAAATATTGTACCATCACCGAACATTGTTCCAGTTGGAGATTCGAGCTACTTCTTGTTCTCAGATGCTATCCACGTAATGAATACAATTGAGTATCAATGCACCCGTTCGGGAGTGCGCAACCTTGTTGCGATTGCCCTTAGGGGTGCCACGCCGAAGCTGAAGGTCGATAATAGTACTACTAAGGCGCTTACGATTGCTGAATAGGGGGCAAATTCAACCGGCTAGAACAGCTCGGCAGAGCAAGTAGGATCCAGCACAAGTAGGTTGAGTCGATAAAAAATCGTGTGCTAATTTTTTTGAGATTTCCCATATCCGCCAGCGGTCGGCGTCTGGATGACGATGGTCTCGCCTGCCTCCAGCACGGTGGCGTCGCAGGCCTGAAGTTTCTCGACCGTTCCATCTTTCCGCCGCACGGAATTCTCACCCACTTGTCCCGCTTCGCCGCCTTCAAGGCCAAAAGGCTGCACCCGGCGATGGCCGGACAAAATCGTGCATTCCATCTTTTCCAGGAAGCGGATCGCGCGTAACACGCCGTCGCCGGCATTCCATTTTCCGCGCCCGCCCGATCCTTTGCGGATGTGGAAATCCTCCAGCAGCACCGGATAGCGTTGCTCCAGCACCTCCGGATCGGTGAGGCGCGTATTCGTCATGTGCGTCTGCACGGCGTCGGTGCCGGGAAAACCGGGGCCGGCGGGTGAACCGGAGCAGATCGTCTCGTAATATTGATACCTATCATTTCCGAAATTCAGATTGTTCATGGTGCCTTGCGCGGCGGCCATGGCGCCGAGCGCGCCAAACAAGCAATTCGTCACCGCCTGCGAAGTCTCGACATTGCCGGCGACCACGGCAGCCGGATATTCCGGCGTCAGCATCGTCTTCGGCGGGATGATAATGCGGATCGGCTGCAAGCATCCGGCATTCATCGGGATGTCGTCGTCCACCATGACGCGGAAAACGTAGAGCACCGCTGCGCGGGTCACCGGCTCCGGCGCGTTGAAGTTGGTCGGCTGCTGTGGGGAGGTGCCGGTGAAGTCGACGGTCGCCTCGCGCTTCTGCCTGTCGACAGTGATCTTCACCTTGATCACCGTGCCCTGATCCATCTCATAGCTGAATTCGGCATCGTGCAGCCGGTCGATGACGCGGCGCACGCTTTCCGCCGCGTTGTCCTGCACGTGGCGCATGTAAGCCTGTACAACCTCCAAACCGAACTGCGCCACCATCTTGCGCAATTCTTGCGCGCCCTTTTCGTTGGCGGCGATCTGCGCTTTCAGGTCATTGATGTTCTGCGCCGGATTGCGCGCGGGATATTCGCCGCTGGTCAGCAGCGCGCCAGTATCGTCTTCGCGAAAGCGCCTGCGGTCCACCAGCTTGAAGTTGTCGATATAGATGCCTTCCTGCTCGATCGTCGTCGCATGCGGCGACATCGAGCCGGGAGAGATGCCGCCGATATCGGCGTGGTGTCCGCGCGCGGCGACCCAGAACAGGATCTTCTTTCCGCCGAATACCGGCGTGCAGACGGTGATGTCGGGCAGGTGCGTACCGCCGTTATAGGGCGCGTTGATCGCGAACACGTCGCCCGGGTTGATGACCTTGTTCTGGCGGATGATGGTCTCGACTGCCCGGTCC
>JAXDOR010000070.1:0-9158 GCA_034668825.1 Alphaproteobacteria bacterium | reverse complement strand
GGACGTGGCGGACGCGGACTGGGTTCGGATTGCGGCTGCAACGGCCACATCGTGTCGTCGGCCATGGGTGTCGGACGGGTCAAGGTATCCAGCGCCGGCGTCACGCGCACCGGCGGCGCTTCGCGCGGTTGCTCACGCGGCAAAGCTTCTCGCGGCAGCTCACGCGGCGCGCCGATGGCGCGCACGATATTCGGCTCGACGACCACGTCGGTCGGACCGCCGATCATCAAAAGGTGTTCCACATTGTCGCGGCGGATGAGAACCAGGCGGCGCCTGCCGTCCACGGCGGCGGCGTCGATGACGGCGAGGCGGGGCTGCCGTCCGCGCGCCGAGGACCCGCCGAAGCGGTCGGCGCCAAAGCGGCGGACCGCCCAGGTGATGCCGCCGATCAGGGCGATCACGACCACAAGTGCGAGCAAGACCTTGCCGGCGGTCGGCATTTCTACGCCGAACAAACTTTCCATCACGATCTCCGCGTTACGCTCCCGGGGACGGACCCTGAGAATCGTGGATTAGTTAACGCCCGCGGTAATATCTGCCGCCGCGTCTCCTAACAAATTATTAAGATTTTCGGGCCTTTGCACGTCAAATCAGCGATCTACGGCCCTTTCCAGGGTAAACGGCGGATTAACGGCAAAAGCGGCCGGAAGCCGGATTTAACCCGGCATTAACCATAGCATCGGCAAAGTCTGCCTACCGGGGTAGGGTCAAACCCCCGGCGGTGGGGACGCGCCATGCCGATCTCGAATATTCCGATTATCTCCATGCTGCGCAGCCGGATGCAGTGGCATCAGGAACGCCAACGTGTCTTGGCGGAAAACGTCGCCAATGCGGATTCGCCCGGGTTCCGGCCGCGCGACCTGGCGCCGCCCGATCTCGGCGGTTCCGCCACCGGCATCGGCGGCAGCCTGGCGCTGGCGCGCACCGACGCCGGGCACATTTCCGCCGGGATTCATGACGGAGGGTCATATTTTGCGCCAGCGCGCAGCCACTCCTCCGCCCCCGTCAATCTTGAAGATGAAATGTTGAAGGTGGCGGCCAATCAGATGGATTACCAGGCGGCGACCACGCTGTACGGCCGCAGCCTCGGCTTGATCAAGACCGCGGTCGGCAGAGGGTAAGTTTCTGTGGCGCCTTCGTCGCGAAGCGGCACTTAGCACAAGGAGCAAGTCGTGGACTTCCTCAAATCGATCAGCATAGCGGCATCAGGGTTGCGCGCTCAGGCGGGGCGCATGCGGATTCTTTCCGAAAATATCGCCAACGCGGATTCGACGGCGGCGGCACCGAACGCTGATCCTTATCGTCGGAAGATTCCAACGTTCCGGTCCGAGATGGATCGCGCTCTCGATGCGCGGGTGGTCGAGCTCGGTCGCGTGACGACCGATCAAACTGCGTTCCGCTCGAAATACGAGCCGGGCCACCCCGCTGCGGATGCCAACGGCAACGTGAAATATCCCAACGTCAATTCACTGATCGAAATGACCGACATGCGCGAAGCGCAGCGCTCTTACGAAGCCAACATCAATGTCATCGGCGCTACCCGCCGCATGATCCAGCGCACGCTCGAAATCCTGAAAGCTTAACTCGCAGAGGTAAGACAATGCCAACCGCCGCTATCGCAGCTAACGCCTATGCCAGTCTCGCGCGTCTCGGTGATCCATCGGCCGGTCTCGCCAAGGCAATGGGTGGTGAGCACGGCGGACCAAACTTTGGTTCTTTGTTGAAGGATGCCATGAGCGCCGTGACGGAGGCGGGCCATAAATCGGATCTGCAGGCTCAATCGATGGCCGCGGGCAAGGCGAATATTGTTGATGTGGTCACCGCGGTCGCGGAAACAGAAGTGGCCGTCAATGCGCTGGTCTCGGTGCGGGACAAGGTGGTGCAGGCGTATGAGGAAATCATGCGTATGCCAATATGACCTTCGGTCATGAATCGAGCCGCGGACCAACAGGGGAATCATGACCGGACCTGAGGTAATGGATGTCGCCCGCGACGCGATCACGACGCTGGTGCTCGTCGCCAGCCCGCTGATGGTCATCGGGCTTGTTGTCGGCGTGGTGATTTCGCTGTTCCAGGCGCTCACGCAGATCCAGGAAATGACGCTGGTTTTCGTGCCGAAAATCCTCGCCATGTTCGTCGCCATGCTGATCGCGCTGCCGTTCATGGCCGATACCCTGCAGTCCTATATGGCCCGGCTGGCAGCCCGCATCGCCGGCGGATGAGGACGGCTCAGGCCGATACATGCGATTAGATGTCTCGTTCCTTCCCATGCTGGCCGCCGCCTTTCTTCTGGTCTTCGCGCGGATCGGCACCATGGTCATGCTGCTGCCGGGGCTCGGCGAACTGAGCGTTCCGGTGCGCGTGCGCCTCACGGTGGCGCTGGTCCTGACCGCGATCCTGCTGCCGCTGCATCGCAATGCCTATCAGGTCGATCTCAGGGCGCTTGGCCCGGTGATCGCGGTGCTTGCTCAGGAACTTTTGATCGGTGCCGTGCTCGGATTGACCGCTCGCCTGGCCATTTCCGCATTGCAGGTGGCGGGCAGCATCGTTGCTCAACAGCTTGGACTCGGTTTCGTCACCGCGGTCGATCCCACGCAGGGACAACAAGGTGTCATCGTCGGGAATTTTCTCACGGTTCTCGGCATCACGCTGATCTTCGCCACCGACCTTCATCACTTGGTCATCGCGGCACTTAACGACAGCTATTCGCTATTCCATCCCGGCGAGATCCCGTTGTTCGGAGATATCGCGGCGCTGTTGACACGAACGGTGGCTGCCGCTTTCCGCATCGGCGTGCAGCTTTCAGCGCCATTCCTCGTATTTGGACTGCTGTTCAACCTCGGTCTCGGCGTGCTCTCGAGGCTGATGCCGCAGATGCAGGTTTTCTTCGTCGGTGTTCCGCTGTCGATTCTCGTTGGCTTCCTTATCCTCCTTCTGGTCGTCGGCGCGATGATGGGCACGTTTCTCGGCTATGTCGAAGACGTGCTGCATGAACTCGCGCCACATTCCTGACCTGGCAGGCGACCAAGCATGGCCGAACAGCAGGAAGCTACGGAACGCACAGAAGACCCGACGCCGAAACGGCTCGACGAAGCCGTCAAGCGTGGCGATGTCGCCAAGAGCCAAGAGGTCAACACCTGGTTCATCACCGCGGGCGCAACGCTCATTCTCCTGTCTTTCTCCGACAAGATGGGAAGCGGCTTACAGACAACGCTCCGTGGCTTTCTGGCCAATGCCCACAGCATAACGGTGGATGGGCGGGGGCTGATCAATGTGACCGGGAAGCTCGGCGCCGACATTCTGGCCGTGCTTGCGATTCCGTTTCTCATCCTCGTGATCGCGGCGATTGCCGGCAACATGGTCCAGCACCGGCTGGTCTGGTCGTCCGAAGCTTTAATGCCAAAGCTCAGCAAGGTCTCGCCGGGTGCCGGCTTCAAGCGCCTGTTTTCCAAACAAGCTCTGGTCAATTTTGCCAAGGGACTGATCAAGGTGGCGTTGATCGGGACGGTGATGGCCGCCCTATTGTGGCCGCAACGTCACCGGCTTGGCGGGCTTGTCACCGTCGATCCGACATTGATCTTGCCGTTCACCAAGTCACTGTCGCTATCGATGATGGGGGCTGTCGTCGCCATCCTCGCGATTGTCGCGGCCGCCGATTATTTATTCCAATACCGGGTCTGGTTCGAGCGGCAGAAAATGTCGCTCCGCGAATTAAAGGAGGAGTTCAAGCAGACCGAAGGCGACCCGGCGATCAAAGGAAAAATCCGGCAAATCCGCTATGCCCGCATGCGAAAGCGCATGATGGCGGCGGTGCCGAAAGCGTCCGTCGTCATCACCAATCCGACCCACTACGCCATTGCCTTGAAATATGAGCGCGGCATGAACGCGCCGATCTGCCTAGCCAAAGGCGTTGAGGCGGTTGCACTCAAAATCAGGGAAGTGGCGGGCAAGCACTCCATACCAATTGTGGAGAATGCGCCGCTGGCCCGTGCGCTCTATGCCACGGTGGAACTCGACAAGGAAATTCCCCCCGAACATTATAAGGCCGTTGCCGAAGTCATCGGTTACGTGATGCGGCTGCGGCGCGCGGTCTTCCGCTAACGTTTAAACCTTGAGTCTGCGCGAGCCTCTTGCGCGAACGGCCCCCGCTAGGGCACTGAGGAGAAGCCGTGCCGCTTCGAAGCAGCGCGGCGGGGATCGAGCCGCTCATGGCAGTGCAGGTTAAAAGCGAAGGTCCGGTACGCGCGGCAGTCGACCGCAGCTCGGTCAACCCTCGCGCCGGCAGCATCGGTCTTGTGCTTCTGATCGCCATAGTGCTTGTCGGCGCGGCAACGGGACTTCTTTTCGTCGGGCGGGCCTATACCGAACCCTACATTCTGGCATTGCTCGCGGTGCTGGCGAGCGTCGGCGTCTTCTCGCTGTTCGCGCTGGCTGCCGGTGTCATGCGCGTGCCCGGCAAGGAATCCGGCAATCCCCTGCTCAAGGCTGTTACCGATGGAGCCTTCGAGGGCCTGCTGGTAACCGACCATAGCGGCCATGTTCTCTACGCCAACGCCGCCTACCTCGATCTTATCGATGCCGTGGACGCCAACGATGTGCGTCCGATCGAACGGGTCTTTGTCGGCGACCCGGATGTTTCCGAAGCGATCTATCGGCTTCTGAAAGCTGGGCGCGAGGGCCGCAGGCTTCAGGAAGAGGTTCGCATCGCCGCCGTCAATGGAGAGCCTGCCCGTTGGCTGCGGCTCCGCGTCCGGCCGCTCGGCGCCAACAAACGAGACGCGCGACTAACGGTCTGGACCGCTGCCGACGTAACGCGGGATCGTGAGCGTCAAGAAAACATCTTTCAGGAACTGCAGCACGCCATCGACTATCTCGACCACGCGCCGGCTGGATTTTTCGCGGTCGACGCCCATGGCGACATTGTCTATCTCAACGCCACGCTGGCGAATTGGCTGGACCATGATCTGGCGCAAGTCGGGTCCGGCGGCCTCAAACTCGGCGATATCGTTTCGGGGGAGGGGGCGTCCCTGCTCACGACGATGACGGCGGCGCCGGGCGAAGTGAAAACGGAAGTGCTCGACCTTGATCTCAGAACCCGCGGCGGACGCACGTTGCCTGTGCGGCTGTTCCACAAGGTAGCCTTCGGCATCGATGGTGCGCCTGGAACTTCACGCACGCTCGTACTCAACCGCGCGCGCGATGGCGCGTCCGACCCGCAGCGGGCGGCGGAAGTGCGTTTCATGCGCTTCTTTCATAATACCCCAATGGCAATCGCGACCGTGGACAAGGCGGGGAAGATTGCGCGCACCAATGGCCTGTTCGCGCGGTTGTTTCACGGCGTGCCCAAAGGGGAGAGCGCGCAAAGCGAAGATCGTTCAATTCTCTCCATTATCGCAGAGCGTGACCGGCCCGCTTTCGAAGCCGCGATCGCGCAGGCTGCCGAGGGTCAGGGCGACATCGCGCCGGTCGAGGCTGCGCTCGCGGGCGAGCCGGAACGCTGGGCGCAGTTCTTCATCTCGGCGGTCGAGGAAGAGGAGCGGGATGCGGAAGCGGCTATCGTCTACGCTCTGGAAACGACGGACCAGCGCAAGCTCGAAAACCAGTTTGCGCAATCGCAAAAGATGGACATGGTCGGCAAGCTTGCCGGCGGCATCGCACACGATTTCAACAACGTGTTGTCCGCGATCATGATGGCGACGGATTTTCTGCTGAACGCGCATAAGCCGACTGACCCATCGTTCTCGGACATCATGCAGATCAAGCAGAATGCCAACCGGGCAGCCAGCCTGGTGCGGCAGCTTCTTGCTTTCTCGCGGCGGCAGACGCTGCGGCCGCAGGTGCTCGATCTCGGCGAAGCGTTATCCGATCTGACCATGCTGCTGCGCCGTTTGATCGGCGAAAAGGTCGTGCTCCAGGTCGTGCATGGACGCGATCTCTGGCCGGTCAGAGTCGACACCTCGCAGTTTGAGCAGGTGATCGTGAATCTTGCCGTCAATGCCCGCGACGCGATGCCCGAGGGCGGCCATCTCATGCTACGGACGGCAAACGTTCCCAGCGACGAGAGCAAGAACTTTCCCTCCAAGGGAATGCCAGCTGCCGATTACGTGCTCGTAGAAGTTTCCGATACCGGCTCCGGCATCCCGCCTGAAATTATTGAGAAGATTTTTGAGCCTTTCTTTTCCACCAAAGAAGTCGGCAAGGGCACCGGGCTCGGTCTGTCGACGGTCTATGGCATCGTCAAGCAGACTGGCGGCTTCGTTTATGTAGATTCGGAGGAGGGTAAAGGGACGACGTTCCGGATCTTCCTGCCACGTCATGTGCCCGATGCCGAAGACAGCGAGACATCGGAACTCCCCGAATCAGAATCGCCCGCAATCGCGGGCGCGCTTACCGCGGCCGAGGAGGTGGTGCGTTCGGCGGCGGCAGACCTGACCGGTCAGGGCACCATCTTGCTGGTGGAGGACGAGGAAGGTTTACGTGCGCTCAATGCCCGTGGACTGATCTCACGCGGCTATACGGTGCTCGAGGCCGGCAACGGCGTCGAGGCGATAGAAGTGCTTGAGCGGTGCGGCGGCAGCGTGGACCTTGTCGTGTCCGACGTGGTGATGCCGGAGATGGACGGGCCGACGCTGCTCAAGGAAATGCGTCAGCGCAATCCCGAGCTAAAGATCATTTTTGTTTCCGGATATGCCGAAGACGCTTTCCAGAAGCATCTGCCCGAACACGGGCAGTACGCCTTCCTGCCAAAGCCATTCACCCTGAAGCAGTTGGTCGCCGCCGTGAAGGAAACCATGGCCGGCTGAATTTCTTGCCGATTGTCAGGCACGGCAACACCCCGTGAAATTTCCACGGGGTGTTGCAGACTGCGTCATCACCAGCAGGTTAGTCGCAAACTTCGACCCGCCGCCACCCCGCAGCAGTGCGCTCGCGGACGATATGGCAGGCCGTCGCGTCAACGGTCGGGCGGACATAGACCCCGCCGGCCGGAGCCGGTTCATAGGCATAAGGACGCGCTGTCGCTGCAGCCGCCCCGCCGATCGCGAGGCCGCCGACGCCCGCGGCGATGATCGCGGGAATGACCCACACCGGGTAAGCTTCAGCTTTAGTTGGAGCCGTGATCACTGCTGCGGCCAAGGCCGTCGCGGCAACACCGGCTGTTAAACTCTTAATCATCGGACACCTCCTGCGTTGGGTTGCACATGAGGCAAATTAAGTTTGTTGGCGTTGGTTCCTGCGCGCTCGTGGCAGAGATCGGGCAATCGAAAGGTCATTATTGGGCGGGGGAACGTCGGCCATCCGACGCGCACCGGATTATTTGTAGACGTACATTTAGGCGGTCACACTCTTTCCAACATCATTGTCAGCCGGTCGAGCAATGCGGGAACGTCCGCTTCCACCTCTGCCGCGGTGACCTCAATGATTTTGTAGCCGCGCTCCACGAGCCACAATCGTTTGTCCGCGCGCGCCGCCTGGGCCGGTTCGGATTCACCGTCGGGAACGAGATCGATCACGGTATGGAGCGGGAAGGAAACAAAATCAGGGATGTGCGGCCCGACCGGAACCTGACGCTTGAAGCCGCGGCCCGCGAGGCGGCGGTCGTTGACCAAAGCTTCCCATAACATCCGCTCCGCGTCGGTCGGATTGCGGCGAAGCAGACGCGCAAGCCCGCGCACCGGACCACGCTCGGTGGGAAGACAACCTTTGCCATGCTCGGCGAGAAGCGTGCGCAGCATCTGCGCTTCCTCGCCATCGAGGATGCCGCCTTTGGCCGATCCCTTGCGCCCCTCGGCAATGGCGGCGACGACGCCATGCAGCGTCTGGATATCCTGCTGGGTGGGTTGAATGCGGTTGAAGATGTTGCGCAGGTTGATGACCATGGTGTCGCGCTTCTCCGGCGGCCGGAAGAATTCAACCTTTTCCAGAGCGCGTTCGAGTGAGGCGAAGAAGGCCAGCATTTGCTCTTTGCCGGCGCGTTTTGATTTTTCCGGCATGGAAAAGGGGAGAGCGCCGCCGGTCGCGAGCTTGAACCACTCGTAGGCGATGATGACCACGGCCTGCGCGAGATTCAGCGAAGCGAAGGCAGGATTGACCGGCAAAGTGATGATGTGGTCGGCGAGACCGACTTCATGACTTTCAAGGCCGTTGCGTTCACGTCCGAACACCACCGCCACGTTGTCGCCAGTTGCGATATGAGTGTGGATGATCCCGGCCGCTTCTTGCGGGCCGGCAACCGGCTTCGCCTGATCGTGCGCCCGCGCGGTCGCCGCCAGCACGAAAGTGCAATCGGCAAGCGCGGCTTCAAGCGTGTCAAAGAGTTCGGCGTTATCGAGAATAGCGTCGGCGCCCGCCGCCATCATCTTGGCCTTGGGATTGGGCCAAGCTTGCCGCGGATTGACGAGGCGCAGCCGCCGCAGGCCGAAATTCCCCATGGCGCGCGCCGCCGCGCCGATATTCTCGCCGAGTTGCGGTTCGACCAGGATGATGACAGGGCCGTTGGTGTCCGCCCAAGCCTTCGTGCTGTCGGTTCCGGCGCCGGGCATCGGCTTCAATAGACCAAAATATCGGTGATGCTGCGGATGCCGGCGAGCGCGGCAATTGGCTCCGGCGCGGCGGTTTGCGGGCCGAGGCGATGCAGCGTCGTATAATGCTGTTGCAGCAACGTACGGAATTCGTCTCCCGCACTGCCGTAGCGATGCGGCGCGTATTCGATGGCGAGCGGCACCGCGCCGAGAAATTCGCCGAGGCCGCGCACCACATCGGGCTCGGATCCCTCGACGTCGATCCAGATGACGCCGACCTGCGCCGGCGCCACGCCGTTCTCTTTCAGCACGTCTTCAAGCCGGGTCATCGGGACGCTGATCTGTTCCTGTCCGTCCCGCGACGGCGCGCTGCCGACCGAATGCGCGCCCTTGTTGCGCGGATGCAGATGCAGCACGGCTGCTCCCGCGGCGGCGCCAAGCGCTTTCGCCACCACGATGACCCGTGGCGAAAGCTTGTTGGCGGCGATGTTCATTTCCAGCAGCCGCGCATTCTTCGGCTCCGGCTCGCAGGCGATCGTGCGGGCGAAAAATCCGCTGCGCAGCGCATAGACCGTATGCGTGCCGATATTGGCGCCGGCGTCAAATGAGCGACGATCACCCCGGACGAAGGCCGGGTGA